>JAQAZP010000358.1:0-4357 GCA_032127265.1 Acidobacteriota bacterium
CGTCAGCCGGCACCGGCTATTTCAGTCTTTTATCCTTGTCCCAACGTGGCTCTCTTAGCATCTTCCCAGCTGAAAGTCAAGAAGCAGACAAATTTGCCGCTCATGGTAACTACATCAATACAAATAAGATATGCCCGTCGACCGGGTGCGTTTAGCCTGGCGTCACTGAGTCTTCCTCATCCACGTCAATTTGGATCAGCGGGTCGCCGAGAGCGGCCGCGGCACCCACTTCCAGGGGCAGCTTTGCCACGGATCCGGCCACCGGACTGAGGACCGGGTTTTCCATTTTCATCGATTCCAGAATCACCAGCAGGTCACCAGGTGCCACCCGGTCCCCAAGGGACACGGGAAGACCGACAATTTTTCCAGGCATTGGCGAAAGAACTTCACCCTTGTCGTTGATATCGCCTCCGGTTGTGCCGCCACCACCGCCGGAAGTGCCGGCTTCAACGGCACCGGGATCCACCAGGCGGTAGATCCGTCCCTGGTGCTGAAGATGGAACTGTCGGGAGTCATCGCAAGCCAGGTGGACCAGGTGCGATGTTCCGTCATCCGTGAGCAGCGAGATAGTGTTCGTGCCGGCACGCAGCCAGCTCCCGGACAGGCAGCTGCCTTTCAGAGTCAGGGAAAACGTTTGTCCACGGTTCGATTCAAAGGTGAAGCGGTGCAGGCTCCCGTCCGTGTTCTGAAATTCAAGCTCCATCGCGTCCTCCGTCATCCGCCGCAGTCCCGGCCAGGGGTATTGAATCGCCGATCTGCCAGGCCCCGCACCGCTGCCATGGTGTAACCACGGGTTCACCTGGTCCGCGACCCGCCCCGGCCCCGGCGGATGCCGGATAAAGCAGTTCCAGGGCGGCAGCAGCCAGAACGGCGACGGGGATCTCCGTCCCGTTGTCAGCAGCGGCGCTCCACTGGCTCATGTTGCGGGGGATGAAGTCGGTGAATGTCTCGCCGCGGGCAAAGGCCGGATGTTCGATCACGTCGGCCAGGTAGCCGCAGGTGGTCTCGATCCCCAGAACCACCATGTCACGAAGCGCCCTGATCATTCTTCTCCTTGCCTGCTCGCGGTCCTCGCCCCAGACGATCAACTTGGAGAGGATCGGGTCATAGTTCATGGTGACCTCGAATCCGCTGAAAATGGCGCTGTCGTTACGAATACCTGGTCCCGTGGCCTCAAGAGCGTAGAGGATTTTACCAGGCGAGGGCATGAAGTTGTTACCGGGATCTTCAGCGTAGATCCGGCATTCGATGGCGTGGCCCTTTTGACCCACATCCTGCTGGTCGATGGTCAGGGGTTCACCCGCGGCAATTCGGATCTGCCACTGCACCAGATCCACGCCGGTGACCAGCTCGGTGATCGGATGCTCGACCTGGATGCGGGTGTTCATTTCCAGAAAATAGTAACTTCCGTCGGTGTCCAGCAGGAACTCAACCGTACCGGCGTTGGTGTACCCAACCGCTTCCGCGGCCTGCATCGCGGCCAGGCCCATGGCCTCGCGGGTTTCGAGGGTCAGCGCGGTGGAGGGCGATTCCTCGACAATTTTTTGATGGCGCCTCTGGATTGAACACTCGCGTTCACCCAGATGGATGGTCTTGCCGTGTTGATCGGCCAGGAGCTGGATTTCGACGTGCCGGGGCTGCTCGATGAATTTCTCAAGAAAGACGGTGCTGTCACCGAATGCGCTGCCCGCCTCGCGCTGAGCTGACTCCAGGGACATCCGCAGGTCGTCCTCGGATGCGGCCACCCGCATCCCCTTGCCGCCGCCGCCGGCGGCGGCCTTGACCAGCACCGGGAAACCGATCTTTCGCGCTTCGTCAAAGAAGGCATCGATGTTATCGGCCGAGGGCGAGGCACCGGGAATAACCGGGACGCCGGAAGTCAGCATCAGCTGCCGGGACTCCACCTTGTTCCCCATCAAACGGATCGCTTCGGCGGGCGGACCGATAAACACCAAACCGGCTTCGGCCACTTTCCTGGCGAAGTTGTGGTTCTCGGCGAGAAAACCGTATCCCGGATGGATGGCGTCGGCCCCGCACCCCAGGGCAGCGTCGATGATCGTATCGCTTCGCAGATAGGATTCCAGCGGGGAGGCCGGCCCGATACAGATCGCTTCGCCGGCCAGTTGCACCGGCAAACCGAGGCGGTCCGCCTCGGAGTAGACCGCCACGGAGGCCACGGACAGTTCGTGGCAGGCCCGGATGATCCGAACCGCGATTTCACCACGATTGGCAACCAGAATTTTCTTGAACATCCACTCTCCGGACTTGGGCCGGCGCCGGAAGGCTGCCGGCCGGCGTTCATCGAATCACTCACCGTCGCCGTCGACGATGGACCAGAACGGTTTTCGGCGCTCGAGAAATGAGTTCACACCTTCTCGGCCTTCATCTCCGGCGCGCAGCCCGGCGATCACCGAAGCCGTCCAGGGACCGGCCTCATCGAGCGGCATGCCGGGAACCCGCCGAAGTAATTCCTTGCTGGATGCCATGGCCTGTTTGCCGTTGGCCAGCAGGCGGCGGACCAGTGAAGTCACTGCCTGGTCCAGTTCCCCGGGCAAAGCCAGACGGTGAACCAGGCCCAGTCGGTGGGCGGTGGCGGCGTCGAAGCGGTCACCGGTGAGAAACAGTTCCCGGCAGGCGCTTTCCCCCATCCGGCGAATTACATATGGCGCGATACAGGCCGGTGACAGACCCAGCCGAACCTCGCTGAAGCCGAAAACAGCTTCGGGGACGGCGATGACGACGTCACACACCGCCACCAGGCCCATTCCGCCGCCGATCACCGGCCCTTGTATGCGGCCCACCAGTGGTTGGGGAAGCTGATACAGCGACCGCAGGCAGCGGGCAAGCCCCATGGCGTCCTCCAGGTTCTCCTGCTCGGTGAACCCGGCCATCCGCCGCATCCAGTCCAGGTCGGCTCCGGCGCAAAATGATTTCCCGGCCCCGGTGAGCAGCACCACCTTTACCGAATCATCGACGGCCAGTTTCCCGGCCGCCCCGGAAAGCTCGGCCAGCAGCCGCTCGTCAAAGGCGTTGTGGACCTGAGGACGGTTGAGGGTCAAGACGGCCACCGGGCCGTCGATGTTCAGCCTGACCCTCGAATCCTGCGCTGTGCTGGACATGCTTTCCTCCCGGCGCTTCGCTCCGCTTCTACATTCTGAAGACGCCGAAGTTGTGGTCCGGTATCGGGGCGTTGAGCGACATGGAGATCGCCAGGGCAAAGGCGGTCCTGGTGTCCAGCGGATCGATGATTCCGTCATCCCACAGCCTGGCGCTGGCGTAATAGGCGCTCCCCTCCCGGGCGTAACGCTCGAGTATCGGCGCCTTGAACTCTGTTTCGGTCTTGCCGTCCATCAACGCCTCGCCGGCGGCCCGCATCTGCTCCTGCTTGATGGTAAACAGCACGTCGGCCGCCTGTTCGCCGCCCATCACCGAAATTTTCGCCGTGGGCCACATCCAGAGCAGCCTCGGGAAATAGCCCCGGCCGCACATGGCGTAGTTGCCGGCGCCGTGGGAGCCGCCGACGATGAGCGTGAATCGCGGAACCTGGGCGGTGGCCACGGCATGAACCATCTTGGCCCCGTCCTTGGCGATACCGCCGTGTTCGTATTCCTTGCCGACGATGAAGCCGGTGATGTTCTGCAGAAAGATCAGTGGTATCTTGCGCACCGAGCAGAGACTGACAAAGTGGGCGCCCTTTTGCGCGCTCTCGGAGAAGAGCACCCCGTTGTTGGCCAGGATACCCACCGGGTAACCCATGATGTGGGCAAAACCGGTGACCAGCGTGGTACCGTAGTTCTCCTTGAATTCGTGGAAACGGCTGCCGTCCACGATCCGGGCGATCACTTCACGCATGTCAAAGGGTTTGCGCAGGTCGCGGGGAATGACCCCCAGCAGTTCTTCAGCATCGTAGTACGGGTCTTCCGGCTGGACGATGTCCTGGTAGGTCTTCTGTCGACGAGGAATGTTTTCCATGATGTTCCTCGCCAGTTGCAGAGCGTGCTCATCATCCCGGGCGTAGTGGTCGGACACACCGGAGATCCTGGTGTGCACGTCCGCACCGCCCAGTTCTTCCGGAGTCACGTCCATGCCGGTGGCCGCCTTGACCAACGGCGGGCCGCCGATAAAGATGGTGCCCTGCTTCTTGACGATGATGGTCTCGTCGCTCATCGCCGGGACGTAGGCCCCGCCGGCGGTGCAGGATCCCATGACGATGGAAATCTGCGGGATGCTCAGAGCCGACATCTGCGCCTGGTTGTAAAAGATCCGGCCGAAGTGATCCTTGTCCGGGAACACCTCCTCCTGCAGGGGCAGAAAGACCCCGCCGGAATCCACCAGGTAGATGCAGGGCAGGTTGTTG
>JAQAZP010000359.1:0-5355 GCA_032127265.1 Acidobacteriota bacterium
GACATCGAGCGGGTGATCGAGGTGCTGCCGCCGTTGGTCGAGCGGGTGAAGAACCCGGGGGTAGCAGGTGCTGTACCACTGGGTCCAGTAGGCGTAGAGGTTGCCGTCACCCACCCCGCCGGTCTGGTCGATGACCATCCACTGCTTGTCCCCGCCGTAGGCGTAGGTCCCGGCATCCCAGGTGGCGCCGCCGTTGGTCGACTTGAAGACGTGGCACCAGAAGTCGGACTGGAACTCGTCGGTGGTCAGGCTGTTGTAGTAGAAGGTGCCCGAGGAGTCGGAGCCCAGAACCGGGTCGGAGCGGAACACCCCGGCCTGGATCTTGCCCGGGAAGGTCCAGCTGACGCCGCCGTCGGTGGTGTAACCATAGCCGGCCTGGCGGAAATCGCTGCTCACCGTGTCGAACTGCCGCCAGCCGATGCACATCTTGTTCGGGTCGGTGGGGTCGACAGCGATCGAGGGCTCGTTGCCCGCGTCACCGAGAATGTTCTGTCCACTGGCGTTGACATTGACCTGGGACATGAAGAACCCGCGGGAAGACGAATTGTAGGCCGGGCTGGTCTGCTGAACGCCCTCCGGCTCGACGGGCTGCCGGTCGCCCATTGTCTCCAGCGGGCCGGCAGCGGCCGGGTCTTCCTTCTTCTGCTGAATCACATCGTCGGACCAGACGGCCGGGGTGACAACCAGGGCGGTCAGTAACACCGACAGGATCAACCATCGCTTGGACATCCTTCAACCTCCAGTACTACAGGGTTGCGGCAAGGGAACCACTTCACTCGGACGGCGTTTCCGGTTCACAATCAACCGGTATGCCATGATCAAAACAACTTCTCGCCCGCACGACGCCCTCTTCCCAGACCGTCCAGGTCCCGTGGGGTTTGCCGTGGGCATACTGCTCTTCCTTGACCAGGTCGCCCGCCTCGTTCCAGGTCCGGCAGGCGCCCTCTTTCAATCCCATTTCGTAGAATTCTTCAATCCAGATCTCGCCATTCATGTGCCAGCGCACCGCCCGGCCGTTCTTGCGGCCGTTGTCGAAAACGGTCTCGTATTCGGGCAGGCCGTTCTCGTGCCAGCGGGCATAGACACCGTGTTCCACGGGCGAACCATCGGCATCCCTGATCACCTGGTGGCGTATCCTGATGCTGCCATCCAGCCAGAACTCCTCGATGCTCTCGGCCACCGGGGCGCCCGCCACGAGTATCTCCGGTTCGGCTTCAACCGCCGGAACCGTGCCGCGCACGGCCCCGCACCCGGCCGTCAGCAGAAGAACGACGAGAAGGATCGGCAGATGGCGCAGCACAATCGGCATGAATGATACCCCGCGGGGATTCAGGGACCTGGGAAACAGCATGAATTCAGGCCATGGTCTGAACGCCTGGGAGTGGCGATCAGGCGGGTGAACTCTACCGCTATTCTACTGCGATAGTATAGGTTTGCTGTCCCGAACAGTCAACTCCTTGTTGATTCCAGAAACGAACCGAATCCACTCAAAACTGACATTCCCGCCTGAATCCGGCGACGGGAACGACCGGGCCGCCTCATGGGGCGGCGGCGGTGATGATGCACTGATCGGAGGCCGAATCCCCGGCGGGGGAATAGGGCGGCTGGTTATACGGCGCGGGCGTCACGTCCACGGCCAGCAGGGTGAACCGGTTCTGCCCCACCAGCGTGCCTAAGGCCGGAAACGTCTGGCTCCATCCCGAGTTGTACGATTCCCCCGGGCTGAGATTTGTCCAGCCGGCCCGCCAGTTGGTGTAGAGCCTGCCGCCGGCGATCACCACGTCGATCCGCGCCGCCGCGCGGCGGAACGTGGGGGCCAGGTTTTCCAGGGTGGCGCCCATGTAGACCGAAAAGGGCAGCGTCCCCGACTGGGGCAAGCAGGCCAGTTCAGCCCCCACGGTCAGGCTCACCACCTCCAGGGGCACGGTGCCGGTCCAGACCACCTCCGGCGGGCACTTGCCATTTTCGTTCCACAGGTCGAACATCACCTGGCCGGTGGTGTCGGTGCTGTTCTCGTCGCGGAGGAACTCCACGAATTCTTTGGAGGTGCTCTGGTAGTAGAGCGTGACCTCGGCCGAAGTCGCTCCCTCGGGAATCATGTAACTGGTACCGTCCCAATACTGCCCGTCAGCATAGGTACAGGCCACCGGTGCGCCGCCGAACCCCTGGAACGCGCTGTTGGTGAAGCCCCGGGGCGGGATGCGGTTGTCCTTGTAAACCTTGTTGTTCAACGCGAAGTGGTGGGACGGCCCGGGGCTCGTTCCCACCAGCGGTGCGGTGGTGGCGTCGAGGCCCAGCTCAGCCTCGTAAATCTTGACCTCGGCGTCGTGGGTCAGCACGCCGGTCAGCGGATCGTAAGCTCCGCTCTGGGAGAGCAGAGCCATTCCCTCGTCGTAGAACTTGACGTTGATCCAGAGGCGCCGCCCATCCGGGTATCCGGTGGGCAGTTTGTGACCGGTTTCGTTGGTCACCGTCACGTCGAGCAGAATCCCGTTTTGCGCGGCGACAACGCTGGCCGCGTTCTGCAGCATGTATTCGGCCCGCAGGATACCGGCCTGCATCGCCGCGTCGTCCACGTCGTCGGGATAGAGGTCGTAGAGCAGACCGGGCAGCCAGGTGCTGCCGCCGGTGAAGTCGTGCAGCGGCAGATCGGTGCGGGTCAGCGGTGGTGAGCCGCGGACCGTTCCGCCGATACCGGTGACGTCCCGCATATGGCAGTCCTGGCAAATGGAAACGTAATCGAGGTTGCCGCCGAACTGCGGGGCGTATACGCCGCCCGGCGTGTTGTAGTCGCTGTTCAGCCACTCGGAGTAGGTGCGCTCAAGGGCCATCAGGTTGCCCTTGCCGAAATCGGTGGCCGGGCTGTTGAAGCTGTTGGGCAGGAAGTTGCCGCTGCCGTCGTTCTCGAACACCGGGTTGCTCACGTCGTGGCAGGTGCCGCAAAGCGCCGCCTCCCGGTGGAAGGGCGAGGTGAGGATCGGGTGGGCCCGGTCACCGTCGGAATAGGGGCCGCGGCGCTTCTCACCGTCCGGGTCCAGAACATACATCGCGTTGCCGAACTCGGAGGGCGCATCGTCCAGCGCGTTGATGATCGAAAGATCCACCGAGGGGTTGGCCCCGGAATAGACCGGGTCAACCAGCCGGTGGCACTGGCCGCAGAACATGCCGGTGAGGTCGTCATTCTCCAGCCGGCTGCCGTCGGTGGGCACCGAACGACCGGCCATCCAGCCCCGCGACGTGTGGCAGCGCAGGCAGAGGTCGCCGGAATCGGGGACAAACTGGTTGCTCACCGACATGGCCGCCCGGAACAGCGGGTCCCGGGAGGCATGGGCCTTCATGCTGCCCTGCCAGCTGCGGTGCGGCTCCACGGCGTCGTCATAGCCGCCGTGGCAGCCCGAGCAGTCATCGGGGTGGAAGAGCAGCCCGGTGTCGAAGGGCTGGCTCCCCGGCTGGTCGAAATCGCGCAGGGTGGATGCCACCACCCCGCCCCCCGGCGAAACGATGGTGAAGGGGCCGTTGCTGTTGTCCTGGCCGACGTTCCAGGCCGTGTCGGTGGCCACCACCCGCAGGCGGGCCTGGGTGGTGGGCCGGTTGGGCGGATACCAGATGTAACTGCCGGTGTCGGGCAAGCCTTTGACCAGCGGCGAGTAACTTGAGCCGTTGTTCAGGGAGAGGTAGACGTCCACGGTGTGGATCGCGCTGGCGTCGTTGATCGACCACTGCAGCGTGGCGCCGCTGTTGCCGGTGACCGTTTCCCCGCCGTTGGGTGTCAGGACGGTCACCGCGGGCGATGTGCTGTCACCGCCGGTGGTGGGCACCAGGTGGCCGGTGATCTGGCTCTGGTTGACGTTGGTGGTCTGGGCCACGTTGTCCAGGGTCAGCCCGGGGAAGGTCGGGGTGTTGGAGTATGTCGCCGTGTCGGTCACCTCGGTGAGTGTGCTGAAACCATCGAGGTCGGCATCGGTATTGGCGATGGACATGATCGCCGCCTGACGCCCCAGGGGCGTGTCGGTGAAAAAGTTGAGCGCCTCGTGAACCTTCACCCCGTAAGGGTTGCGCATGTAGATGCCGGTGAACTCGTAGTGGCAGACGCCGCAGTGGTTCGGCTGGCTCCCCACTGTCTCGATAGTGGTCCCCACCGCGCCGGGGTAAACCGTGTAAAACGCATCGCGGTACTCGGGTCTGGCCTGGGTCTCCATGTCCCACAGACCGCCCGCCAGCACCAGGGCGGCCAGAAGTGCAACACAGAGATAGAGCGGGAGACCTTTCCGGGATCGCATGATCGATTTCCTTTCCCCAGGGAATTCGCCGGAGATTCGCCCCGGCACTGCTGTATCGGCAGGCATTCAGTAATATGGCCTGGACGGCACTTGCCTAAATCACCGTTCCGTCCTGTTATGCTAAATGTAGGCTTTGAGGACCTGTTTCGTCAAGTAACTTCAATCATTCCACACACTTTTCCATAATCATGAAAGGCATGTAGCCGCACCCGTCGAACTGTTTCAACGCCCGGTACTGCAGGCCGTCGGCAACGGTGAGTCCGGGCCGGTGTTTGTAGAGCAGGTAGTAGGCGGGTGAAGTGAAGCCCCATACCCGCTCCCCCTCGTTGAACACCAGCCCGCGGCCCGCCTGGCCATCCACCCGGTGATGAACCATCGAAGTTTCATGACGTCCAGCCATAGCGGATCAGTAAGCGGAGACCAGGACACTCCGGGTCCGGGGACCGTCGAACTCGCAGAAGAAGATTCCCTGCCAGGTTCCCAGCTGGAGCCGGCCCTGGTCAACGATGACCATAACCGAGGAGCCCATCAGGCTGGCCTTTACGTGGGCCGCGGTGTTGCCCTCATCGTGCCGGTAACCGCCGGTCCAGGGAACCATCCGGTCGAGTACCATTTCCATATCGGCCATCACCGCCGGGTCGGCATGCTCGTTGATCGTCACCCCGGCCGTTGTGTGGGGCACGAAAACGGTTACCACACCGCTGTCCAGGTTGAGCTGGCGGACGGCCTCGCTGATGTCGCCGGTGATCTCCACAAAATCGGTGCGCTGCCCGGTTTTCACTGTGAATTTTTTAATCATTGGTTCATGGTAAATGAAGGGCTACGGCCAGGCAAGTCCCGTATTCTGCCCGAGGCCGCTCATGAACTGAGCGCACACGAAAAAAGGGCCCGGGAAAACCCGGGCCCTGGTTGACAGAGTCGATGCACGACCGCGGCGTTACGGAGCCGTGGCGATCACCGTGCAGGCGTCGGTGTCGGTGTCACCGGCCGGCGCGAACGGCGGCTGGTTGTAGGGGGCCGGCGTCACGTCGGTGCCCAAAAGGGTAAAGACGTTGCTGCCCACCAGCGAGGCCAG
>JAQAZP010000360.1:0-19763 GCA_032127265.1 Acidobacteriota bacterium
GCCACGGTGCCGAGCAGGTCAAGGACGCCGTGAAAGACCTCCCGGTTGAATTCGTCACCCAGAAAGAGCAGAACGGCACCGGGCACGCGGTTCTGACGGCCAGGAATCAAATGATGGCCGACCCCGGCCCGTCGCTGATCCTCAGCGGCGATGTTCCACTGCTGAAATCCGAGACGATCATGGCCCTGGCGGAATTGCAGACATCAACCGACAGCGGCTGCACCCTGCTCACCACCAGCCTGGAGGATCCAACCGGGTACGGCCGGATCATCACCGACGGGTCCGGGCAGGTGGAACGGATCGTCGAGCAGACCGACGCCGATGCCGACGAACTCCGCGTCAAGCTGATCAACGCCGGAATCTACTGTTTCAAGACCGAACTGCTCTACCGCGCCCTCGAGGGCTGCGGCGACGACAACAAGCAGGGCGAGATCTACCTCACCGATGCCATTGCCGCCATCCGCGGGGAAGGCCACGCGGTTCAGGCCCTGGAGGTTGGCGACCCGGACCAGGTGGCCGGCATCAACACCAGGCTGGAGCTGGCCCGCATGGACGCCATCCTCAACCGGCGAAAGATGGAGCAGCTGATGCTCTCCGGTGTCACCGTGGTTTCACCGGAGACCACACGGGTGGAATGGGATGTTGAAGTGGGCCCGGACACCCTGATCCGGCCCCACGCCACGCTGGAGGGGCGGACCCGGGTGGGAGCAGGGTGCACCATTCACAGCTTCACCCGACTGTCGGACACGACTCTCGGCGACAACGCCGTTGTTCGGGAATACAGCACACTGAGCGGCTGCCAACTTGAACCGGGAAGCGAGACGGGGCCCAACGCTGTCCGATAACGGCGGGAATCATTTCTGTCCCGGGCCGTCCTGGCCGAAGGAGTTAATACTATGTGCGGAATCGTTGGCTACATCGGAAAGCGGGAAGTGGTCCCGGTCCTGGTGGAAGGGCTGAAAAAGCTTGAATACCGCGGGTATGACTCCGCCGGGGTCGCCGTGTTTCAGGATGGCCGGATCGAGCGCCGGCGCTGCAAGGGCAAGGTCCGTTCACTCACCGAGCTGTTGGCCCAGAATCCGCTGCGCGGCGAATACGGCATCGGACATACCCGCTGGGCGACCCATGGACGGCCCAGTGAGGAGAACGCCCACCCGCACCAGGGTTTCGGCGGCCGGGTGGTTGTGGTGCACAACGGGATCATCGAAAACTACCTCACGCTGAAAAAGGAACTGATCGGCCGCGGCCGTGAGTTCGTCTCCGAAACCGACACCGAGGTGATCGCCCACCTCCTGGAAGAGGAGGAGGGGGTTCCGCTGGAAGAGGCGGTGCGGCGGGTCAGCCGCAAGCTTGAGGGCTATTTCGCCCTGGCGGTCATCGACCGCGGCGACCCGGGCAAGCTGGTGGCGGCACGCAACGGGCAGTCGCTGATCATCGGGCTGGGTGACGGGGAGTATTTCGCGGCCAGCGATGCCCCGGCGATCCTCGAGTTCACCCAGGAGGTAGTCTACCTGGAGGACGGTCAGACCGCCGCCATGACCATGGACGGCGTGCGGATCGAGGACGCTGACGGCCAGTTGCTGCAGCCCCAATCCCAACGGATCAACTGGTCACCGGTGATGGCCGAAAAACGCGGCTTCAAGCACTTCATGCTCAAGGAAATTTTTGAGCAGCCCGAGGCGGTGCGGGAAACCGTGGCCGGCCGGATGTCGCTGTCCACCGGCAATGTTCACCTGGGCGAGATCAACATCAGCGACCAGGAACTGGCCGGTTTTCAGAAAGTGCACCTGGTGGCCTGCGGCACTTCGTGGCACGCGGCACTGGTGGGCAAGTTCCTCATCGAGGAACTGGCCCGTATTCCGGTGGAAGTGGATTACGGGTCGGAATACCGCTACCGCTCCCCGCTGGCCAACGATAAGACCCTGGCCGTGGTGATCTCCCAGTCCGGTGAAACCGCCGACACCCTGGCCGGCCTGCGCGAAGCCCGCCGCCGGGGCGCCACGGTGATCTCCATCTGCAACGTGCGCGGCAGCATCATCACCCGCGAGTCCACCGGGACCATCCACACCCACGCCGGACCGGAGATCGGGGTGGCCTCCACCAAGGCCTTCACCACCCAGCTGGCCGTCCTCTACCTCCTGGCCCTGAAGATGGGCCAGGTGCACGGTCGGATCGGCACCGAGAAGTCGCTGGCCATGGTGGCGGAGCTGAGCCGCATCCCCCACCTGATGGAACGGACGCTGGAGATGAACGGCAGCCTCGAGGCCTTTGCCAGGAAATTCCGCCGGACCACCGATTTTCTCTACCTCGGTCGAAGCCTGCACTACCCCATCGCCCTCGAGGGTGCGCTGAAGCTGAAGGAGATTTCCTATATCCACGCCGAAGGCTACCCCGCCGGTGAGATGAAGCACGGCCCCATTGCCCTGATCGACGAGAACATGCCGGTGGTGATCCTCGCCACCCACGACACGCTCTACGAGAAGATCAAGGCCAACGTGGAAGAAGTGAAAACCCGGCAGGGCACCGTCATCGCCATCTGCTCCGAAGGCGACGAGGAGCTGGGCGGCATTGTGGACTACTCGCTCTACGTGCCCCGCACCATCCCCGCGCTCACCCCGCTGCTGGAGGTTTTGCCCCTGCAGCTGCTGGCCTACCACATCGCCGTCGAACTGGGCTGCGACGTGGATCAGCCTCGAAACCTGGCCAAAAGCGTCACGGTGGAGTAATGAACTGACATTGCGAGGGGCCGCAGGCGGCGGACAGGCACAGGAGCAGGCCGGTTCCCCCAGCTTCGCTCACGGGTCTTGAGTTCACGTCAGGGTTTTCATTGACCTCTCGACATTTCGCTTAGCCGGGAAACCGACCTGCTCCCTTCGCGCCACGGTCCTTTAGCGGATTTGGGACTCCCGGGAGATCGTGTCGTCGCCCTTCGGGCTCCTCGCGATGACAGATCTCGCCCCTCAGACTCGACGTACCAGCCCTGATTGGTTAAACTGCTCGATCCGATGAATGCGTAAAATACCAGGTCGAACGGCGGCCTTCTCAATCAATGGGTCACGACACCATCATGGGCACCACCAATCTGCTTGAACAACTGAACCCGGCGCAACAAAAGGCCGTGCTGCACGGCCAGGGGCCGATTCTCGTCCTGGCCGGCGCCGGTTCGGGCAAGACCCGGGTGATCACCTTTCGCATCGCCAGGCTGCTTCTGGAAAACCTGGCCCAGCCTTCCCAGATCATGGCCGTGACCTTTACCAACAAGGCGGCAGCGGAGATGAAGTCGCGGGTGGACCAGCTGCTGGGGACCGAGCTTCCCGGTCTTTGGATCTCCACCTTCCACTCCGCCTGCGCGCGGTTATTGCGCATCGAGGGCGCGCCGGACGGCATCGGGCGTAACTTCCAGATCTACGACACCAACGACCAGCAAACCCTGATCAAACAGGTGATCGAGAACCTCGGTCTCAATTCAAAGATTTTCCAGCCGCGGCGGATGCTCGCCTTTTTCAGCCAGGCCAAGAACCAGCTGCTGACCCCGGATACCTACAAGCCGCACTTCAACAACTGGCTGGGTGACGAAGAACTGAAACTGTTCCGGGAATACCAGCAGCGGCTGGCCGATTGCGGTGCGGTGGATTTCGATGACCTGCTGATGCTCACCGTGCGGCTGCTCAAAGAGAAATCCGGACTGGCCCAGATGTATCAAAAACGGTTCCGCTACCTGATGGTGGATGAATACCAGGACACCAACCGCGCGCAATACGAACTGGTGCGCCTGCTGGCCGGACCCCAGGGCAATGTCTGCGCCGTGGGCGACGAAGACCAGTCGATCTACCGCTGGCGCGGCGCCGAGGTGCGCAACATTCTCGACTTCGAGCGCGACTTCCCCGGCACGGAACTGGTGAAGCTGGAGCAGAACTACCGCTCCACCGGCACCATCCTTCGCGCCGCCGGCGGTGTGATCGACAACAACACCCAGCGCAAGGGCAAGAAGCTCTGGACCGCCGCCGGCGACGGAGAGCCGATCCGGCTGATTCACGCCGACTCCGATCTCGAGGAAGCGCGGCTGGTCACCGGCGTCATCCGGGAGGAGCGCCGCACCGTTGAACTGGACCAGATGGCCATCCTCTACCGTATGAACTTCCAGTCCCGGGTGCTGGAGGATGCCCTGCGCGCCGCGGGCATCCCACACAAGATCGTTGCCGGCCTCTCCTTCTACGAGCGGAAGGAGATCAAGGACCTGGTGGCCTACCTCAAGGTGGTGGCCAATCCGCGGGACGACCTGGACCTTAAGCGGATCATCAATGTTCCGCCCCGGGGGGTCGGGAAAAAGACCGTGGAGCGCCTGGAGAAACACGCCGCTGCCGGCGACATGTCTCTGCGCCAGGCCCTGGCCGAGGCGGCCAAGGGCAAGGCCGGAAAGGGAAGGCTGCCGGCGGCACTGACCGAACTGGACGAGATACTGCGGGAACAGCGGCAACGGCTGGAAGGCGGAGCCGGACCCGCCGATCTGCTGGAGCAGATCATCAGCGCCACCGGCTTTGCCGAATACATCAGGGGCTTTGATATCGCCGGGGCAGATCGTCTGGAGAACGTTGAGGAACTGCTGGCCAAAGCCAGGGAGTTCGAAGAGACTTCCGTTGACCAGGAGGATCTGAGCCAGTTCCTCGACCTGGTCTCCCTCGCTTCGGACAGCGACGCCCTGGACGCCGATGGCCCGCAGGTCAGGCTGATGACGCTGCACACGGCCAAAGGCCTGGAGTTCCCCCTGGTCTTCATTGTTGGTCTCGAGGAGGGGGTCTTCCCCATCGACCGCGGAGACCAGGACCCGGAGGAGCTGGAAGAGGAACGCCGGCTGTTCTACGTGGGGATCACCAGGGCAATGAAAAAACTGGTCATCTCCTGGGCCGGGCGGCGGCGGATCTACGGCCAGACCCGGTACACCTACGAGCAGTCCCGATTCCTGGCCGAGATACCCGAAGGCTGCATGATCGACCCCACCCCGCGTCAGCGGCCAGGTCAATTCCTGCCCCGCACCACCGACCTCACCTGGGCGCCGGACCGCCGGTCGCGGGCCAGGACGGCTGGAAAAACAGGGGCATCAGGCTCCGGCAGCGGACGCCAGGCGGGGAAAAATGCGGTGGAGCAGGCCCGCCAGTTCCTGGCCAACCTGGACATCAAGGTGGATCAGCCGGAAGCAGCCCCTGGAGAGGAGACCCTGGAACCTCAGCCCGGGGACCTGGTGAAGCACCATAAGTTCGGCCGTGGCCGAGTCCTGCAGAAAGAAGGGCAGGGCGGGGATGCCAAGGTCCGGGTACACTTCGACCGCGTCGGCGCACGCACCCTTGTGGTGCGCTACGCCAGGCTGGAAGTCCTGGTGGGCTGACCGGGGTCCAGCCGCTTCAGGAGATTCGCTGATGAACGAGCCCCCACGTCAGACACCGGATCCCAATCTGCTGGGCCAGGTTCTGTCACGGGCATGCGCTGGCCGGGGATTCGACCTGGCCGATCTGTTCTGCGAACACCGCTCATCATTGAAAATTGAACTGCTGGACGGTGAGGTGATCCGCATCATCCAGGGCCGGGAGCAGGGCGCCGCGGTGCGCACTGTGGGGTCCACCGGCGGTCGTTTCGAATACACCGACGGGCTTGACCAGGCCTCGCTGCAGCGGCTGGCCACCGGTGCGGCCATCCCCGGAAGCGGCGGGGCCTGTGCCGCGGTGCCGCGCAGCCCAGCGGATGCCGAACAGGAAGTTGACGGCCTGAAACCGTTGCTGCAGGCCTTGCGGGAGGTCGCCGGCGAGGTCTCGCGATGCGATCCGCAGATCCGCCGGGTTGAAACCTCCTGCTACGCCCATCGCCAACTGGTGTGGATCCTCGATGAGGGCGGACATCTGTCCGAAGACCTGCGGTCGGCCTTGCGGGTAACGGTCAGGGTGCTGGTGGGCCACCGCTGGGGCACGGCGCACCACGGCGGTGACTGGTCCGGCACGGCCCTCGAGCGCCTGCAGGCCCGGGACCTGGCCGGGGAGGCCCGGGGCGCGGCCCTGGCCGCCGGCGACGCCCGACCGGCCCCCACCGGACCGCGGACCGTGGTGCTGGCCGCCGGCTCGGGCGGCATCCTGCTCCACGAAGCCTGCGGACACCTGCTGGAAGCCGACTACGTCCTTCCCGGCCTCTCCCCCTTTGCCGGCCGGTTGGGACAGCCGGTGGCCTCCCCGCTGGTCACGGCAGTGGACGACCCCACCCTGCCCGGTCTGCCGGCCTCGCAACTGGTGGACGACGAAGGCCGGCCCGCCAGGCGCAAACTCCTCCTGGACCGCGGGGTGGTTACCGCCTTTCTCTGCGGACGCCGCGAAGCCGCTGCCGGGGGTGCCGGCTTCAGTGCCGGGAATGCCCGGCGGCGCTCATTCCGCTACCCGCCGCTGCCCCGAATGAGCAACACCATGATTCTGGCCGGAGACACACCGCCGGAGGAAATCATTCGTCAGACCGCGGACGGCATTTACGCCGCCCGGCTCTCCTCCGGTCAGGCCGATCCGGCCAGCGGCCGGTTCCGGTTCACGGTGGCCGAAGGCGCGCTCATTGAGGAGGGGAAACTGACCTGCCCGCTGGACGGTGCGGTGATCAGCGGCCGCGGGCCGCAGGCGCTGGCCGCCATCGACATGGTGGGCAACGATGCCAGGATGGACGCCACCGCCGCCGGCTGCACCAAGGCGGGGCAGACCATTGCCGTCTCGGTGGGCCACCCCACACTGAGGATCGAATCGCTGACCGTGGAGCCCCTGGGGCCGTCTGGAGGAGGAGGGCCATGACCGCTCTTCACATGGCCGATGCCCTGCCCCTGCTTGGGCTGTGGCGGCAGACTGACGGCGGGGCGGAACTTCTGCTCAAACAGAGCCTGACCAGGCGCTGGAGCCTGGAACGTGGGGTGTTCCAGACCTCGAAAGGCCGGGAGCGAGGGGGCGCGGCCCGAGTGGTGATGCATGACGGACGCAGCGGCCTGGTCACCGCCGCCGTCCCCACCGTCACCGGCCTGAAGCGCGACCTGGAGCAGGCATTGCTGCTGGCCCGGGATTCCGCCCCGGACCCGCACCTGACTCTTCCCGGGGCACATCCAGGACAAGACGCTCTGCCGCCCTGCGCCGCCGTCCCGTCACCCTCCGGACAACTCGGCCCGGACACCGCGAAAGACCTCCTGCAACACCTGCAGCGGTCAGGGTCACCGGCGATCAGCATTCTCAAGTGCTGGGTCACCCAGGGGGCAGTGGTCACCGAACTTGCCAATACCGCCGGCGTGATCGGTTGTCACCAGTGTGACCTGATGAGCCTCGGTGTGCTGCTGGCCGGCAACCATGGTGAACCCCTGGTCCACCAGGAACTTTTTTCCGGCTCCGCGATGCTGGACCCGCGACACTTCCTCGAGACCGCGCTTTCCCGGGCCGCCGGGGTCTTCGGCTCCCCGGCCCAGGCTTCCGGATTCCGGTCCGTGCTTGTGCTGACTCCGGAAGCGGCGGCGCCTCTGCTGGCTGCCATCGGGTCCTGCTTCGTGCCCGCCCCTGGCCAGACGGCCGCCCCCCTGCCCGCGGCACCGGGTGTCCGTGTGGCGCAACCGGGGATCACCCTGGTGGACAACGGCCTGCACCCCGGCGGGCTGCGCAATGCCGCCTTCGACGGCGAGGGGACACCCTCCCGCAGCACCATACTGGTGCGGGACGGCATCATGAAAAGCCTGGTCCATGACCGCCGCTCCGGCTCCCTGGCCGGCACCGCCAGCACCGGCAATGCGGTGCGCGACAGCTACCGCCAGTGGCCGGTTCCCGGCCTGACCACACTGGTGCTCCGTCCCCTGGCGGGCCTCGGTGCAGACGACCTGATCGGTGATGTCTCCCGAGGCCTGTACGCCATTGATGCCGCTCCACCCGACTCGGACAGGCTGGAAGCCGGGCTCTTCTCCATCCGGCTCCGGGGGCGGCTGATCCACGACGGCAGGCTCCGCTCTCCTGCCGATGCGGTGCGGTTCCAGCTTCCGCTGTCCGAACTCCTCCCCCGCCTCAGCGCGGCGGCCGGCCGGCCGAGAATGGCGGTTCTTGACGGGTGCGTGGAAACCCCCATGATCCGGATGGATGGTGTGCGTCTGGAACCGTGTTGATCGGAGCCCGCGCATTCCGGCGGGCTAACTCCGTGCTTCCGGGTGGGAGAGGAAGAAGGCCAGGTTTTCCATCTGCACGGTGAGGTCCACCGTGTTCAGTTTCACCTCGGGCGGCAGCCGCAGATTCACTGGAGTGAAGTTGAGGATCGCCTTGATCCCGGCATTGGCCAGACGATCGGCCCACGCCTGGGCCACCTGCCCCGGCACGGCGAGCACGGCAATGCTGATCCGGTCCCGGGCCAGCACCTCCTCACAGCGGGCCACATCGATGATTGGAATCCCTCTTCGGGTCCTGCGATCAATTTTATCGGGATTGTTGTCGAACAGCGCGGTAACCGAAAACCCCTGGCTGTGGAAACGTCCGTGATCGGCCAGCGCCTGGCCCAGATGACCCGCACCGACAATGGCGATCCTGAACTGCTGGTCGAGGCCCAGAATGCGGGTGATATGATCGATCAGGTCGTCCACGTAGTAACCGACCCCCCGGACGCCGAATTCGCCAAAACAGGCCAGATCCTTCCTGATCTGCGCCGAGTTGAGCTGGAACAGGCCAGCCAGGCGATGGGACGAGATGGTTTTGACACCCTCGTCGCGCAGACGGTTGAAACAGCGAAGATACAGGGAGAGCCGGTTTACCGTATGGTCGGAAATGGAATCGGTTTTACGCAGGATGTTCTTCATCATCAGCCCATCCCCACCACGAAAACCGGTGGGGACCAGATGGTTGTTCTTTTTTTCACAAGTATTTTAACACAAGCTTCCGCGACGGAAAACCTCTGTCCTGGTGAGCGGTTACCGCAGACGGTAGACGGAGATGCCCCAGTCGGCTCCGCGGTGGCGCGGGGGATTGGCATTCCAGTCGTTGAAGGAGTGTGAGTCGTCGGAAATGTATCTCAAACGGTAGCTACCGGCAGGCAACTGGATTTCACCGCGCCACTCCCGGTTCTTCCTCGCTCCCCCGGCATGATTCGAAATGTCGAAGTTCATGGTCCAGACCCGCTGGCCGTCCTCCGCCCGTTCGATCCACCCGTAGTCGTGCATCTCGGACTGGCCTCCCTCCCCCTGGCAGACCACCCGGACCGTTGCCGGGCGCCGCAGTTCGAAGGAAACCCTTCTATCGGCGTTGTTACCCACGGCGGGAATCATCCCCAGCAGTCCGGGGGAACGATCAGCTGAGTATGACACGTAGCTGCCCGGATCGGCCTCGGCGCCGGTCCAGTAGAGCGTCAAGCCTGCACGCTCGGCATCCCAGGGAGGAGAGGCGTTCCAGCCGCCGCCCCCGGAGTGACTGTCGTCGGTGACGTAGGTCACCACGTATTCGCCGGGCTCCAAGTGCGCCGCCTCCTCGTTCATCCGGTTCTTGCCCGCACCTCCGGCCCAGACAGCCCGCTTGGCATCCATGGCCCAGATCACTTCGCCGGAACGGCAATCCTTGACCCAGCCCCAGTCAACGAGTCCGTCATCGTCACCTTCACCGATGCCATAGAACATCACCGAACCGCCCTTTCTCATCCGCACCACCCGGGTGGAGATCGAGTTGTTTCCGGGGCGCCTGATGGAGGCGATCACCCGATCGGCGGGAAAGGCGGGCAGGTCGGCGCGATGCCGCGGCAGAGCGCTCCCGTCCTCGGGAACGACCAGGCAGACCGTGATCCCCCAGAAGTCGGGATCACGCGGCGGCGGCTGATTCCAGGCGCCCCAGTGGTGCGAATCGTCGGTCACATACCAGACCTCGTAACGGCCGGCCTCAAGGGTCAACCGCACACGGGCCAGCCGGTTTTTCTGCGCCCCGCCGGCATGGGTCGTGTTCGCAAAATCCATCTTCCAGGGACGCGAGCGGTCGGCGCTGCGCACCAGCCACCCGTGATCATACATCTTCTCGTGCTCCCCCTCTCCCAGCGCGTAGATTTCGATCTCGGCCGGCTCGGACAACTGAAACGCTCTGGTTTCGAAGCACTTTCCTCCTGCCCGCCGGATACGCACCAGTTCCCCAGGCTTTGGATTTTCATCGGCAGCCATGCGTGCCGGTGACGCGTCAGCGCCTGCCCCGTCGGGGGCCAGGATCCGTGCACCCCACCGGGCCTGACCGGACCGGCGGTCGAAATCACCGCCCCCCAGCACACCCAGCATCACGCTGTCACCAAATATCTTCTTGAGAAATCCGGGAATGGCCTCGGGGTCCACCCCGCGAAATGAGATCGATGATCCGGTTTTCACCGTTGAGAAATAGATCTCGTATTGACCCGCGTCCAGGGTAAGCGACGTATCACAGGTAAACCCGTAATCACAGCTCGAGCGGCACTGTTCCTTGTCCAGCTCCCAGACCGCTTCCCTGCTGGCCGCGTCCAGCACCCAGCAGTCGGTGAGCAACTTTTCCTTGTACCATGCCCCCACCACCTGGAGCTGCAGATCCTGAGGACTGCTCAGACGAAAAGCTCCGGCGGATACTTCTCCGCGCACCGAACCGTCGACCCGCACCAGATACCGCGGTGCAGAGCCGGCCGGCCGGGCTGCGGGCAGCAGCAGGGACAGGAAGAGCAGTGCCGCGAGGCCCCGATTCACTCTCCGGACTGGGGTAACCGGTTCCTGCATCATCAGATCTCCTCGGATTCGCTGAGGTGACAAGTATCGCCGTGCCAGTATCTCATACGTATCTAATGGTCAATCTGTTCCCGGCGGCCCACTTGAAATGTCCCTCCGAAAGCCGTCATAGGTAGCCGAGACTGGCCAGCCGCTCCAGCAGATCGGGATCCGCAGTGTCCGAAACCGCCGAACCGGCGTCAGCCACACGGGGTGTCATGCGGTCCGGCAGCCGGCGCCGCAGCGCCTCCAGGCGCTCCGGATTGGCCGGACCGCTGTCGGTCAGTTCCCCGGGATCGAGGCCCAGGCAGTATAGCCGCGAACTCCCGTCACCGGCGAGCACCAGCTTCCAGCCCTCCCCGCGGACCATGGACAGGGACTGACCGGGCACCGCCTCTCCGGGAAAACGCTTCTTCAGTGCCGCGTTCACCGGCTCGGTGTACTGGGCCAGGGCCCATGGCCGCCCAAAGGGGGCCGCGTCCCCCGGAAGCAGCCCGCGGCGCGCCGGGAACCTGCGATCGGCCTCCTGCGGCCCGGCCAGTCGTTCCACCAGCGAGGGATAGAGATCCAGGGGCTGGACCTGGTCCCGCAGCACCACGTTTCTCTCCAGCACCCCGGGCCAGTTGACCAGCAGGGGCACCCGCACCAGGGTGTCGGAAAGCGAGAACGCGTGGTCCATCATCCCCTGTTCGCCCAGGTGCTCCCCGTGGTCCGCGGTGACCACCGAAAGCAGGCCATGGAGCCGGCCGGATCCGGCAATGAAGTCGAGCACCCGGCCCAGGGCCGCGTCCATCCAGGAGAGTGCGCCGTCGTAGAGTGCTCCCAGGATCTCGAAGTCCCGGCGCCGGACCTGCATCCGGCCGCCGAACATGGCCGCGGCGTCCTGGCTTGTCTGCAGCAGCTCGTTCGCCTCGGCCCCGATCCCGTCGAGGAAGGGCTGAGCGTAACGCTGGGGCGGATAGTACGGCAGGTGGGTGTCCACGAAATGGAGGTAGAGGAAGAACGGCTCCGGGGAATCGAAAACCTGACCCAGCAGCTGTTCGGCGGTTGCCGCCACCCTCCCGGCCGAATCCTTCAGCGGCAGCACGCCGGCGGCCCCGCCCAGTGCCTCGGCGGCGGGAACGATCTCCGGCGCCACTTCCGCCAGGTGGTGGAACCCCTGGTGCAAACCGGTGTGCCTGCCGACAAAGGCGCTGTTCGCCGACACGCCGATGGTGCGGTATCCCATGCGCTGCAGCCAGGCCGGCAGGGTTTCCAGGTCCCCGGAGAGGCGCAGCGATCCGAAGTGGGCCCCGTGATCCACCGGGTACAAACCGGTGAACAGCGAGGCCACGCTCTCCAGAGTCCAGCAGGAGGAGGCAATGGCCTGGTCATACCGCAGACCCTCGCCGGCCAGGCGGTCCAGCACCGGGGTGACGGCACGGCGCCAGCCGTAGCATCCGATCCGATCGGCACGGGCGGCGTCCAGCACCACTAGCAGGATGTCCGGCCGCGGAGTGGCCCCCATCAGCATTCTCCCCTGATAGAAAGATTCGACAGTTCAGAGTATCTACGACTCGTAGGATTCTAATGGGGAGTTGCAATCGTGGCAACAAAGATGAGGATGATCATGAACAGGGGATTTTCTGGTTTTTGATCTTGATTCGATCAACGAATCCCAATGAAGTGGTTTCAAAACGTCAGCTGTGGTTCGAGAGCGAGGCGACGGCCGTCGAGAGGGCGGAGCATACTCCCGTCGTATGTGACGCCATTATCGACGGCCGTTAACGATGCTCTCGGGCCACAGATGTGGTTTTGGCACCGCTTCTAGACCAGGTCGGGAATACCATCAGTATCCGGATGCCAGAGCTGCTCACCCTGCCCGCTGCTCATGGACTTTTTCTGGTTGGCCAGGATCTGCTTCTGCTGCCGGGCCTGCTGAAGAAGGAGGGTCTCCATCTGGTTCGAACGCTTCTGCAGGGAGGACATCTCCAATCGGCTGGTCACGTGGGCCAGACAAAAATAAACGGCAAGCAGAACGAGGATCAATTTGTGGGACTTCTTCATCTCTTTCGCTCCATGATCCGGATTCTCCGAAAATCATTGGCCAACTGCCGCATCGGAGGCCGGCTGCCATTGAAAGATGCAAGTTGCAGGCCATTCCGAACATTGAATTGTCCCTGGCCGGCCGTTCATGGAAAAGAGGGCCATCCTGTCTTATAATCAGTGGTTGGCGGCTTGATACCGCTCTCCATGAGCTACATGGACCTCTTCCCGGAGCTTGTAGTACGTAACACGCCCCCGGTATTGGGTAACTTTTTTCCACTTTAGTCTCTTTTATCCCCGTCATTTTCCCACTACCCATGGTGGCTGGATAGTGCATGGATGTTGCCCCGGCCGCCGGAAATCGGTACCATGAGCATGGCCGATCATGAAATTGGAGTTTGCCCCGGCGATACAGACTCCCGGGAATATTGGAGGAACAGAGCAGATATGGAGTCACCTCTCAAAAGACGGCGTCTCTCCCCACTGGCCCTGGCCGGACTACTGGCCCTGCTGATCGGAGTTATCTGTCCGGTGATCCCGCCCTGCCAGGCCGAGACACCTCCGCCGGAAGACGAAACCGGGGAAGTGTCACCACCGAGGATGGTATTCCCGTCGGTAACCTGGGACGCCGGCCTGGTGGAGCGGGGGGCTTTGATCACCCACGAATTCACTTTTCGCAACACCGGCGGCTCGGACCTGGTGATCCTCAGCACCAAAGCCGGGTGAGGATGCACGGTGACCGGGGACTACGACCGGGTCACCCCTCCTGGTCAGGAGGGGAAAATTTCCGTCACGCTGAATACGCTAAAATTCAACAAGCCGATCTCCAAGTCGGTGACCATCAACACCAACGACCCCAATTCAAAACGGTTGGTGCTGACCATGAAGGCCACTGTCCGCTCACCGCTGGAGATCAAGCCCTCGGACCGGGCCGATTTTCGTGTCTACCACGGGGAAGGCGGCAGCCAGCTGCTGGGGCTGATCCTGAGCAAGGACATCGAGGCCGAAGTGGTGAGCATCCAGTCCAGCAGCGATCTGTTCACCGTCGATTGGGGCCCCTGGTCCCCTTCCGAAACCATGTCGGACGAGGAGCAGGACATCTTCGGCGGCGCGGATGGCACTCCATACCGCCTGGAGATCGGTTTGCGGGCGGACGCAGCCGTGGGCTATCACAGCGGCCGGATCACCGTCCATCTTCAAGGGACAAAGCAGAAGCAGCTGGAGATAAAGGCCCTGGCCCGGGTATTGGGCCGGTTGCATTTCTCACCCCAATGGATCTATTTCGGCTCGGTGACCGCCGGCGAGCCCCAGCTGTCAGAACGGCTGCTGGAGGTGCGCGCCCACGGCGGCCTGCCCTTCACCGTCACCGGAGTGGAGTTTGAAGGCAGCCCCATCGTATGGGAGATCCGCCCGCTGGAGGACGGAGCCGGCACGGACATTCTCTTCCGCTGGGATGGTTCAGAACCGGCGGGGATCCACAAGGGGCGGGTGGTGGTGAAGACCGACAACCCGGCTCAACCCCGTCTGGAGGTGCCTTTCAGCATCAACGTGCTGGCCGGGCAAGAAGCGACTGAGGAGCCGGTGGGCAACCGTTTGAAAAGGCGGTGAGCCATCGGGAGGTCCGGATCAGCCGGCGTGGATGGTAAACGTGCCTGAAGCGCTTGAGACGGTTCCACTGTCAGTACCGTCAGACACCAGCAGCTCCAGACCGAGGGGACACTCCAGCAGCTGCGCCGGAAGCTGGGCCGGAATATGGATCGTCAGGGTGAACCGTCGTTCGACATCCGGCTGGATGTTTCCCGAACCGCGGCGGAACCCGTTGATCCGGCTGCCGTCGCAGCGGATCAGATCGAGGCTGGCCTGAAAGGACTGGCGGGCTCCCGAAACGTTGGCGATGGCCGCCTGGGTCCAGAGCAGTTCGCCGGCGGTGACTTCTTCCTGCACCAGCAGGCTCACCTGGAAGGCCTGCAGAGCGCTTTCCCTGACCACGGTCCAGCCCACCCGCTCGGTGAGGAAGCCGTCAGCGTCGGACAGCAGCCAGGAGTCCTGGAGGGTGACCACCGCTTCCAGGAGATGATTCCCCGGAACGATGGAGGCGGGCTGGAGCAGATACTGGGTGCCGTGGCCGTCGGTCAGCGCCTCGCCGTCCAGATACCACTGCACGTCAACCGCACCCGAAACAGTCCGCACCAGGAAAGTCTGGGCGGTACTCTCCAGGGTCACCTGCGACTCCTGCGGCTCCCGGGAATCCACCTGGCCGGCATGCTGGAAGATTTCCAGCGCCATGATTTCGCGGCAGACCGGGTCGAAATCGCTGTCCAGCGAACGCATCAGGCAACTGTCGGCCGGACGGAACTTGCCGTGGGCGTAATACTCGCATCCTTCGTTGATCCCCACACCTTCGATACCCAGCCAGTGGTGCCACTTCAACTCCTGGCTGGCCATCTGGAACCAGCCCAGGGCGGTGCAGTTGGGTGCCGAGGGCTCGGGACCGCTGTACGTGTCGTAGGGGTTCTGGTATTCGTCGGTGAGACCGCCAAAGCTGTGGCCGAACTCGTGCAGCATCAGCCGGGCAGCGCTGCTGGACCCACCGGCAAACGCGGCATAGGCACCGGCACCGCCGCCGTAACGGGAGGTGTTGATGACCAGGATGATCGTGTCGTATTCGGGGACGGCAGCAGCAGCCTCGAGAACCAGGGCGGTCTGGGCATAGAGCAGCTGCGGAACGCCGGCATAGTTGAAAGAGGAGTTGAACGCGGTGTCCACGTAAACCGGCGGCACCTGGTCGGGCTGATCGGTACCGGTCTGGCTGGAGGCAACTTCAAGCTTGTGAATATTGATAAATGACGCGAAGCGGTTGAACGGCTCGCTGGCCAGCAGCCCGTCCACCAGGGTATCCACATGGGAGGCAAAGACGCCCATCTCGGATTCTGTGTATCCGTCGCCCATCACCAGGATGTCCAGACGGTTGGCCGGATCGCCGGTGTAGTAAACAACTTCCGCTTGAGTGCCGGCAGTGGCACTGTGAGAATGGCTGGTCTCGCTCTCCTGGCGTTTGATCTCCCGACCGTCCATGACCGTGAGCAGCAGCCCATGGTCGTCGGCCCTTGAGATCTCGATCCGCTGGCCGAGCCCCACCGCCGGGACAACCACCGAAAAAAGCTGGTCATCCAGGCGGACAGGGCCGCCGGCCAGGGTTCCACCCACAACCGTGTCGGCATGAACGAGGAAAGGGTCGGCCAGGGTCCGGCTGCAGAGGGCACGGCCGCTGGCCTTGTCGATCACGGTGAGTTCCAGCGAACCGCTGTCCACTGAACCGACGGTCACCCGGCGGGAGGGCACCCGCTCCACCGCGGCAAGCTCGATACCCCGGGGACCGCTGCGGAAGACCAGCCGCTGGGCGGAGAGGTCGTCCGCGGAGATGCTGTCGGCCATTAACGGGGAAAAACTGAACGTCGTCGAGATGATGAGCACCAGGAGAGTGCTGAGCAGGATCCGGACGCCGGAAGTCTTTTCAGAGGGGTATCTGTTGTCGCTGTGTCCCTTGCCCATGTCAATCTCCTAATATGTCATCGATCGCCGCTGACCAGGGTATACTTCAACTTCCGTGCCACTTGAAGTGGATAATAATCGATAAACTATATAGATTTTTATGTGCTTTATTTAGAACTGTTTACGTTGTAGTAAAAACTGACAGGTGGGATTCGAGGAGAGATTTACGGTGTTTCAGAGCGCAGTGACGCCGATCTATTTCCCTCAAAAAAGGGTAAATGTTTTCACATGACCCCGCTAGTGGTAAATAATTACCACCGCCTGGTCAGCAGCTCTGGAAACCCGGGATTGGTTCGAGAGCGCGGCAACGGCCGACGAAAACGCGCAGCATACTCCGACGGTATGTGAGCACTTTGAGGAGGTCGTTAACAAAGCTCTCGGGCCAATCCCGGGCTTCCGGACTACTTGTCGAAGAAGCCGAATTTCGATCCAATGCGCATGGAGTCCTGCAAATCCTGGGGCCCCTCATACTTGATCACCAGGGCACAAAGCGACTCCATCTCCTCGGAAAGGGTGGTTCCCTTCTTGTGAATGGCGATGATCGGCTTGCCCAGGGCGAAAGCGCACCCGGCCTCGAAAAATGCCTGCCGCGAAGCGTAGGAAAATTCGCCCACGTAGTATTCCGCGGATTTCAGTCCCGCCAGCCGTTGCTGCATTTTTTCCGCGGCGTTCTTCCCGCCGAGCTTGCCCCAGCCGTCCACATCCCGCTTCGGGACGAACAGCTCCGTATCGGCGTCCTCGAGGAAATTAACCAGCGTTTCCACGTCCTGCCGCCCCATCTTGGGACCGGTTCCCAGATAGATCCTTTTTTTCGCCATGATCTCCCCTCCCTGATCGGCCTGTCCTCATTCTATTGAATACGCGGGGAGCCGCCGCATGTTCCCGCCACCGGCCGCCCGATCACTCCGCGGAACCTGCTCCCGCGCCGGCCTGCCCCACTGACCGGGCCTGCCCCTTGTCCAGCCCCAGCGAACGGACCTTGCCTGCCATATGCCGGTGCTGCTCAAAACCGAGTCTGATCAACTCGTCGATCAGCCCGGTGAACCCGAGGCCCGACGCCTCCCAGAGCATGGGATACATGCTGATCGGCGTGAATCCCGGAATGGTGTTCACCTCGTTGAGCAGCACCGCACCGGTCTCTTCCACAAAAAAGAAGTCCACCCGGGCCATACCCCGCAGACCCAGCGCCCGGAAGGCTTCACCGGACAGGCGGCGCACCTCTGCCGCCGCCGGGGCCGGGATGGCCGCAGGCACCACGGTTCGCGAGGAATTGTCGAGATATTTGGCCCGGTAGTCATAGAATCGTCTACCCGTGATCACTTCCCCGGGAACCGACACTCGGGGCTCCAGGTTGCCCAGCACGGCACACTCGATCTCACGGCCGGCCACCGCCTTCTCCACCAGCAACTTGTCATCGAAGCGGAAGGCCTCGTCCATGGCCGCCGCCAGATCCGCCCCCCCGTCCACCCGGCTGATCCCCACACTGGAACCGCAGCGGGCCGGTTTGACAAAACAGGGATACCCCACCTTTTGCCGCACCATCTCCGCGATGCCGCCGGGGTCGTTCGCCCAGTGGTGCTCATCCACCGTTTGCCAGACAACCACCGGCAGTCCCCGGGAAGCGCAGACCACCTTGGTCCGGTCCTTGTCGAAACAGAGCGCCGACGCGTCCACTGGCGGTCCGGCGTAGGGGATTCCGGCCATCTCCAGCACTCCCTGCAGAACTCCGTCCTCTCCCGGTGACCCGTGGATCATGGGCAACACAAAATCCACTTCGATCCGCTCCGGTTCTTTCCCGTCGCCGGCATCCACCAGGAGACCGCCCACTGACGGATCGGCCGGCAGGGAGCACCGTCTGACCCCCGAGGTTTCACCCTCGCCCCGGGAGAGCATCTCCAGGGTACCCGGGCCGCAGAACCACCGGCCGTCCGGATCGATACCCACCTCCAGCACCCGGTAGCGCCCCTGGTCGATGTGCTTCAGCACACCACGGGCGGAGACCAGTGAAACCTCGTGTTCAGTGGATGGGCCGCCAAAAATAACGGCCACGGTCGGTTCATCATGCATTACGCGGCTCCCGGTTAAAGGGAACATTTACACATTGGCTGCCGGGGATCACCTGTTGATCTGATTCTACCAGACATGGACCGCCACCGAAACCAAAGAAATGGGTAAGAAAGGAGGGGCGGATTGCCGACTATTGAGTATAGGAGATGAACAATACGAATCTGGGGTCCCCGGGGGAGCCGTTCGTCCAGCTGGACCGGCTCCCCCAGGGACCGCTGAAAAAGGTGCTGTACCATGAAGTGCAAGGTCAAGTGCCCGGAATGCGGAGCAGCGTACCGGGTGGAAACTGACCGGCTGAACAACCAGGGGACCAAGGTTCGCTGCCAGGTCTGCGGACACGCCTGGCGGCTGGAGCTGGAAGAGCTGGTGCTGGATCCGGCCGTGGTCCCAGCCGGCGCTCCCGCCCCGCCGTCGGTTCAGGATTTGCCGTCCGCGGTCAACTGCCCTCATTGCGGCGGCAGCGTTGCACTGGACAAGTTCATCGGGCAGGACGCGGGCAAACCCACCATCCTGCTGGTGGATGACAAGGATTTCTTCCGTGACTACGCCAGGGAAATTCTGGGCACCGGCTACGCCTATGTCACCGCCGCCAGCACCGGAGAAGCGCTGGAGAAGATCAGCAGCTGCGACCTGGATCTGATCATCCTCGACCTCAACCTGGAAAACGGGCCGCGTGACGGGCACGACATCCTCACCCGGCGCACCCGGAAAGACACTCCGGTACTGGTGCTCACCGGTGAACGCAATTTCAATATCCACTCCGAAGACTGGTCGGAGCTTGAGAAGCTGGGCGCCAGGGACATCATCGAAAAAGGGGTCAATATCAGGGAGTCCCTGATCAAGAAGGTGAAAAGACTTCTCGGCGAAGTCTGAATCCTGATCGACGGAGTTGGACATGTTGGAGCAGAACCAGCGAGTGAGCAAGATGATTCTCGTCGCCGACGATGACGAGAATTTCCGACGCTATCTCCGGACCATGCTCGAGGAGTCCGGCTACCTGGTGCTGGAGGCCGAGGACGGGAACAAGGCCATGTTGCGGATCATGGAAGATTCGCCGGATCTCGTGCTGCTCGATCTGGCCATGCCCACCATCTCCGGTCACCGGGTCACCGAACTGATGAGCGCCGTGCCCGACATCCGCAACATCCCCTTCATCGTCATCAGCGGGGATTCACTGGCGGTGAAGACGCGACTGGAAATTCTTGGTGCCGCAGCGGTGTTCCCGAAACCGTTCGATCAGCAGGCGCTACTCGCTTCCATCGATTCGATCCTCGCCTCACCCACCCTGGAGATCATCGAGGAAAAGCCGGATGGCGACTCCCCCTCCTCCCCGGTGATGAAGAGGAATCCCGCTGAACCGGAGCCGGACAGGGAAATCCCCGACTGGTTC
>JAQAZP010000361.1:0-10528 GCA_032127265.1 Acidobacteriota bacterium
ACCAGCCGGTCCAGCGCGGCTTCGACCTCCGTGTCGAGCGCGTTCCGGTTGACCCGCCCGGGCAGCAGATCGTTGACCGCGGCCAGCCGGACATCCGGCTGGCGGAACGATTCAGCAGACAATCCGGCCAGGCCAAGGCGCCAGTTGTCGAGCAGCGGGTCAGCAGGCAGACGGATATGAAAAACGCGTCCGGGGTTGAGGCGCTGCATCAATTCGAGGCTCCGCTCGCGGTAGCGACCGGGCCCGACCGACGGCCTGGCCGCCGCTGCCGCTTCCACGCCCGCCCCTTCCAGGCCGGCGAGAAAGGCCTCGTATTCACTGTTCTGGGTCAGCTCGATGACTCCCCGGTCAACCAGTTCGCGGTACAGATTCCGGCGGAGGATCAGGTCCTCGAGATAATTCTCCACCTGCTGCCGGCCGAGCACCACGGTCAGGCGCAACTGGTTGCCGCGGCCCAGCACGATGCGGATCCGTTCCGGTTCCTGGCAGCGCGGGGCGAACCCGGTGTAAAACGACGGCTCGTACCAGTAGAAGTACACACCCTGGGGCGTCCCGGTGTCGGCCCACTGCTGCGCGGAAGCGGACGGAACCGCCGCGGCCAGGCAGGCCAGCGCCAGGGCGACACCGCACCCACAGCGAACCATCCTCTTCTCCGCACCAGACAGAATCTTCATCGTACAGCCTCGCTCAATGTGATCATTGTCTTCGCCCCGGGGCCCATGCGATCCAACTCGCGCAGCGCCGGGATATTGGCGACCTCGTCATTTCCCACGAAAGGCCTGACCTGGAAGAGCCAGAGCTTCCCGTTGTTGAATCCGTATTCCACGTCCCAGGGCCGTGCGTTGCCCGATGGGTCGAGGACCGGCTTCAGCGCCGAGGTCAACGTCGCCGCCGCCGCCGTGAGCTGCTCCAGTTCCTTTTCTTCAAGCACTGCCGGCCTGCCGGTGGACGCCGTGATCTCGCTGCCGCCGTCGGGCCGGAGCAGCCTCCGCCAGGGTGACTTGAACTGCGTCAGCAGCTCCACACCCGAAGCCGACCAGAGGATTGTTTCGGCGGACGTCCCGTCCACCGCCCCGCCCACCCCCTCCGAGGTGGCGGCCAACAACCGCGACGCGTCGCCGGTCTCCGGGTCGGCGGTGATCAGCACCCCCGACTTCTCCGAGGAGACCGACTCGAGAATCACGATCGAGGGCAGGACCCAGAGCGGCTCGTCGATCAGCGTCTGGCGCCAGGAGAAAGAGCGGTAGGTGAAGGGCGAGGCCCAGACCTCCCGGATCCCGTCGAGGATCCTGCTGAACGACCTGAGGTTGAACAGGGTCAGGTTGAGGCCCGCCCCGTTGAAGTTGTCCAGGTCCTCGACGTTGGTGTCGCTGCGCACGAAGCAGCCCACCGTCTCCTCCTCGTGGTGGCCGAGGAAGAGACCCTGGCGGCGGAACTCCCGGCGCAAGGCCTCGCGGAATTCGGGGGCCGGCGGCGTGGAGCGGATGGAGTGGCGGATGATCTCGAGCCGGGGGCGGATCCACGCCGCCAATTCCTCCTCCGTCGTACCGGCGGGCACCAGCCGCCCGAAGAACTCCCCGTAGGTCCGCTCGACAAAGCCGGGCAGCGGCTCGCCGTCCGCGGCCAGCGCGCGGGCCTTTAGTTCGCCCGGGACCGAGACCACCGCGCGCTGGTAGTGCTCGTGGTAGATACCGAAGGGCAGCACCACCCCCCGGGTCACCCGGCCGGGGAAGATGCGCTTGAGTTCACCGAGAAACGCCGCCTTGGGCCCGTAGCGGGCACCGGATTCAGAGCGTCGGGCGGCGGCCAGGTCGATCGGGGCACGATCACCCAGTTCGAGCCGCTGCACGTCGATACGCAGCTTCGGTCCCGCCTGCCCCAGTGCGCCGTCCGCGGCCCGCTTGCGGTTGCGGTTGAACTCGGCCACCAGCCGGCGCTCCTGGTCGGTCATCGCCGACGCCCGCTTGAGCACCACCCGGCCGCCCGGGGTGACGAGGTAGAGCACCCGCTCCCCGTCGAGCGGGCGGAGCCGCTGAAAGGCACCGGGTGAAAGGACCGCATTGGGAATACCCAGCGCCCGGGCCAGCAGCTGGACGTGGGAAACGACGTTGCCCTCACCCATGGTGAGGATGCCGGCGGCCGGTTCGAGCTCCGCCGGCGTCTCGATCAGCGCAAGAACCTGGTCGCGGGTGTAGGACCCGTGCGCCGGGATGACCCGAAGTTCGGCAAGCGCGAGGCCGGGGTTGAGCGCCTTGACGCCGGACTGCACCGCCTCACCGGCCAGCACGTGGTCCACCCCCAGACCGGCGGAGACATGTTCGATCAGCTTGCGGGAAAATCCGGCGTAGGGCAGCAGCGGCGAGGCGCGGAGAATATCGTCACCGACATACGCAACTTCCGGCATCACCGCCGTCCAGGCGGCCATCACCTCGGCAAAGGAGAAGCGTACCGTGCTCTGGGCCCACTCGGCGACCCGTTCGGTCCGCTTCAACGCGCGATACAGTTCCAGCCGCCGATGCTCGGGCTTCGATTTCAATCGCTCCAGATCGGCCACCGCGGCGTCCATCTCCCTCCCGCTCAGCAAACCGCTGCCGTATGCGGCCCGGGTGAGGGCCGCCAGCAGATCGAGGTATCGCCCGATGGACAGCGGCGCCTCCGCTTCGAGCAGGCCGGTGCAGCGGGTCTGGATCACCGCCGCGGCGGTGATGCTCAGATCGATCAGCCGGCGGGCATCCGCGGGGATAGCCCGGCGCGACGAAACCGCCCGCCGGCTCTCGGCCATCAAGTTGCCGAGGGCGATTACCTGGTCTGCGGGATCAGCCGAATTGTCCGGCAGCAGAGCGGCCATCGATCCGCGCAGCGCCGGATCGCCGAACGTCTCGATCTGCCGCTGGAGATCATCCGGACCGAGCCGGGTCAGTTTCTCCAGTTCGCCGATCAGTTCATCGTACGGGGCGCGGTCCGCCGCCGGCGGCAGCCCGTCCCTGAACGCCGTGACCTTCGGGATCAGCGAGGCGGACAGCTGGTTGTGGATCGCGTCGCGCAACGGCTTGAACGCCGGCCGGCCGGCTTGCAATCGGGAGGAGAGCGCACGGACCCGGTCGATGCGCCCCAGGTCCCGGCGGACGAAAAACCGCCGCTGCAGTTCGTAGGCCAGCAGGTAGTGCCGGAAATCGTCGAATGAGGGCAGGCCGAGATAGCGCTCGAAAAACTGCGGGGCGGCCACCGCCTCGTACTCCGCACCGGCCAGCCCGCCGTAAGCCCGCAACTCGGCGAACTTGTGTCCGGGGTGTGTTTCCACGAAGTAGTTTTCGAGGATGTAGCCCCGGACCAAGTCGTGGTGGTCGCCGAAACTGTCCCACTGGTAGAGGTCGCGGGCGAAGAGGTTGCCGATGTGCAGCCCGTGGCGCCCCAGCGCTTCGGCCCAGGGGGCCCGGAAGGCCGAGCAGAACCGAAAACCCTTCGACCCGCACGGCTGGGGGAGCACCCGGCCGTCGGCGCCGGTGACCGGGACCAGTGTCCCGTCCTCGCAGAGGCACATGTTCTGGGTGTAGGGCCCCTTCAATTTGCCGACGCAGAGCTGGTAATTCTCCCGGATGCTCTTCAGTTCGGCATCGCCGAGGCTGGCGGCGGACGAAGGCGCCGGAACAGCAATCAGCAGGGCCCAGGCGATGAGTGAGCTGGCGAAAGCGGAGCGCATGTTTCATCCCTTCCACTGAACCGCCGTGCCGGCTTCCGTAAATCCCTGCCCGGGGCAGGCATCACGGAGCGTCACGGCAGCTTGTCGTCGGGCTGGCCCGCCCCTCCCTCTTCCCCCGGCGTGCGCATGGTGTTGCGCATCGCTTCCAGGGGGAGGAAGAAGAGGCTGAACAGGCCCCCGATGGACGAGAAATTTTTCAGATCCCGGCGCATGGCGATCATCATCTCGTTGATCACCCGGCTTTTGTCCACTTCACCAACCTCCCGTACGCGGACCAGGAACCGCAGGGAAACATACCCGAGGATAAAGGCCAGGAAAAAGAAAAAATCCCAGTGGCTGAAACTGAGCGCCTGCAGTTCGAGATCGCGGACCGGGCTGTGCCACGAAATGGTCAGGGCGAACTTGCGCACGGCAAAAAAATCGGCGAAGGTGCCGCCGATCACCGGTGCAATGCCGGCGGCCAGACTGTTGACCATGGTCCGCGCGGCGAGGTATGAGGTGGCTTCCCCTTTCGGGGCCAGCTTGAGCACGATGTTCCCTGAGGCGAAGCTGGTACCCGCAGTGGCGAAACCCAGAACGATGTGAATGACCACCAGCAGCGGCACGGTGAGGAAGTAGCGATCAGGCATGGTGGTGAAGGTCCAGGCCAGCAGGCAGAGCAGGAACGCCGGAACGCAGACCCGCAGCACGGCCTTGTTGCTGAACTTGTCGGCGATAGCGCCCCACTTCTCCATGAAAACCAGGCTGACCAGCTGGCTCAGCACGCCGAGGAAGATGACGAACCAGAGGTCGAGGCCGATCCGCTTGAGCATGTAGACGGTGAAGAACGGGACGGCCAGGTTGACCGCGAAGCTCCAGGAGCCGAGAAAGGCCAGCAGCCTCCTGAAGTCCTGATCCTGAAACGGCGTCCTGATCAGCGCGAGAAACGGCCTGCCCGACGGCGTCATCACCGGTTCCGGGATCCGGGTCATGAACCAGATCGAGACCAGGCCGCAGAGAAAACCCAGCGTGAACAGGATCGAGTAGGCATAGACCGCATGCTGCGGCACGGCACTGCCCCACCAGTCGACGAAGTAGCCGGCGACCAGCCCCAGCACCACGGACACCGCCGCGGCATAGCGCGTTCTCCGCGAGAAGAACTCGCCGATCCGATTCTCGGGGACCACGTCGCGAAGAATGGTGATCATGCTCAGGTTGGCCACGGAGAGAAAGACGCCGCGGATGGTGAACCCAATGAGGAAGAGGATGAGGCCCCAACGGCCGGTGAAGAACAGCGGGACCAGCGCGATGAGCAGCCACTGGGACCGGCCGAGAAGCGCGCCCGCGGTATAGAGCAGTTTTCGCCGGCGCACCCTTTCGATGAGGTAGACCGACGGGAGCTGGAGCAGCTGCATGAACGCCGGGATGCCGGCGAGGATGCCGATAATGAAGTTCGAAGCGCCCAGGTCGAGGGCAAAGGCGATGAGAAAGGCCCCGCCGGTGAGCGTGGCCAGAGCTTCCGCGGCCATGCCCTCGCGAAGCGAGAGCTTGAGCGCCCTCCCGGTTTCAGCATCGATCTGGTCACCACTGGATATCATAGCTTGATCGCCGAAATTAAGATTGAATGCTCCGGTTCGAAGATGGTGTGCGTAATCCACCGTATCATGCCATGAGAATGACCTAAATATCCACCAACCGCCACCGCCACCAGACCGTGCTGATTGCTTCAAGTTGCCTCTTTCCGGCCGGATAGACTATCCTTTCTTGGTCTCTTTCCCCTGTAAACGAAAGAACAATCTCCCGGGGTCAACGAAGGACCGCCGCCATGCCCGTCAATGCCAGCGCCCGGAAACTCGGCACCTTTCTAGGTGTGTTCACGCCGACCATGCTGACCATCCTCGGCGTGATCATGTATCTCCGCTTCGGCTGGCTGGTGGGTCACCTCGGTCTTCTCCGCGCCCTGCTGGCCGTGGGCCTGGCCAACATAATCACCCTGATCACCACGCTCTCCTTTTCCGCCGTGGCCACCAACACCCGCGTCGGCGCCGGGGGGGCCTACTTCATCATCTCCCGCAGTCTGGGCCTCGAGCTGGGCGGCGCCATCGGCTTCCCGCTCTTCCTTTCCCAGGCCTTTTCGGTCACGCTGTACGCTTACGGCCTGGCCGAATCGCTACGGCTCTTCTGGCCGGCCCTGCCGCTGCAGGCGGCGGTAATGGTGATCATCGCGGTGGTGGCCGCCCTGGCCCTGGTGGGCGCCGAAGCGGCGCTGAAGTCGCAGCTCCCGCTGATGGTCTTCATCGCCGTGTCCATCGGCGCCTTCGCCGCCGGCGCCATCCTCCGGGCGCCCGGGGCGGGCATCCCGATCATTCCCCCCTCGGGTGAGGTGCCCTTCTGGGCCGGATTTGCCGTGTTCTTTCCCGCGGTGACCGGAGTGATGGCCGGCCTCGGCCTCTCCGGAGACCTCAAGGACCCGGAGCGCTCCATCCCGCGGGGTTCGCTGCTCGCCGTGCTCACCGGGTTCGCCATCTACCTGATCATTCCGCTGCTCCTGGTGATCGGCGCCACCCCCGATGAACTGCGAACGAACCCCATGGTCTGGTCCAGTGTGGCGCCGCTGGGACCCTGGCTGATCTTTCCCGGTCTCTGGGGCGCCATCTTCTCCTCGGCCGTGTCCTCGATGCTCGGCGCGCCGCGTACCCTCCAGGCCCTTTCCCGGGACCGGCTGATCCCCCGCTTCTTCGGCCGCCGCACCGGTGGCTGGCGAGAACTGGCGCCGGGGTTCGCCCTCACGGTTATCATCGCCCTGACCGCCGTCTGGCTCGGGGACCTCAACGCCGTGGCCACGGTGGTCACCATTTTCTTCATCACGGTCTACGGCACGCTGAACATCGTCGCCGCCGCGGAGTCGCTGAGCGGCGACCCGTCCTGGCGCCCCACGCTACGGGTGCCCTGGCCGGTCAGCCTGGCCGGCGGCCTGGCCTGTGTGGTCGTGATGTTCCTGATCAGCCCATTGGCCGGCATCCTGGCCGTCTTTGCCGAACTCTGCCTCTGGCTTTTGCTGACCCGCCGGGAACGGGCCGAGACCTGGGGGGCGCCCGCCGTGGAATCTACGAGTCGCTGATCCGCAGGGCGCTGTTGCAGCTGGCCAAGCGCCCGACGAGCGCCCGGAACTGGCGGCCCCATGTCCTGGTCTTCATCTCCGACCCGCTGCTCGGGCTGGACCTGATCCGCTTCGGCGGTTGGTTCAGCCAGGGGCGCGGCCTGGTCACCGCCTGCGAGCTGGTGGTGGGCGACCTGGAGGACGAGGATCTGAACCTGGACGGGCGGCAGGAGCGGATCGAGACTATTCTCGACCAGGAGGGGCTGGTGGCCTTCGCCGAGGTGGACGTGGTGCGAAACGTGCTGGACGGGATCACCAGCGTGGCCCAGGCCAACGGCATGGCCGGTCTGCAAAGCAACACCGTGCTCCTCGGCTGGCCCGACGAACGAGCCGTGCTGGTCGAGTTCCTGCACACCATGAAGCGCCTGGAACGGCTGCACAAGTCGCTGATCATCGGGCGGATCGAACCGCGCCACCTCTACCCGCGGATGGGGATCGAGCGCATGGTCCACGTCTGGTGGGGCGGCCTGGAGCGGAACAGCGACCTGATGCTGCTGCTGGCCTACCTGCTCACCCGGAACCCGGCCTGGCGCCGGGCCAGGGTCCGGGTGATGAGCGTGGCCTCCAACGAGCTGATGAAATTGGAGACCGAGCGCCACCTGGCCCGCCTTATCCCGGAGATCAAGATCGACGCCGAACCGCACGTGATCATCAAACCCCGGGAGATCAGCGTCCGGGACCTGATCCACCGGGAGAGCGCTGACGCCGAGGTGGTCTTCTTCGGGCTCAATACTCCGGAGGAGGGAACTGAACCGGAATACGCCGAACGTCTGGAGGAACTGGCAGGCGACCTGCCCACGGTCTTCTTCGTCAAGAACTCGAGCCTGTTCATCGGTGATCTGCTCACCCCGGACAATGACGAGAACGGAGACGCCTGAACTTCGACCGGTCCATTTTCTCGGGGACCCGCGGGATATTCCACGGCCGGCAGTGGGAGACACCGGTAATCACCGACGAAGCCAGGACTGCGCCAGGAGACAATGCACCAGCACCGTGAGGCCGATCCAGAACCGGAAGGCCGTCTTCACCCCCTCCTTCCCTGCTCCGTGATAAAATGCTGGACATACCAGTCAAAACAAGGGGGACCTGACATGATTCATTCGGTTGAGACCTTCCGCGTGCAGCCGGCACTGCCCGACCCGGTCAAGGGGCTGGTGGAGATCGCCTACAACCTGCACTGGACCTGGCGCAAGGAAACGGTGGAGCTGTTCCGCCGCCTCGACCGGGAAGCGTGGGAGACGTCGGGGCACAACCCTGTGCTGATGCTGGGGACGATGGACCAGAAGCGGCTGGACCGGCTCCCCGAAGACGACGGCTTCATGGCCCACCTTGAGCGGGTCCGTACCGCCCTGCAGGACTACCTCGAGGCCGAGACCTGGTACGAGAAGCAGTATGGGAAACCGGCCGCGCCGCTGGTGGCCTATTTCTCCATGGAGTTCGGCCTCACCGACTGCCTGCCGATCTACTCGGGGGGGCCTGGGCATCCTGGCCGGCGATCACCTGAAATCGGCTTCCGAACTCGGCGTGCCGCTGGCCGGGGTGGGATTGATGTACCGCCAGGGCTACTTCCAGCAGTATCTCAACGAAGACGGCTGGCAGCAGGAGTTCTACCCGGACAACGACTTCTACAATCTCCCGGTACGCCTGGAGACCGGGGCTGACGGCGCCCCGGTCACCGTGGCGGTGCCGCTGGCCGATCGCGAAGTGCACTGCCGGATCTGGCGCGCCGACGTGGGCCGGGTCCCGCTCTACCTCCTGGACACCGGTTTCCCGGCCAACAGCCCTGCGGACCGCAGGATCACCCTCCAACTCTACGGCGGGGACCAGGAAATGCGGATCCAGCAGGAGATCGTCCTCGGAATCGGCGGGATGCGCGCCTTGCGGCAGCTCGGCGTCAGCCCCACCGTCTGCCACATGAACGAGGGGCACTCCGGGTTTCTCGCCCTGGAACGAATCCTGCACCGCCGGGAGACCCTGAAGCTGAGCAACTGGGAGGCGTCGGAGCTGACCGGCTGCGGCACGCTGTTCACCACCCACACCCCCGTCCCGGCGGGGATCGACGAGTTTCCCCGGGAGCTGATGACCCGTTATTTCAAGCGGTTCTTCCCCGAGAACCCCGAAACGCTGGAGAGTTTTCTCTCCTGGGGCCGGCTGCACCGGCGAGCCAACCCCGACGAGCCGTTCAACATGGCGATCATGGCCCTGCGCTTCGCCGACTTCGCCAACGGGGTCAGCCGGCTCCACGGCCGGGTTTCACGGAAGATGTGGCAGGTGCTCTGGCCCGGGGTCCCCGAGGAGGAAATCCCCATCGACCACGTGACCAACGGGGTGCACATCCACTCCTGGATCTCTTCCGACATGGCCGGGCTTTTCGACCGCTATCTCGGCCCGGACTGGGAGCAGAAGCCGGCGGACCAGGAGATCTGGGCCGGCGTGGACGGGATCCCCGACGAAGAGTTGTGGCGGACCCACGAACGTCGCCGGGAGCGGCTGGTAGCCTTCACCCGGCGGAGGCTGCGCGAGCAGCTCCAGCGGCGCGGCGCCCCGGCCCCCGAGATCGAAGCCGCCGGCGGCGCCCTGAATCACGACGCGCTGACCATCGGTTTCGCCCGCCGCTTCGCCACCTACAAGCGGGCCACGCTGCTCCTGGAAGACGAAGCGCGGCTTTCGGCGCTGCTGCGCGACGAAGAGCGGCCGCTGCAGATCATCTTCGCCGGGAAAGCGCACCCCCGGGACGATGAAGGGAAGAACCTCATCCGGCGAATCATCGCCTTCGCCCGCAAGGACGCGATCCGACGCCGGGTGGTCTTCCTCGAGAACTACGACATGAACGTGGCCCGCTACCTGGTCCAGGGGGTCGATGTCTGGCTCAATACCCCCCGGCGCCCCCTGGAGGCCTCGGGGACCTCGGGGATGAAGGTTTGCGCCAACGGCGGCCTCAATCTGAGCATCCTCGACGGCTGGTGGGACGAGGGTTACGCCCCGTCCCGCGGCTGGTCCATCGGCATGGGCGAGGAGTACGGCGACTGGAAGCAGCAGGATGCCGTGGAGAGCCGGTCGCTGTTCCACATCCTGGAGAGCGAACTGCTGCCGCTGTTCTACGAGCGGGGCACCGATGGGCTGCCCCGGCGCTGGCTGGCCAAGGTCAAGGCGTCGATGCGCGAGCTCTGCCCGGCGTTCAGCGCCAACCGGATGGTCCGTGAGTATACCGAGCGGTTCTACGTGCCGGCGCTGGAGCGCTGGCGCCGGATGGAGGCGGACAACGCACAGCCGGCACGGGACTTCGCTGCCTGGCGGGTGCGGGTCACCAGGGCCTGGGACGGGGTCAGGGTGGCCGGGGTCCAGTGTGAAAAGCCGGCGGAGATCCAGGTCGGCACGGAACTCCGGGTGACGGCCGAAGTGGAATTGGGCCAACTCACCCCCACCGACGTGGTGGTGGAAATCTACACCGGGAGCGTCGACAGCGAAGAGCAGATCGGTTCCGGGATAGCCGTCACCATGACGGACCTGGGACAGGGGAAATCAGGCGCTTGGAGCTATGCCGGGACCATCGCCTGCGCCGACACCGGGCTGCGGGGAGTCTCGGTGCGGGTTCTGCCGCACCACCAGATGATGGCCGGCAAGCATGACCTGGGGCTGATCCGCTGGGTCGACGCCTGATCCGGCCAGGGCATGAAGATGAATGGATC
>JAQAZP010000362.1:0-4225 GCA_032127265.1 Acidobacteriota bacterium
AATCACATAGCGGCGCAGGTTCAGCGCCCCGCCGGTAAGATCGTTGACGTTCTGATACTTGATGAACTCGCGCTCGTTTTTCTCCAGGAAGAGGAAACCGTCGTCCATCGCCTCGAGACGGAAATAGTTGCCGGCAGCCACCCCCTCGGCGGCCACGATACGACGTTCGAAATCATTGGTGTGGATCACCAGGGGATCCGGCTCGCCGTCCCCGTCGTCCTTCTCGTCCTCTTCGCCGTCATCCTCATCCCCATCGTTCCCCTTCTCGAGGAATTCCACCGGTGCAAAGGGCGATCGCAGGTCGTCCTGCAGCAGTACCAGGTATGGCCGGGCCATGTCGAGATAGATGTGGTTCTGATCCACCAGGCCCATCTGCGGGGCAAAGGTGCGGTTGGAGAGAAAATAGAGATAGCGTCCGTCGGGGTCGAAGGAGGGGCTCCAGTCTGTGGTCATCTCGCCGGTCACCTGGTGTTTCACGCCCGACTCCAGCTCGTAAAGCCAGATGCTCTCGTGCATGTTGCCGCCCATCCGGGTGTAGGCGATCCAGCGGTTGTCCGGGGACCAGGTGTAGTCCTGGATGCCCCAGCGCTCCCAGGCGTCGTCAAAGGGCCCCTGGTCGATCACCGAGAGGCTGCCGCTCTCCACCTCCAGCAGGTTCAGACGCATGAACTTGTCGGAGAAGAGGAGGTGTTTGCTGTCCGGGGACCAGACCGGCTGCATACGGAAGCCCAGCCCGCCCCGGGAGACCCGGCGCCACTCGCCGCCCTGCTGACCGACCAGGTAGATCTCCTCCTCGCCGCTGCGGTCGGAGATGAAGGCGATCCACTTGCCGTCCGGCGACCAGGCGCCGTTCTTCTCACGCGAGGCCGAGGTGGCGGTGAGGTTCACCGGCAGTCCCTTCCCCTTCTCATCGGCTGGCAGATTCACCAGCTCGCCACGCACCTCCAGCAGCAGGCGAGCCCCCGACGGCGAGAGACCGAAGGAACCGAAGTTGTCGTCCAGCGAGACGTATTCGGGCCGCAGCGGCACACGGTCGCTGGGAATGTTCACCGGCACGCGGGTGGCGGTCCCCTTCTCCAGGTCGTAGAGGTGCAGCGCCTCGCCATACTGGTAGACGATGGCCCCGGGGCCGATGGAGGGATACTTGACGTCGTAGTCCTTGTAGTTGGTGAGCCGGGTGACATCGCCGCCGGAGGGGTTGCAGCGGTAGAGATTGAGCGTGCCGTCCTCGCGGTCCGAGGTGAAGTAGATGCGGTCGTCGCTGCCCCACATGGGGTAGTTGTCGGTGCCGGTCCAGTCGGTGACCGGCCGGTAGCCCATGTCCTTCATGCTGCCCAGCCAGATGTTCTGGGCCATACCGCCTCGATATCGTTTCCAGGTGCGGTCCTCGCGGGAGATCCGGTTGTAGGCGAGGCTCATTCCGTCAGGGGACACGGCACTGAGACCGGCCCGGTCCACCGGCAGGGCCTTCGGCATCCCGCCGCCTTCCACGGCCACGGTGTAAACCCGTTCACCGCGCTGGGCCATTTCGCGGTCCGAGCGAAAATAGACTTCGCCGCCGCCGGGCATCCAGCCCAGCACCCGGTCCCGGGAGGGGTGGAAGGTCAGCCGCTTCGGCACACCGCCGCCTGACGGCATGAGGTAGACGTCGCTGCCCCCGTCGTAACCGCCGGTGAAGGCGATCCACCGGCCGTCGGGACTGAACCTGGCATAGCTTTCAACACCGGGATGATTGGTGATCCGCCGGGCATCACCCCCCGCCTTGGACACCAGCCACAGGTCGTCCTCGTAGGTGAAGACGATCATGTCGTCGTGAACATCGGCGTGGCGCATCAGCCGGGCATCGCCGGCAAGCACCGGCAGCGTGGCGATCAGGAGACAGGCCGCTCCCAGCACCAGGAGCATCACTCTTCTTTTCACGATATCCTCCACCGTTTGTGGCGTTGCGGCCCGTGGGCAGGCCGTTTCCGCGATTCCAGGTCCCGGGGCGGCATGAGCGCGGCCGCCGGTCGATGTAATGAACGCAGGGCAACATGGCTTGTTCGGTCCCGGAATTCTACCTATACTGTTGCTGCTGTTCCACCATTGATCCGATTCCCCCACGGTCCAGGGTCGAAAATGCTCGGCAAACTCCTCATCGTCAACAGTTACCATCCCAGTGCCCGATATGTCCCCATGGGCGCTTTCGGGATCTGCGACTACCTGGCCCGGCAGGGCCACCAGGCCATGATTTTCAACGGCGCCCTCTACCCCATGGAGGAGCAGGCCCCGCGCCTGGACGCCGAGATACGGCGGTTCAAACCGACGGTGATCGGTCTGATCATGCAGTGGAAGGAATACACGGAGAGCGCCCTCCACCTGGCCCGGCAGATGAAAAGGCGGTTCCCGGTGATTCCCATCATCGCCGGAGGGATGACCGCGGGCTATTTTGCAGGGCCGCTGCTCCTGCGCCACCAGTCGATGGACGGGGTGATCCGGGGCGATGCGGAAGAACCGCTGCGCCTGATTCTTTCGGGGACACCGTGGGCTGAGGTGCCGAACCTGCTGCACCGAGAGAACGGCACGGTGGTGGGCGGCGCGGGTCACCGCTGCCAAACAGACAGCGCCAGCCTGGATCAGATCTCGTTCAGCGGCCTGGACCGCATGGTGGATCATGACCGCTACCTCGAGGCCATCGAGCCCGTGCTCGGCTTCCCGGTCTTTATCGGCCGCGGGTGCCGGCACAACTGCCAGTATTGCGGCGGCAGCAGCAAGGCCTTTGCCGAACACGGCGGCAGGACGCGGCCGGTCTATCGCAGCACCGCCGCCGTGATCCGGGATCTCCGGAATCTCAGCCGCTGGACAAAGCGTATCTACATCGGCTACGAGAACAGCACCCGCTACATCAAGAAACTGTTCCGGCTGGTGGCCGAAGACCCGGAGCTGGCCGGCACCCTGACCCTCAACTACGGGTCCTGGGGACTACCGGACCGTGAGCTGCTGGAACTGTACGCCCGGGCCTTTGCCACCGGCGGCCGGCAAAAACCGGTCCTGGAAATCTCGCCGGAGACCGCCATCGACGAGGACCGTCGGCTGATCCGCGACCCGTCCCTCTTCTTCAGCAACCGGCAATTGCTGGAAACGCTGGACCTTGTTCGGGAGCTGTTCGGCAGCGGCCTGCGGGTGGAGCTCTACTACAGCCGCTTCCACCACACCCAGCACAGCCAGGAGAAGCTCGAGCTGGAGCTGGAGGGCATCCACTCCCTGCACCGGCACCTGCACCATCAGCGGCTGGACAACATGGTGGTCACCAACTACCACCTGGCCACCGACGTGGGGAGCCACAACTGGGACCGCATGATGGAAATGGAGGGCGGGGACGGACTGGACACCCTGCTCCGCGGCCTGGCACGGCAGCGCTCACCAGCGCCCGGCCACCCGCCAACGGACAACCTCTGTCTCTACACGCCGCCGTCGCTGACCCCGGACGTCGTGGCCGACCACGACCGGCTGGTTTCCTGGATGGAACTGCTGCGCCGGCAGCGGACCGACGGCTACTTCATCGCGGCCCGGGCCCTCGGTTTCAGATGCCTGGTGGGGTGCCTGCTGGCGGTGATCGAGAAACGACGGCTGGCCGGCTGGGGCGAGGAGGTTACCGTCCAGGGGCTGACCCACCTGCTTCGCGCCCTGGCCCTGGAGGTGGCGGAGCAGCGGCACGGCGTGGGGGCTGAACCACGGAGGATGGTGCGCGACCTGGCCCGGCTCCATGCCGGCCACCTGGACGTCATCACCGCCCCCCCTGAGCCGGATAGTGCCGGAATGATCGAATTCCCGCTGCTCGACGAAAACAAGGTGTGCGTCACCGGGTGGGACTTCAACGCCGCTGACTTCCTCCGGCAGCTGGAAGCCCCGGACGGCCTGCCCCCCGGGGAAAAGACGTTGAATGTCTTTTGCGGGCTGCGGATCTTCAGCTTCCCCGCTCGGCAGGAACCCTGGTTTCGTCTCTTCGACGGGTCCCGCACCGTTGAGCAGGTCTGTCAGGGAATCGGCGCGGACGGATCACTGGAGGCCGGAAAGATCAAGGAGCTGATGGTCTTCTTCACCCGCTTCCACGGTGCGTTCACGTGCTAGAAAATAGTGGAAAGTAGGGACACCCATTAGAGTGCCCCTTGTCAAGCGCGCAGCTCTCCTTCTTCCGCCTCGCAGAGGCGGTCTGTCTTCTCCGGATCGTTGTTGCCTGCTACGG
>JAQAZP010000363.1:0-23271 GCA_032127265.1 Acidobacteriota bacterium
TCGATTTTTTTCAAGGACATCAAGTATGTCTACCGCACTCATGCCCGCCACTTCCCGATCACCCGCAGGGAGACCGAGACCCTGCTGGGCCTGATCCGGGAGATCGGGCCCGACCTGGTGACCCTGAGCGTGATCCATCCCTACGCGGTGACCGCCAGGGAGGTGATCAGGAATCTGCGCACCGTCACTGACGCACCGGTTATGGTGGGCGGCATCTACCCCACGCTCTTCCCCGAAAAGTCGCTCGCCTTCGCTGATTACGCCTGCGTGGGGGAGGGGGAACGGGTGTTCGACGAAGTGGCCGGGCGGCTGAAGGACGGCGGCGACCTTCGCGGGATCCGGGGACTGTGGCACAAGGACGACGCGGGCCGGCTGGTGGAGATGGGCCGGCACGATCACCTGGAAGAGCTCGATCAGATGCCCTTCCTGGCCATCGGCGAGCCGAACATGCACTTCATCGAACAGGATCACCTGGTCAACGAGGATCCCCGGACCAGTGACCCGCTGATCTGGGTGATGACCGGCCGGGGCTGCTCGTTCGAGTGCGCCTACTGCGTCAATTCGCTGCTCGGTCCGAAGAACCGGGAGCGGGGGCAATTCGTTCGCCAGCAGAGCCCGGAACGGATCATGAGGGAACTGCACTACCAGGAGTCGAAACGCACGGCCAAGGCGGAGTGGGTGGTGTTCTACGACGAGCTTTTCGGCGTGCGCCGCGAATGGACCCAGGCCTTCTCCGAACTGTACACGAAGGAGATCAACCTCCCCTTCTTCTGCGAGATCCACCCCCGGCTGATCCGGGAGGAGAACATCCGGCTGCTCAGGGACGCCGGGCTCACCGAACTGAACTTCGGCATCCAGTCCGGGTCGGAACGGGTGCGGAACGAGATCATGAACCGGCCGGGGAGCAACGCGGACCTGCTGCAGAAGGTGCTGATGGTCCACGGGATGGGCATCAGAATCTGGTACGACCTGATTCTGGAGAACCCCTTCGAGACGGTGGAGTCATACCGCGAGTCCGTGCGGCTGATGCTTCAGCTGCCCAAGCCGCTCTACTTCCAGGTTTTCCAGCTGCAGTATTTCCCGGACTACCCCATGACCAGACGGGCCCTGGAGGCGGGGTATATCAGCGAGGACGACCTGACCGACGAGAATATCGCCCGGCCGATATTCAGCAACAACTTCTTCTACACACCGGCCCTCTTTTCCCTCGACCTGATGGATCACCTGCGCAGCGCCATCTATCTCCACACCACCAACTCGCGGTTCAGCGGCCTGATCTGCCGCAAGCTGCTGGAGAAGCGGAGCATCTTCTGGGGGCTGCTGGCCAACCTGCTGGCCCGCAACGCTTACCATGAACTTTTTGTCAGGCAACCGGAAATTGTCCGGTTCACGATCAAGGGGCTTCGATTGCTGTTCAGCGGCCAGTGGGGCCTGCTGGCGGGCAAGGCCCGCGCCATCCTCAGGCGGTTCTGATGACCCGGGCGCCGGGTCCTGAAATGGAATGAACGGGCTGCAATGAAACGCGCCGTCATCGTCAACATCTCGCTGTACAACTTCAACTCCATACCGGTGCGACTGTTCCACTCCTGGCTGCTGGAGCAGGGCGCGGTGCCGCACTCCGTCTTTTTCAAGAACCTCGAGAACACCAACCGCGAAAACACGGCACACCGACCGGTCCAGCCCGGCGAATACGACCTGCTCTACCGCACCATCGGGGAGATCGGTCCCGACGTGGTCACCCTCAGCCTGATGGCTCCCTACGCACCGCTGGCCAGGGAGATCGTCCGGGGGGTCAGGCAGGTGGCCAATGTGCCGGTGATCGTCGGCGGGAAATATCCCACGGCCTACCCGGAACGGGCCCTTGGCTTTGCCGACTATGCCTGCCGGGGCGAGGGGGAGCTGGTGCTGCGGGAGGTGGCGGCCCGGGCGGCCGCCGGGGCCGATTTCCGGGGGATCACAGGCCTGTGGCACCGCTCGGACAGCGGCGACGTGGTGGAGATGGGGATGCAGGAGCCGATCCGGGACCTCGACACCCTGCCCTGGCAGGCCGCTGGGCTGGAGGATATGTGGTTCATCGAGCAGGGGCGGGCCACCACCGAGGATCCGGAGCTGGACGAGACCAGGCTCTGGATCATGGCCAGCCGGGGCTGCTATTTTCGCTGCGCCTTCTGTATCAACGGCCTGCTCCATCCGCTGGTCAAGGGGCAGGGGCCGGTGGTTCGCCAGCGGAGCCCGGAGCACGTGATCGGCGAAATCGAGCAACGGGTATCGAGGAGCAGGGCCGGGACGGAATTCCTGATTTTCATCGACGAGGATTTTGGCGTCTCGCCCCGCTGGACGGAACAGTTCTGCGAGCTCTACCGCATGCGGATCAGCCTCCCCTTCTACTGCGAAATGCACCCCCGGCTGATCAAGGAGGAGAACGTGGAAGAGTTGTCCGGCGTGGGGCTCCACGAATTGAAGTTCGGCATCCAGTCCTGCTCGGAGGAGATCCGCAACGGGCTGATGAACCGACCGGGCAGCAACGAGGAAATCCTCGATCGCATCGCCATACTCCGGCGGCACCGTGTCAACGTCTGTTTCGATCTGATCGTCGAGAATGCCTTCGAGACCGTGGAGACACTGGAGGAGGGGGTCCGTTTTCTGCTGCGGATCGAGCACCCTTACAAATGCCAGTTCTTCAAGCTGCAGTACTTCCCCGAGTATCCCATGACCCGGAGGGCGCTGGAGGCCGGGCTGGTCAGCGAGGACGACCTCTCGGAGGAACGGATCGCCGGGGAGATCTTCAGCGACTGGTTCTACCGTCCGCGATTTGGGGACTCCGACCGCAAGGCCCGGTTGCAGAACTGTATGTTCATCCTGGCCTGGAATACCGTATTCGGCCGATGGCTCAGCCGGCGATTCCTGGGCCGGGGCGGCCGGTTCTGCGGACTGGCGGTGAACCTGATGGCGGTTCTGCAGTATGTTTGGACCGTGCGGCTGGTGCCGGGGATTTTCGGACCGCTGGCCCGGGGCCTGCGCCACCTGTTCAGGGGTGAGGTGGGTTCGGTGGCGGGGAAGATCCGCCGGAGGATCGGCGCCTAGACATCGTAGCCGAATTTTTCCAGCGCCTGCACGGGCAGTCCGGAAAAGGTCTCCAGCATCTCCGTGTCCAGAACGCCGCGCCACTCGCCGATCTGCCCCTTGCGCATCACCCGCACGCCGGGCCGATCGCTCTTGCTGGAGGCAAGGCGGTCTTCCATTTTGCGCATGCTGCCGTAGGAACTCTCCTCGATGGCCAGGTCGATGGCCCGGTCGCTCCGCTCCAGGCCGAGAAAGGCCAGCAGGTCCCGGGTGGACCGGCGCGGCTCCTCCCGGCACCCCTCGAACCGCACCACGTGCAGCCGCCGGTGGTCCACGGCCTTGAGCCAGCTGAGATTGAAAAAGGCCCAGCTCATGGCCGGGGCCGGCCAGGCCCCGGAGTTCCCGCTGAGGTAGTCGGCCAGCGGCAAATCGAGGTCGGTGAAATTCCGGAACCAGTGGTAGAGCGAGATCACGGTGTCGCGGCCGTCGCGGATCAGCAGGATCACCTTCTGTTTTATGGGGCGGGTGAACCGCCTGGGCGAATCGTTGGTCTGGATGACCCGCAGGGCTTCGCGGTACCCGGGATTGCGGCGTTCCCGGCTGTGCAGGATCGGGTTGTGACGGACCATTTCCGCCACCGGCAGCAGGGGGCGGGCACTGCCGGCGCCTGGTCCTTCGGCGGTTCGCCCGGGGAGCAGGGGCTGGTTGTCCTCGATCCAGCCGCCGGTTTTCTGGTCCTGCCCGTTGACCAGGACTTCGTGGTGCCCGGAGACATAGAAAACGCCGAGGGTGATCAGCAGGCTGCCGATCCAGCTGGTGCCCGAGCCGGGGTGCACGGCGAAGATGACGTCTTCGGCGGTGAGCAGCCGCCGGTTCTCTTCTCTCATCGGGACACCTCGGCCAGCCACAGGCGGGTGGTGTAAGGCACGGCGACGGTCTGACTTCCGGAGGAGAGGAGGATCTGTTCGATCTGCCGGATGATGCCGTCAAAGCGGTCCCCCGCCTGGCGGTGCAGTGTGCCGTGGGAACCCCAGGCTTCCACCATATCGGCAACCTTCTGGCGGTGGAGCACGCGCTTCTCGACTTTTCGCACCTCGCGGAACAGGCCGCTCTCCGCGATCACCCCGGTCTGGTCCTCCCGGCGCAGGCCGTAGCTGTAGCCGGGGATGGCCCGGTGAATCACGGCCTCGATGGCTTTCTGCAGCGGGTCCTCGAGGTCCCGGTGGTTGCTGAGCACGGCCAGCCAGCCGTCGGCGACCAGCAGGCGGCTGGCCTGGTCCAGGGCCCGGGCGCGGCGGGTGACGGTGAACGAAGAGCCGAAGGTGACCAGGCGAAAGGCCCCGGCCGGGAGGCCGGGCTGTTCGGCGGTGCCTTCGATCCAGGTGACGTCGGGGTGGCCGGCGGTCTGCCCGATCCCCAGTTCGCGCATGGCATCGTTGGGCTCCACCGCGGTGACCTCCATCCCGCGCTGCAGCAGCGGCAGCGTCAGCTTGCCGGTGCCCGCCCCCATGTCACAGACCGCCGCCCCCGGTTCGATGCCGGGGCAGGCGGCAATACTGTCGATGGCCCCGGGGGCATACTCCGGCCGCTTGAGATAGGCCCGGGCCAGGTCGGTGTAGTCCCACTCGGTTTTCATTGCACATCACTCTGCGGCGGCGTCCCGGTTTCGAACAGGGCCGCCAGGGTGTTCCGGTCCTCGATCCGCCGGGGGTTGTTGGCCAGCCGGCCGTGATCCACTCCGTCGATGACCCGCTCCATGTCCCCTGCGCTCAGCCCCAGTGCCCGCACATGCGGGTTCAATCCGCAGTCGAGCATCAGGCGGTACAGCCGGAGACGGGCCTCGGCCGGGCCGGCGCAGCCGAGCAGGGCACAGAGTTGTCCCATGACCTCCCGGACGTGGCCGGCGCCCCGCGGGTCACCGCAGTCGGAGTCGGTCACCGCAGCGTTGAACTCGAGGAGCCAGCCCAGGGTCAAGGCCACGGCATGGCCGTGGGGGATGTTGTGGCTGAAGGTCAGGCCGTAGGAGAGGGCGTGGGCCGCCGTGGTCCTGGTCAGGTCGATGGCCCGGCCGGCGAGGTTCGCCGCCTCGGCCATGGCCCTCCGCGCATTGGGGGACCCGTGGATCACCGAGTCGCGGAGGTGGGCCGTGGCCAGGGTGATCGCTTCGGCGGACAGGGGCCGCGACTCCGGGGTGGAGCCGACCGCCCACCAGGATTCCACGGCCTGCGCCAGCGCGTCGAACCCGGTCGCCGCGGCCAGCCCGCCGGGCATGCTCATCGTCAGCTCGGGGTCGACGATGGCGCAGAAGGGGAGCAGCGCCTCGTGGTCCACGGCATGCTTGGTGCCGTTGATGTAGACCACGGCAAAGCGGGTGGCTTCGCTGCCCGACCCGGCGGTGGTTGGCACGGCGATCAGCGGTGCGCCCCCGTCCGTGATGGGGGCCGTTCCCTCGATCAGCGCTTCGGGGGGATCATCATGGGCCGAGAGCAGGTTGATCAGCTTGGCCGTGTCCATGACCCGTCCACCGCCCACGGCCAGGACCAGGTCCGGCGCATGCTCCCGGAACAGACGGCAGCCGTTTGTAATCTCGGTGAGTACCGGGACGTGCGACGTGCTCTGAAACCGTGTGCGGGCGAAACCTTCCAGCAGCGGCGCCAGCGCTTCCCCGGCGCCGGATCGTGTGAAGGATTCACCGCCGCGGACCAGAAAGATCCGTTGCGGGTTCAGTTCCTCCAGCAGCGGCCGGAGCCCGGTCAGGCTGCCTGGCCCGCTGATCTTCCGTTGTTCAGTGCTCATCCAACCGTTCCATGAATATGGTCCTGTTGTCCCGCGGCGACTGCCGGGGCCGGCCCAGCGACCCCCGGGCACCCCGGCCGACCCTGATTTCCAGAAACAGGGGGCCACGCCGGCTAGAGAGTTCCCGCAGCGCGGCCTCCACTTCCGCTGCCGTCCCGGCCGAGTGTGCGTGGCGGTAGCCGTTGGCCAGGGCCAGTTCGGCCATGCGGATATTCGCCGCCGCCGTGGGCTGGCCCCCCACCGAATCGTGGGCCTGGTTGTTCAGCACCACGTGGATCAGGTTTTCCGGCCGGTAGCGGCCGATGGTGGACAGCGCGCCCATGTGCATGATCAGTGACCCGTCGCCGTCGAGACAGCAGACCCGGCGATCCGGGCGCTGCAGGGCCAGGCCCTGGGCAATGGATGAGGTGTGCCCCATGGACCCCACCACCAGCAGGTCCCGGACGTGGGTCTGGCCCGGTTCTTCCCGCAATTCATACAGCTCCCGCGAGGCCTTGCCGGTGGTGGCCACGAAGAGTGTCTCCGGGTCCAGCAACCGGACCACCTCCCTGATCGCCTCCTCCCGGCCCAGCGCACAGGGGTCGGGATCCGGGGATGCGCTCCCCGGGGCGATGGTGCCCCTGGGGACCACCAGCGCATACGGCGCCTGGCTGGCCCTCATGCACTCCGACGCTTGCCGCACCGCTTCCCGGGCTTCGGCCAGGGTGTCGGGCAGGATCCTGTGCGGGATGGCAAGCGCCTCCAGCAAGGACAGCGTGACCGCCCCCTGCCGCGTGTGCTGGGGTTCGTCCGTGGTGCCGGGCTGTCCCCTCCAGCCGATGAGCAGCAGCACCGGGATGGAGAACACCTCTTCGGCGCAGAGCGACATCAGCGGGTTGACGCAGTTTCCCAGCCCCGAGTTCTGCAGGTAGACCACTCCGGGCCGGCCGCTGGCCAGGTACTGGCCCGCGGCGAGGGATACGGCGTTTCCCTCGTTGGCCGCCACCAGGTGCCGGTCCGCCGGCACGGCCGAATCGAGGTGGGCGATAAAATGCTTGAGCAGCGAATCGGGCACCCCCGTGAAAAAATCGAGCGATTCGCCGGTGAGAAGGGCGTGCAGCTCCGCGGCTGAAATCATTCGCTGACTCCCTCCGGGATCAGCCGGATAATGTCGTCGATGCCGAGGCAGGACGCGCCGACTTCATGGCAGCGTTTGTGCCGCAGTATCGACCGGGCGGCATCAACCATGGCGGGGTAGGCGCTGCGCAGGAGGTGGTTGGCGTAAATCACCACGTTCACTCCGGCATCGGCCAGCTCCCGTTCGGTGACCCTGTCATAGGTTGTGGGGATGACCGCCAGCGGCAGGTCGCTCTCCCGCGACCTGAAGGTGCGGCAGAACTCCAGTACTTCCGCGGCCTCCGGTTCCCGGCTGTGGATCAGGATCCCGTCGGCCCCGGCCCCGGCATAGGCCGCGGCCCGCTCCAGGGCATCCTCGATCCCCTTGTTCAGGATCAGGCTCTCGATCCGGGCCACCACCATGAAGCTGTCGTTGACCTGGGCCCGTTTCCCGGCGGAGATCTTGCGGCAGAACTCGTCGATTCCGGCCTGCACCTGCCCGGCCATGGCCCCCAGCAGGGAGTTGCGCTTCAATCCCTCCTTGTCCTCGATCACCACCCCGGCGCAGCCCAGGCGTTCCAGCGTCTTGACCATCAGCGCAAAGTGCTCGGTCAGGCCGCCTGTGTCACCGTCAAAGAGCACCGGCTTGGTGGTCACTTCCAGCACCTGGTTCAGGGTGGTGACCCGGGATGTGAAATCGACGAAACCGATGTCGGGCTTTCCCTTGGCCGTGGAGTCGGTGAGGCTGCTCAGCCACATCCCGTCGAATTCCTCGCGCCGCCCGTCCACCTCCTCGCTGGTCTTCTCCACGATCAGTCCGGTGAGGCCGTTGTGAACTTCCATCATCCGCACAATCGGCTTGACCTGCAGCAGCCGGCGGAACATCCCGATCCGGCTCTCGGAGGTGATCCCGGGGGAGGGCAGCCGCTGGTGGTCGAGGCTGGTGGATACCCCCTTGGTGTGCGGCACCTCAATCAGCCGGCCGTCCCACTCGCCGAGCACGTCGATCACCTCCTGGCGCACCTCCCGCAAGAGGCCCGACGCCCACTCGTCGCCGTGGAGCACGAAGTCGGGTTTGAACCGGCGGAGATTGGCGGTGTAGCTCACGGTGTCCTGGGCCACGACGGTCCTGATCCCCTTGATGTTCTCCACGATCAGCTTGCGCTGCTCCCAGGTCAGCAGGGGTAGCCGTTTGTACTGCGAGATGGCCTGGTCGGTGAGCAGCCCGACGATCACCTCGCCCATGGCCCGGGCCTTGTGGATGATGTTCAGGTGCCCGTGGTGAATGAAGTCGACACTGAGTGCCAGATAGACGGTTTTCATCTATGTTCCCTGGGGCCCGGCCGGCTTCTTCCGGCCGGGAAGCAGCGAATCGAACTCGCCGGTCACCTTGTGCAGCACCTGTTTCGAGACCGTGGGCTCGAGGCACGAATGGGCCAGCAGCGAGGCGGCCGTTTCCCGGTAGAGCCCGTCCCTCAGCGCCCCCTGCTTCTGGGCCAGCACGGCCCATCCGGGGCAGAGGGGGTCCTCCCGGTGGTCGCTGTAGGCCAGCTGGTTTTCATTCTCCATGATCAGGCCGCTGTTCGGGTCGAGTCTGGAGTACGCGCTCCTGGTGGCGCAGCCGCCGCGGCAGAGCTGGTTGGCGTTCAGGTCGCAGACCGCCGGGTTGCAGATCCAGGTCCCTGCGGTGGCGGCGAAGCGCCGGCCGAAGTCCCGGAATTTTTCCGAGGCGACGATGGCGCCCAGATCCTGTTCGCGGATGTTGCCGAAGAGATACGGCTCGAGGAGCGGGGACTCGGAACAGCTGGTCACGTCGCCGGTGGCCCGGATGTGGAGACCCCGTCCCGGCCGGTTGCAGGTCTTGTTCTTGGTGAACGCGGAGTAGACGGTCCACGGGTCGTTGAACAGCAGGCCGTCCAGGGCGGCCAGAATGTCGTAGAGCGCTTTGACCTCCAGGGGATTGATCCCGCCGGGCTGGTGCTCTCCTTCGGCTTTGCCGCAGTAGTGGATCGGGATGATCGAGTGCTCCATGCCATGTTCACGGACCCAGAGGTGCAGGCCGATGGCCCCTTGCAGGGTGTCGGCATCCCCCTTGCGCAGCACCTGGTTCACCGTGGCCGCCGGTGTCGGACCCTTGCCGTAGCCGGCCTCGAACAGATTTTCGTAGCCATTGGCCATGGCCTTGCTCCGCCCCGGGCCGCCCACGATGGTGTCCTGAACATCGTGATCCAGCGTGTCCCGCTTCAAACAGAGCGACACTCCAAGGCGGGTCAGCTGCTCCGCCCGCCGGCGGTCGATCAGCGCCACGTCGGAGAAGGCCAGGACCTCCACCTCGTGTCCCGCCGCCTCGCCGGCCCGGCGGATCATCCGCACCACGTCGAAGAATCCCGTCTGCTCCCCGCCGGCGCCGCGGTGGGAATAGGCCAGCGGTTCACCGCCGGTGAGGATGAAATACCTGACCCCCAGGGAGAGGCAGTGGGCGATGGTCTCCCGCAGCAGGTCCGCTTCCAGCCGGCCGCCCCCCTGTTCCTCCTGCGGCCGGTAACAGTGGATGCAGTCGAAGTTGCAGCTGGAGGTGAGGGCCAGGTCCACCGAGACCAACCGGCTCGACGTTTCCAGCATCCGGTTGAGCGCGGCCGGGCTGACCCCGCCCATTCCCGGGTCCAGCTCGGTTCGTTCACCGCGCAGGTGCAGCAGCCGGTTCATCTCCGCGGCGGAAAGGGCGTAGAGCTTTTCCCCCTCGGACGGGATCCGCAGCGGTTTGGAGAACAGCGGTTCGTTCATCTGTCCCTGAGTTCAGGCGTCGCGGGCGATCTTCTGCCGGAGCGCCCGCCGATAATCCTGTTCGGTGTCGATTTCCAGCCAGCCGCCGGAAATCAGGACCGCTTCTATATCTTCCCCCTCGTCCACCAGTTCCTGAAAGAAATCGGTGAGATAGGCCGTCTGCCACCGGTCCGCGCACTGGAATGGTTCATCGGGTCCCAGACCCTGGTTCAGGCGGTCAAAATGCCGCAGCACGGTTTCGACTCCCTCGGCGGTGCATTTCCAGAGTCCGATGAACTCGCCGTGGTGAGCTGACGGCGGCTGGCCGGCGAAGAGGTTCTTGGCGATGCGCCGCACCCGGCGGTTGTTGTCCAGCAGCACGGTCTCCGCTTCCTCGAGGGGGTGGTCAGACCGGCCGTGGTAGCCGGCCAACCACCCGGAATCCACCACCAGGGCCAGTGCCGACGGCGTGTCCAGCAAGGAACGCAGAACCCCGGATTCGAAGAGGATGTCCGAGTAGCTGACCACCACACCGGCGCCGCGGCGGCAGGCGTCGTGCAGCACATGCCGTGCCGTCATCAGCGAATGGAGAATATTGTTGCCGGCATAGGCCTGATTTTCCACACAGGTGATGCGGGGCAAATCGATTTTCTCTCCCCGGTATCCCCTGATCACCGTCACGTCATCGATGCCCTGCTCCTCGAAGCGCCGAACCATCCGCTGGAGAATGGTCTGCCCGTTGATCTCCAGCATGCACTTCGGCCGGTCCTCGGTCAGCGGCCGTAACCGGGTCCCCGGGCCTGCGGCGATGACAATGGCTTTCATCTGATGCTCGCGGTGTTGAACCGTTGATTCCGTCAGGTGCCGCAAGACGGTTTCCCGGCGGCGTTCTGGTCTAAACCTATACCTGTTGACCGCCGGAGACAACCCTGATCAGGGGTCCGGTGGTGCGGGTCAGGGAGATGACAGGCAGCGGTGTGGATGCGGCAGCAGGTGGAAACCGGCGAGAACAAAACGTATATTATAGACATTGCCCCTTGGAACCGGGCCGTTTCTACGGTTCATCATGTGAGCCGCGGAGACCATGATCGGCAGGTAACCCTTTGAAAAAACTGCTGTATTCTTATTCGATAGCGTGGCGACGGCGGCGTTTTTCAAGAGCGGCCAGGTTTTCCCAACGATTGAGCTGATGAGAAAGCAGGAGATGACCAGCATCGCCGCCATCCTTGATCACGGCCTCCACAACCGGCCGGGTGACGCGGCCCTGCTATTCCAGGGACGGCATTTCACCTGGTCGGCGCTGGCCGAGGCTTCCACCTTGCTGGCGGCGCTGATCGGCGAGGCACTGCCCCGGTGGGCAGCCATCGGTATCCTGCTGCCCAACCGGCCGGAGTTCGCCGTGGCGCTTTTTGCCGCCGCACGAAACAACGGAACGGCGGTGCTCCTCGACCCGCGGGCCGGGGCGGCGGAAGTGGAGCGGATCCTCGCCGATTGCCGGGTGGAGGCCCTGGTCACCACCCCCTCCCTGCTGGAGCCGCTGCGCGGACTGGAGCAGCGATGTGCGGACCTGCGGGCCGTGATCCTGGCCGGCGACGCCGATTCGCCCGGTGCGCTGGCGTTCAGCAAGCTGCCCGGCCAGGTGAAGGAGGCCGCCGGGCCGGCCCCGGAGCGAAGCGGGGCCCATGCCATCTGTCAGTACACGTCAGGGGTCAGCGGCTACCCCAAGATCATCCGCCGCAGCTCCGATCAGCTGCTGGAGGAGATCGACGGTTTTACCGAGGCCATCGGGCTCACCGCCCGTGACCGGGTCTGCACCATACCGCCGCTGCACCACTCCTATGGGCTGATGACCGGCCTGCTCTCTCCCCTCCATGCCGGGGCCGAACTGCTGCTGCGTGACGGGTTCGTCCCCGGGCCGGTTCTCGAGACGCTGGCCTCCGGTGTGACCGTCTTCATCGGTGTGCCCTACTTTTACCAGCTCTTTCTCCGGACCCACCTGGACACCCACCCGGATCTCTCAAATGTGCGGGTGGCGCTCAGCGCCGGGGCTCCGCTTGATGCGGACACCGCCACGGGCTGCCGCGAGCGGTTCGGGATGCACATTCGCCCGCTCTACGGTTTGACCGAGACCGGGGTGGTGTCGGTGAACCGTTCCGGCGCCGAGGGAGACGGCGTGGGCCGGCCGATCCGCGGCATGGCCGTGGAACTGGTGGATTCACAAGGGCACCCGGTGCCGGACGGCACGGCGGGAGAAATCGTGCTGACCAGCAGCGCGGCGGCCGCGGAATACTTCCACCTGCCCGAGGCGAGCCGGGAGACGTTCCGGGACGGCCGGTTCTGCACCGGTGATCTGGGCCGCCGCGACACCGGCGGGAACCTGCACATCACGGGCCGGATCAAGACTCTGATCAACATCTCGGGCAAGAAGGTGGATCCGGGTGAGGTGGAGCAGGCCCTCTCGTCCCATCCGCGAGTCCGGGACGTTGCCGTGCTGGGGTGTCCGCACCCCTCCTTTGGCGAGGCGGTCAAGGTGGTGCTGGTCACCGATGGGCTGGTGGAGCGAATGGAGATCACCCGGTTCTGCCGGGAGCGGCTGGCGGCGCACAAGGTGCCCTCGATCATCGAGTTCGTGGAGCAGTTGCCCCGCAGCGCCACCGGCAAGGTTTTGAAAAAGGAACTGATCCACAACGGCGGGTGAGGCGGAATGTCGAGAGACAAGATGGCCAGGCACGTCCGGCGGATTCTCGAGGAGCAGGTTCTTCGCTGCTCGCTGCCCGACGATTTTGACAACCGCACACCGCTCCGGGAGAGCCTCGGCCTGGACTCGATCCAGGAGCTGGATCTGCTGGTGGGCCTGGAGCGGGAATTCAGGTTTTCCCTGACCGACGATGACATCAACCCGGACCTGGACCCGAGTGTCGAACACCTCGTCGTATTTGTCGAGGGTAAACTGTCCTGAAGCGCCGCGACGGAGCGGCGCCGGAGCCGAGCATGAGCGATTCCAGTCTGCTGATGAGTTGCTTTCTCCAACTGGAGGGGTCGACCACGCTGTTCCTGGAGCAGCTCTCCGGGAAACCGCTGCGGTCGGCGGTGCGACGCCAGGCGGAGGACGGCAACGGGGGGGGGACCATCCGGCGCGAGGCGGTGCTCTACTTTGACACGGCCGACCTGCCGGTGATCTTTTCCCGCTCCACGCTGGACCTGGGGCTGTTCAGCACGGATGAAGCAGAGGGGATCCGCAAGGGCCTGGTCCCGCTGGGCCGGATCCTCGACCCGGAGGGGCGCGGCCTGCTGCGAAAGGAGAACATGACGGTGGAGCTCGTCCCCGGTTCTCCCGACGCCCTTTTCCTCTCCACCGCGGCCGCCGGGTGCTATGTGAAGTGTTACGACCTGGTGGCCGGCCGTCGGGTGGTCGGCCGGGTCAGGGAGTATGTCAACAACGAATCCCTCTCCAGGGCCTTCCGTTGAGGGATTGCAAAGATCCGGTGGGTGACCATGACGAACAAGGGAACGGTCTTCTGGGTAACCGGATTGGCCGGAGCGGGGAAGACCACCATCGCCCGGGTGCTGGTGGACCGTTTGCAGGCTGACGGCCGGACGGCGGTGCTCTTTGACGGCGATGACCTGCGGGCCGTTTTCGACCATGACCTGGGGCACTCGGCGGAGGACCGTTTGAAAACCGCCTTCCGTATTTCCCGCCTCTGCCGGCTGGTTTCCGAGCAGGGTGTCCACGTGGTCTGCGCCACCATCTCCATGTTCAGCGAGATCCGGGAGTGGAACAGGACAAACCTTTCACGGTACCGGGAGATCTACTTGCGGGTGCCCTTCGACGTCCTGGTCCAGCGGGACCAGAAGGGGCTCTACAGCGAAGGCCTCAACGGTCAGCGGCAACAGGTCATGGGGCTGGACCTTGATTTTGAAGAACCCCGGCACCCGGATGTGATGGTGGAGAACGACGGGAGCATGAGCCCCGGGGAGGTGGCTGATGTGGTCCTTTCCTCTCTGGAGCCGGACAGGGGGCGATGAGGGGCGCGGCTGCCGCGGCGGGAGTGTGACGTGGAGACCATGGAGCGGTTGAAGCAGGGTCTGCTGGAAGTCGCCGGTGGGCCGGCTGACGGCGCCATCCCCCTTTCCCATCAGCAGAAAAATATCTGGTTCCTCACCCGGTTCTATCCCGGAAGCCGGGCCTGGAATATCCGTTTCACTGAACGGTTTCGCGGCCCGCTGGACGGTGAGGCCCTGCGGAAAGCTGCCCGGGACCTGGTGCAGAGGCACGCCTCCCTCCGAACCAACTTCGTGGACCGCGATGGGACACCGGTCCAGGTCATCCACCGGACGCTGCCCCCGGAGGCCTTCTACTCCAGGATCTCCCTGTCCGATCTTCCTCCGCCGGAGCGGGAAAACCGGGCCGCGGCACTGGCCCGACACGAGGCCGACACCCTCTTCTCCATCAGTGACGATCCGTTGATCAGGATCCGGCACCTGGTGCTGGACGACGCGGACCACATCGTGCTGCTGACCATTCACCACTGCGTGGCCGACGGGATCTCCCTGCAGCTGCTGTGGCGGGACCTGGCCGATCTTTACTGTCACCATGCCGACGGCAGGGTGCAGGTCACCGGGCCGCCGGTCTGCCAGTATCACGACTATGCCCGCTGGCAGCAGGCTGAGCCCTACCAGGCATATCTGGAAAGCCAGGGGCGCTACTGGCTGGAGGAGTTCGCCGACCCGGTTCCCCGGCTGGAACTTCCCACCGTCTCCAGGGCCCGCTCCGAACGGCTGGACACCAGCACGGTAATCGGCCGGACCCTGGAAAAAGACCTGGCCGGCCGGCTGCGGCGCTTCAGCTTTCGCCACCGGGTGCCCCTTTCAACCACCCTGCTCACGGCCCTTTACCTGCTGCTCTACCGCCACGGCCGGCAGCGTGACCTGGTGGTGGGCTCCCTCTTCTCGGGGCGCCTCTTCCCCGAGCTGAATCAGACCATCGGCTACTTCATCAACACCCTGGCCATCCGGGTGAAGATACCGGATTCCTGTGACATCCGGCGTCTGCTGGAGCTGGTGGATGAGAAGGTTCGCCTGGCCCACCGCAACCGCGACTACCCCTACGACCGGCTGGTCCGGTCCACGGGGCATGAACGCAGGGACGGGCGGCAGCTGGAGCGGGTACTCTTCAACATGGTGCGCGGTGACTGGGAACGGGAGATCCGCGGCGGGTTCGCCGGCCTGGAAAAAATGCACTGGGCCCCGGACATTCCCCGGGACACGGAGAACCTCGACTACTTCCTCACCGTCACCGTGATGGAGCGCGGGGACGGGCTGGCGGTGGATTTCGAGTATCCCGACGTCTATTTCCAGCGGGAGACGGTGGAACGAATGCTGGGGGAATATGCTGCCCTCCTTGAACAGATGGCCGCCGACCTGTCGCTGCCGGTGGATCCGCCGGGGCCGGGTGAAGCCACTCCGCCGGAACGGCCGGAGGACCGCTGGAACCGGACCGCCGCGGTATACGAGCGAGACGCCACTATTCACGGCCTCTTCCGGCGGCAGGTGGAGAAGACCCCGGACGCCGAGGCCTTCCGCGAGTGGCCCGAGGATGGCGGCTGTGCCGGCGGAGCACGGATCACATTCGGCGAACTGGACCAGGCGTCGGATCGGGTGGCCGGATTTCTTGCCGCCGCCGGGTTCGGGCGCGGTTCCCTGGCCGGGGTCTATCTTGAGCGCTCGGTCACCGCCGTGGTGGGCATGCTGGGGATTCTCAAGACCGGCGGGGTCTATGTCCCCCTCGACCCGGCCTACCCCGGTGAGCGGATCGAGCTGATGATGGAGGACGCCGGGATCGGGACGGTGCTGACCCGCCGGGCCCTCAAGGACGAATTGCCCGGCGGGGCGCGGCAGGTGGCCTGTCTTGACGAGCCCATGCAGGGCCAGGTCCCGGCAGAGCGGTTGGCGGCCGGATCCGGCGCGGGAGATCCGGTCTGGGTGCTCTTCACCTCCGGCTCCACCGGCAGACCCCGCGGTGTGCAGGGGCTGCACCGGGGAGCGGTGAACCGCTTGAGCTGGATGTGGGAGGCCTACCCCTTTACCGGCCCGGAGATGGGGTGCTGCACCAGCTCGCTCAATTTTGTGGACTCCTGCTGGGAGGTGTTCGGACCGTTGCTTCGCGGGGTGAGTTCGCTGATCATTCCCGAGGCCACGGTGAAGTCCCCCCGGAATCTGATCGACGCGCTGGACAGCGCCGGGGTGACCAGAATCACCCTGGTCCCGTCCCTGCTCGACCTGATCCTCCAGCACCTGCCCGATGACGGCGGAGCGCTGCGGCGGCTGAACCTCTGGATCTCCAGCGGGGAGCCCCTCACCGGGCCGCTGGCCGCGCTGTTCAGAAAGAAGCTTCCCGGACGGAAACTGCTCAACCTCTACGGATCCACCGAGGTGTCGGCCGATGTCACCTGTTTCGATCTCGACGGGCACCAGGGGGAGGGGTCTGTTCCCATCGGGCGTCCCATTGCCAACACCCGGATCCACATTCTCGACCGTCAGCAGAACCTCGTGCCCGCCGGGATGGAGGGTGAACTCTGTGTCGGCGGGGACGGGCTGGCCGGGGGCTACCTCAACGATGAGCGGCAGACCGGGGAACGGTTCATCAGCAAGAGGTTCGGCGGCGGGCCGGCGGAGAGGCTGTTCCGGACCGGCGACCGGGCACGCTGGCTGCCGGACGGGAACGTGGAATTCCTCGGCCGGGTGGATCGCCAGCTGAGTATTCACGGCAACCGGGTGGAACCGGCGGAGGTGGAGGCCGCACTGAGCGGGCTGCCGCAGGTCAGCGGCTGCGTGGTTGTCCCCTGCGGCGCCGGGAACGGGACGACGAAGATGGCGGCCTTTGTCACGGCAACGGCGGCGGTGTCAACGCTGGCCCTGCGGGGGGAACTGCGCCGGCTCCTGCCGCCGTTCATGATTCCGCACCACATCATCCTGCTGGACAGTCTGCCCCGGACGCCAAACGGCAAGGTGGACCTGCGGCGACTCGCGGCGCTGGCCCGGTGCCACGAGCCCCGGGCGGAAACCACCCGGCCTCCCCGGAGCCCCATGGAGAAGGAGGTCGCGGAGATCTGGCGGTCGATCCTGCGGCTGGAGCAGGTCAGCCTCAGCGACAATTTCTTCCACCTCGGCGCGGGATCGCTGGACGTGGTGCAGGTGATCATGCGGCTGGAGCAGCGGCTGAACCTGCGGATGAACTTCGACGACTTTATCAATCAGACCCTCGAACAGTTCGCGGTCTGCTGTGAGGCCCGGGCGGAAGGGGACCGGCCTGGAAGTGGTTTCATAAACACTTCCAGGCCGGGCGCTCCCGGAAACGGCTGATCAGACGGCGAACCTCCCCGGCCGTGAGTTCCCGGAACAGGAAGAGAGAGGCCCCGTAGACCAGGAAGCCGCAGCACAAGGCCGCACAGAGCCGGAATGTGTCCGGTCCGGGAAGCTCCTCCATCAAAAGGTGGAGGGAACCGCCCATCAGCGCCGCGCAGGCCAGGCAGCGGGCCATGGACGCCAGGGGGAATTTCCAGTCGAAGATCGGGCGGGCGCCCAGATAGAGGAAAATGGTGAGGAAGATGAAAGAGACCAGGGTGGTGATGGCCGCGGCAACGTAGCCCCAGGCCGGAACAAAGACGAGGTTGAGCAGCACGTTGAGCATGCCCGAAGCGACCACTGCGACGGTGATGAAGGTGGTCCGCTGGTGGTAGATGAAGCCGGATTGGTAGGCGTGCTGGATGGCGAAGAACAGCATACCCAGGGCCACGAAGGGGACGATGGAGTAGCCTTCCAGGTACTCGGCCGAGGTCATCAGCCGGAGCAGCGGCCGGGCCAGCACGCTGATTGCCGTGGCCAGGGGGATGCTGACCAGCAGAAAATAGCGGGTGGCGGTGCGGGTGAATTCCTTTGTGCGCTCAGGCCCATCGGATTCCCAGATGCGCACCGAGACCGGGCTGAAGGCCAGCAGGAAGAGCACCACCAGGAAGTTGATGCTCCGCTCGGCGATGGCGTAGGCCGCGGCGTAGATGCCCACCTCGCTGCTGCCCCGGAATATCTCGATGATGTAGCGGTCGGAGACGTTGAGCGACCAGAGCGCAAAGCTGCTCAGGACCAGGGGAAAGCCGAAGGTGAACAGCTCCTTGACCAGCGGCCACCGGATCCCGCGGGGGCGGATGAAGAACCGGCCCACCGCACTGCGCCACAGCAGCGGGCCGATCAGGGCGAGGCAGATCATCGCTCCCCAGAGCATCCCGGAGATGTCGAAATCGAAGACCACGATGAGGGCCAGCCCGCAGAGCAGGCCGACAATGCTTCTCCAGGTGGCGAAGGCGCTGTACCAGGCCACCTTTCCCCTGGAACGCAGGACGTGCTGCAGCACCTCGTAGTACACGGAAAAGGCGAAGACTCCCGCCCCGAGGATCAGCAGGGGCCGCAGGTCCTCGGGCAGCTGTTGGTAGAGACCGGCCAGCAGGAGACAGTAGAGGACGAGCACACCGAGGACGCAGCCGGTGGTGAGCAGCAGGACGGTGGAGATGAACGTGGACGACTGCCCGCGGGCTTCATGCGCCGGGTGAAAGCGGATGATCGACACCGGCAGCCAGCCGAGGACCGAGCCGAGGACCCCCACGGTGGCCAGGGCCACGGCATAGTTGCCGTATTCCCGCGGCGTGAAGAACCGGGTCAGGATCATCACGCTGGCCAGGCCGCAGACGGCGGCGGAGATCTGGGCCGGCAGATAGTGCAGCAGGTCTTTGAGCAGACTGGACCGGGTGTTCATTGAGGCCTCATGTCGGCCGTATTATACTCCGCGTGAGCCGTGACGCAGAACCGGGGGAGACTGCCGATGGAGCCGTTCTATTTCAACGGGGACCGCGGGCCGCTTTTTGGCGTGTATCATGCCCCGGCCGGCGAGGCCCGGAGCCGTCCCGGAGTGCTGCTCTGCTATCCCGCCGGATCGGAATACGAAAATACCCACCGCACCTTCGTCCACCTGGCGGAAGCCCTGGCCTCGGCCGGACTGCACACCCTGCGGTTCGACTATTTCGGCTGCGGCGACTCTGCCGGCGATTTCGAAGAGGCCTCCGTGGACGGGTGGCTGCGGGATATCTCCACGGCCGCCGCTCAGCTCCGGGAGGGGACCGGTGTCCAGCGCATCGCCCTGGTGGGGTTTCGTCTCGGGGCTGCCCTGGCGTTGCTCTCCGCCGGGGGCGGCTTGGAGGTCAGCGACCTGGCGCTCTGCGACCCGGTGCTGGACGGCGCCGTCTACCTCGAGGAACTGGGGCAGCGGCATCGGGCCAGACTGCTGGAAGTCTCACTCACCCTGGACGCTTCGGCCCACAGCCCCGAGCATCTCGAACTGCTGGGTTACAGGTATCCGGCGGCCCTGCTTCGGGCCATCAGGGATATCAATCTCACCGCACCTGCCGGCCCGCCGGCCCGGCGTGTGCTGGTGGTGGAGAGCACGGCCCGGAACACCCTGGCCGGGTTCAGCGAGAATCTCGGCCGGACCGGTGCGGACGCGGAACACCGCTCTGTCGATGCTCTGCGGACGTGGCGCCGGCCCGGTGAAATCCGCGTTCCGCTGGAGATCATCGATACAGTTCTCCACTGGCTGGGCGGTGACCACCGATGAATGAAACCGTCCACCTCTTTGGCCGTTCGAACTCACTGGTGGGGGTTCTGACCATCCCGGAGAGGCCGACCGCCTCCTCGTCGGCACCAGCAGTGATCATCCTCAATTCCGGGATGGTCCACCGGGTTGGGTTCAACCGTCTTTCGGTCAAGATGGCCCGGGCGCTGGCCGGGCAGGGACTGACGGCCTTTCGCTTCGATTTCAACGGTGTTGGTGACAGCGCCATCCGGAACGACAACTTGACCTTTGCCGAAAGTGCGGTCACCGAAACCCTGGAGGCGATGGACTATCTCCAGCAGACAGCGGGTGTCGGGCAGTTCATGCTCATCGGGATCTGCTCCGGGGCGGTGGTGGCGCTGAAGGCCGCGCTGCGTGACCGGCGGGTGTCGGCGCTGGTCCCGATCAACATCCGGAACTACCGCAGCGAGAGCCTCACCCCCTCTGATCACGACACGGTTTCACTGCACTACTACTGGAGGGTCAAATTCAACCCGGTGAGCTGGAAACGGCTGCTTACCGGGGCCACCGACTATTCGAGGCTGACCCGTGTGCTGGCCCGCCTGGGCAAGAACCTGGCGTTCTGGTGTCGGAAGGAGGAGGCCGGGGCCAGCGAACTGCTGGCCGATCTGGAGGCCCTGTTCAAGACGGACATAACGGTGCACCTGATATACGCCCAGGGTGATCTGGGCCTCGACTACATCCAGGTTCATTTCCGGGGGGAACCGAACCTGGTGATCATCCCCGACGCAGACCACCTGTTCACCCACGGCAAAAATCAGGAGGCGCTGCTGGACGAACTGACCGGTTTTGCCTCGCAACTGGTGAACGGCGGTCAAAACTCCTGTCTTCCCAGCTCCTCAGGGGATTCCTCTCCCGCGAGGAAGGGGCGCAGCCGGAAGCGGTAGGTGTATGGCTCGGGCTCGTGGCGGTTGACTCCCTTGATTGTGATCGGGACGTTGTTCACCAGCAGCTGTCCGTCCTTTATCTCAACCCGGCGGAAGCCGGTATTGCCGGCCACGGCCTCCAGGGTGTTTTCCTCCTGGTCCAGCAGGGCCAGGCCGCAGCGGTAGAGGTGCGGCGTCTCGGCGGTCCAGAGGAGGGGCATCATCTCCGGCAGTTTGAAGACGGCGTACGCCACGTCATCCGTCCAGCGGAGCGGCAGGCTGGTCAGCGGCACGCCGTCAACCGGAGCCCCGGCGGGGTCGAGCAGGGTCATCCGCACCCAGTGGAACTGCCAGGTGCCGTCCAGTGACTGGTGGTTTGGCGAAACTGCCGGATCGCCGGCCAGGGCCGCTTCCATACTGTCGAAGGGTAGCAGGGTGCAGTGGGGTTTCTCGCGGTTGGCCGCGAAGACCGCCGGGTTCTCCCAGTCCATCACCGGACTCTATTTTGACCGGTCCTCGGGGGCTATGCTACTGTCGGCAGAAAAGGACGGGACGGCCGCCATGAACATGAGCAGGGTGAACAGCATCGCCTTCACGTGGGGCCCTCCTGTTGCTGACGAATTGGATAACCATACTATACTTTTCCATGGCCGCAATCCGAACCCCGAGGAGCCACTGACGTGGAACTGAATCTTCTCGATTACGGCGCCTTCATCCTCTTCATCGCCGTGGTGGTGGCGGTCTCGCTCTACGCCTCGCGCAAGGAGGAGAGCTCCACCGATTACTTCCTCGCCGGTCGCGGTCTCTCCTGGTGGCTCATCGGCTTCTCCCTCATCGCCTCCAACATCTCCACCGAGCACTTTGTCGGCATGAGCGGCAGCGGTTTCGGCGCCATGGGGCTGGCCGTGGCCAGTTACGAGTGGATCGCCGCGGTGACCCTGGTGGCGGTGGCCCTGGTGATGCTGCCGCTCTACCTGCGCCTGGGCATCCACACCATGCCCGAGTTCCTCGAGCACCGTTACGGCAGCACCCCGCGGGCGCTGATGGCCGTGTTCATGCTGATCATGTACGTGGCGGTGGCCCTGGCCTCGATCCTCTACTCCGGCGGGCTGGTGATCGAGACCATCTTCGGCCTGCCCATGTTCTACGGCGTCTGGATCATCGGCGCGCTGGCCGCGGCCTACACCGTGTACGGCGGCCTCAAGGCGGTGGTCTGGTCCGACCTGCTCCAGGGCGCGGCGCTGCTTTTTGGCGGCCTGCTGGTGATGGTGCTGGGCTTCAGGGCGGTGGGTGGGGTGGGGCCGTTCTTTGCCGCCAACGGCGACAAGCTGCACATGATCCTGCCCGCCGCCGATGTGGACATCCCCTGGACGGCCCTGCTGCTGGGGATCTGGATCCCCAACTTCTTCTACTGGGGCTGCAACCAGTTCATCACCCAGCGGACCCTCGGGGCCAAGAGCCTGCGCCACGGCCAGAACGGCATCATATTCGCCGCGCTGATCAAACTGGTGATCCCCTTCATCATCGTGCTGCCCGGGATCATGGCCTTTCAACTGGCGGCCTCGGGCCAGCTGGAGATCGGTGCCGCCGACACCGCCTATCCGGCGCTGATCAAGGAACTGCTGCCCATCGGTCTGCGCGGACTGATGCTGGCCGCCCTCTTCGGCGCGGTGATGAGCAGTCTCGACTCGATGCTCAACTCGGCCTCGGCCATCTTCACCATGGACCTCTACAAGCGGCACTTCAGACCCGAAGCCGGATCCCGTCGGCTGGTGCTGGTGGGCCGGGCGATGACCGGAGTCTTCGTCCTCTTTGGCTGCCTCATCGCCCCCGGCCTGGCCAACCCGGCCTTCAAGGGGATTTTCAACTATATCCAGATGTTCCAGGGCTTCATTTCGCCGGGCATAGTCACCGTATTTGTCTTCGGCCTGATCGTTCGCCGGGCGCCCACTCCGGCCGCGGTCACCGCCATGCTGCTCAACATCCCGATTTACGGCCTGCTGCTCTGGCTGCTGCCCGGGGTGGCCTTTCTCAATCACATGGCCATCACTTTTGTCATCCTGGTGGCGGTGATGACCGTGATAACTATCATCCGGCCGCTTGCCTCGCCGGTGTGCTTCAAGGCCCAATCGGGTCTCGACCTCACCCCCAGCCCCTTTGCCCGCTGGGGCGGCATGGCGGTGATCGGTCTCGCCATCATGCTTTACGTGGTCTTCTGGTAGGATCCGGATACGGTTTCATAACCTTGGCTGGCGGCGCTGAAACCACGTCCAGGAAATTACGAAAATAAGGTTTATGTTCTGCCGAAGACCCTCGATGAAAAAGTAGCACGTTTGCATCTCGGCAAACTTGGTGCAAAGTTGACGACTCTCAGTCAGGATCAGGCTGATTATCTTGGCTTGTCTGTGGACGGGCCGTATAAGTCTGACTCATATCGTTATTGAGAGGTCAGTCGCAGATTTTGTGAACGGAAAAGGGGTCAGCTTGTGCTGGCCCCTTTCTTGTGAGAACGAGCCTTGTTAACTTTGGAGTTTTAAGAAGAACCATGTACCGATCAAAGCCATCAGGATATTGGCTGCCCAAGCTGCAACCGGTGGCGGCAGCACAGCGATGGCGCCAAAAACTGTGAACACGGAATCAAGCATAAAGTAGACGGCAAAAGTTATCAGACTGATGATAATGCCGAGCGAAAAACTGGTGTTGCGGCCTCGTTGCAAGGAAAAGGGGATACCAACCAGAACCATGATGATCGGGATGGCCGTCTTGGCAAATCGTCCTTGCACTTCCACCTGATAGGCTTTCGGATCGTATCCTTCTTGTTGCAGCTTGTCGGTTAACTGAAGCAGTTCACCGATAGCCAGGTCTTCCGGACGATCCCAGAGCTGCAGCATTTCATCAGGCCGACGTTTGAGATCAACCTCAATCTCCGGTTGCTGATCAAAAGAAACAACCGCTCTGGTTTCGGGGTCAAATTCCCAGATGACAGCATTATTAAGCAACCAGTGACCT
>JAQAZP010000364.1:0-11895 GCA_032127265.1 Acidobacteriota bacterium
GATCCTGCACAACACCCGGCGTTACCAGGAAGTGCTGGAACAGGTCATCCGCTATCATCCCGAGCAGTGGAACTGGATTCACCGCCGCTGGAAGCGCCGGCCGCCGGGCGAACCCCCGATTTATGACTGAAGCGGTCCCAAAACCACTTCGCTAATGTTGAGATAGTTGTTTGGGACGATGGCGAGGGATCATTCTTCGTTGGGCTGACGGGTGCGGGTGGATACCAGCCGGAAGGGGAGGCGCAGGCGGAGCCGCTGATTGCTCTCCTGCTGCGGGGTCTGCCGTTCACGGGCCGCGGAGATCCGGATGCTTCTCTCGAAGACCGTGGTGCCGTCGAGGGCGGCCATGGCCTTGCGGCCCTCTCCGTCAGTGGCCATTTCCACAAAACCGAAGCACCGTGACTCGCCGGTCTGCCGGTCGAGAATCACGGTGGCCTTCACAACCTCTCCGTGGGCCGCGAACAGATCACTCAACTGGCGGTCGTCCATCGACCGGTCGAGGTTTCCCACAAAAAGATTTTTAACCATGATCCGCGCTCCACTACGGCAACAGGTAATTGCTTTACCGTAACTATACCGCAGCAAATCACTCCCCGCAATAAATCCCGCCGAGAACTCCCTGGTTGACGTCCGGTTGAGGATTTTTCTAGAATCCTCATAACTTCAAATCACATACCGCAGCCCGGCCGGCCGGTTCTCACCGCCCCACCGGGCCGCGGCAGGAGCAGGATACATGAAGAATCACATCACGGTCCGCTTTTTGACCCTGGCCCTGGCCGCCATTCTTCTCGTCGCCCCGGCACAGGACGCCTTTGCCCAATCCGGCGGAGTGTCGGGCAGCAACAAGGTCACGGGCGTGATTCGGGGCGACGGTGACCCCTTGAAAGGGGCCCTGATCACCATCCTCGACTCGAACAAGAAGAAGATGCCCACCTTTAACGCCGAAACCGATGTGCAGGGGCGATACAGCATTCGCGGTCTGCCCTGCGGGACATACCTGCTCCGGGTGGAGGCCCCGGGGTTCGAGGCCCTGCAAGTCACCTTCTCCTGTTTCGACGAGTCCGTGGGCGGCAGGGGCGACCGGGGCGCGGTGGCGGGCGGGATCGAGAAGAACATCAACCTGCTGCCCGAGGGTAGCACGATCACGCCCCGTGAGGACCTCGAGCCGTTCAATGACAAGGCCGCCCGCTCCTATACCAAGGCTCTGAAGAAGATGGACAAGGGCGACATGGACGGCGCGGAAGAGATCCTCTTGGAGGTGCTGGAGGAGGAGCCGGGCCTGCACTACGCCCGGGCCAAGCTGGGCGAGATTCACAAAAAAGCGGGGCGGACCGAAGAAGCGAAGAAAGAACTGTCCGCGGCCGTGGCGCAGAACCCCGACGAGGTGATGGGCCGAGTCTACCTGGCCTCGATCCACATCCAGGCCGGCGAGCACGGGAAGGCCGCCGAACTGCTGGAGCAGGCGGTGGAAGTGGCGCCCGGCTATGCCGATGCCTGGTTCAATCTCGGCCTCTGCTGTTCACAGCTGGAAGGCAAGGCCGAACGGGGGGAAGAGGCGCTGCTCAAGGCGCTGGAGCTGGATGCCGCCGAACTGGCCGATGCCCGCCTGTTGCTGGCCAACGTCTACCTGGGACAGGAGCGGCTGAAGGACGCGCTGAACCAGATGGAAGCCTGGCTCGAGCTGGGGATCGAATCGCCCATGACCCCCAGAGTCACTCAGACCGTCACCGCGCTCCGTGAGGACCTGGACCTGACTGAAAAACCGTGAATGTGTCCGGGCCCCCTGGCCGTTCCCCATCCCTTGACCCTCCGTGGGCCTTCTGGTAATTTCTTTCTTCATCTGTATCGGGACATGCGGACCAGGCCACCGGCCCGCTCCCGGGTGTGGAACCGGGCCCTGAATAAGGAGTATTAGTGATGGCGGAAGCGAGAAAAGTGATCATCATCGGTTCCGGCCCGGCCGGGTACACGGCAGCCATTTACACCGCCAGGGCCCGTCTCGAGCCGCTGCTGCTGGAGGGTCAGCAGCCCGGCGGCCAGCTGACCATCACCTCTGAAGTGGAAAACTACCCCGGGTACGCCGAGGGCATCCAGGGCCCGGAGATGATGGATATCTTCAAGGCCCAGGCCGCGCGGTTCGAAACCGACATCCGCAACGAGATCGCGGAAGAGGTGGACCTCTCTTCCCGGCCCTTTGCCGTGAAGAGCGACCGGGGCGAGTATACTGCCGAAGCGCTGATCATCTGCACCGGGGCCTCGGCCATGCTGCTCGGGCTGCCCGCGGAGACGAAGCTGATGGGCTCCGGCGTGTCCGCCTGTGCCACCTGCGACGGTTTCTTCTTCCGCGAGAAGGAGATCGCCGTGGTGGGCGGCGGCGACACCGCCATGGAGGAGGCCGACTTCCTCACCCGTTTTGCATCAAAGGTCACCGTGATCCACCGCCGGGACGAGCTGCGGGCTTCGAAGATCATGCAGGAACGAGCCTTCAAGAATCCCAAGATCGAGTTTCGCTGGAATGCCACTGTGACCGACATCCTGGGCAGCGTCGAGGCTGGGGTGCACGCCCTGGTGCTCAAGGACACCAGGACCGGCGAAAGCTCGGAGTTCCCCTGCGAGGGCCTGTTCATCGGCATCGGTCACAAGCCGAACACCGGGGTGTTCAAGGGCAAGCTGGAGATGGACGAGTCGGGCTACCTGCTGGTGACCCCCGGCCGGACCAACACCTCGGTGGAGGGGGTCTTTGCCGGCGGCGACGTCACCGACCACCGTTACCGCCAGGCGGTGACCGCGGCCGGCATGGGCTGTATGGCGGCGCTGGACGCGGAAAAGTTCCTCTCATCACTTGAGTAGGAGCGGCCCAAAACCCTGTCCGAGGCCCGATGGCTGCGTTGCGCATCGTTGAAAACCGGTCACATACCACAGGAGTTTGCTGTGCGTATTCAACGATTCGCGCCTTGCCCTCGGACTACCGCCAGGGTTTTGCATCCGCTTCTCTCGCCCGCGTTCTTCCCTCTCTGTGGCTGATTCTCGTCTCTGTGCTCCTCATGCTGCCCGGCGGCTGCGGCCCCGCGCCCGATCCTCCCAGCCTGGTGCTGGTCTCCCTGGACACTCTGCGGGCCGACCGTCTGGGGTGCTACGGCTACCAGCGGGACACATCGCCCAACCTGGATCGTCTTGCCGGTGAGGCGGTGCTCTTCGAGTATGCGGTGAGCCAGGCCAACGAGACGGTCCGTTCCCACCGGTCGCTCTTCACGTCGATATACCCCACCGAGTCACTGGCCCGCCGGGACCGGCGGCTGATGGCGGATCGGCTGCGCGAGGCCGGGTTCGCCACCGGCGGCTTCACTGACGGCGGGCCCATGGGGAAGGACTTCGGGTTCCACCAGGGGTTCGACCAGTTCGGCGAGTGGGGCAACGGCCTCGGAATGAAGTGCCGGCAGGCGCTGGAGTGGCTGGACGGGCTGCCCCAGGGACGGCGGTTCTTCCTCTTTGTCCACTGCTTCGACATCCATGCCCCGTACGCCCCGCCGGCGCCCTGGCGCGACCACTTCGGCAAGGGGAATCCCAGCACCATAGTACCGAAGGAGACGGCGGAGATCTGCCGGCGGATCAGGGGGATCGATTCGGCCGCCTCGGGGGAAGAACTGCGCCTTGACCAGGATGACAGGCGACGGCTCAGCGATCTCTACGACGGTGGGATCCGCTACACCGACGAGGTGCTGGACCGGTTTTTCCAGGATCTGGACACCCGCGGCCTGTTCGACAATGCGATTGTGGTGGTTTTTTCCGACCACGGCGAGGAGTTCTGGGACCACGGTTCAGTGCTCCACGGCCACACCCTGTACCAGGAGCTGACCCACGTCCCGCTGATCATCCGCATTCCCGGCATGAAGGCCCGCCGCGTGCCCGTCCGGGTGGGGCTGATCGACGTCCTGCCCACCATCTTCGATCTGCTGGGCGTCGAGATCCCGGACGATGCCGCCGGCACGTCGCTGCTGCCGCTGATTCGCGGAGAGCGGGAGGAGAGGGACGGTGGGCCGCTGATCAGCGAGGGGATGGAGGTCGGACACTACTCAGTGATCGAGGACGGCTACAAGCTGATTCGCCGGCCCGACCTGAAACGGTATGAACTCTACGACCTGCGGAAGGACATCGCCGAGCGGGACGATCTCTCCGGCAAGCAGCCGGAACTGGTGGCCCGGATGAACCAGGTGATGCGGCGGCACCACGAAGCCCTGCTTGCCCTGCCCCGCCCCGGCTCGCCCAAGGCCCCGCGTCCGGGCGAACAACTGGGCCCGCGGACCGTGGACCGGCTTCGCGAGCTGGGCTACCTCGAGCCCGACCCGGGCGAGGAAGGTTCGGACAAAAAACCCTGATTCAAATCATCAGCTGACCCTGCTGCAGAATCACCTTCCCGTCAAGAGTCAGGGTCGGCCGGCGGATCAGCCCGTCCAGGTGCAGCGGCACGTCGCAGGTCCCGCCCATGGAGATGTTGTTGCCCAGTGCGATGTGCGCGGTGCCGGCCACCTTCTCATCCTCCAGCAGGTCCCCGCTGATAATGGCCGCGTCGTTGGTCCCCACCCCCAGCTCGGCGACGTTCATCGCTTTCTTGCCGTAGGGCTCGAGCAGTGCTTTCAGCTTTCGTGATTCGGCACCGCCGCTGATCCGCGTCACGTACCCCTTTTGGACCTCGAAGCGGATCGGGGTTTTCACCACGCCCACCCCGGCCATGGAGCCGTCGACCACGAAGGTGCCCTCGGCCGTCCCCTCGTCCGGCGTGAGGTAGGCTTCGCCCGAGGGCAGGTTGCCGAACTCGCCGGGGTGGCGGATCAGTCCGGTGGAGGCGATGGCCTTCATGGTCCTGATCGAGAAGGTGATGTCGGTGCCGGCCGGGGAGGTGAGGTGCGCCTCGTTGGCCCGGTCCAGGGCGGCGGCCACTCTATGGGTCCGGTCAGCGATGGCCTCGTAGTCGGCGGTGAGCGTGCGGACCATCATCTCCTCGGTGACCCCGGGCAGGGTGGCCACCCGGGTCCCCTCGGCGCAGGCCGCACGCCGGGCAGCGGTGTGGGTCAGAGATTTGGAGGTGGGGCAGACCACCACGTCGGCGCTTTTCATCGCCTCCAGCACCAGGGCGGGCGGTTCGTCGCCGTGGGCCCGGCGCGGCGCCATCTCCAGCACCATGGATTCGGCACCGAGGATTCGCCCCTCCTCCCAGAATGCGTAAGCGATACGTCGAAGCGGCTCATCGGTGATCACCAGCAGCATCTCGCCTGGACGGAGAGCGAGACAGCTTTCCAGCGCGGTACGCGCGGCGTTCTGGAGCGGAGTCATGTCCGGTTCTCCTAATGTTCATGAGAGGTGTACCCCTCGAAAAAATTTAGTACGAATATATCCACCACCACCCCTCTGGGGGGGGGGCGGTTCGTCAACTCAGCATGAAGATATTATAACAGCTTGCTCCACCTGGCCGCCAAGGGGCCCCGGGATCCCGGTCAGCCCACCGTCAGCGAGAGGTAGAGGTCGCCGGGACCGTCGGGCGCCGGACGGCCCAGATCTTTCAGACGCAGCACCGTCCCGTCCTTCACCCCGGGAGGAATACGAACCTTGACCCGCCGCTGACGGAATCCGCGGGCCACGACCACGGTTTTCACCGCCCCGCGGCGCGCCTCGCCGGCGGTGATTCGCAGTACGGCCCGGGCATGGCGTCCGGTACCGTAAGCACTTGGTGTGATTCGGTTTACCCGGGGGCTGCTCTGCCGTTTGAGCGGACTTACGATCCGCCGCTGCAACCCGATCACCGGCAGGCGGGTCATGAGCAGCAGGAAGAGCATGCCGAAGATAAAACCGCCGAGGTGGGCCCACCAGGCCACACCGCCGGCCTCCGCCGCCGAAGTGAATCCGGCGCTGAGGAACTGGATCACCAGCCAGACCCCGAGAAAGATAAAGGCCGGGATCTCCACCAGGGGGAAAAAGAGAAAGATCGGAATCAGGGTCAGCACCCGGGCGCGGGGATGGAGAATGAAGTAGGCCCCCATCACTCCGGCGATGGCCCCGCTGGCCCCGATGGTGGGGAGCCTCGAGTCCCAGTTGAGGAAGAGGTGGGTCAGACCGGAGCAGATGCCGCAGAGCAGGTAGAAAACAAGGTAGCGCACCGGTCCCAGGCGGTCTTCCACATTGTCGCCGAAGATGTAGAGGAACCAGATATTCCCCACCAGGTGCAGGATGCCGCCATGGAGAAACATCGAACTGAGGAAGGGCAGCAGCTGTGCGCCGAGGGAGAAGCCCGCCGCCAACTCGGGCACGCTGTAGTGCACCGGGACGATGCCGTAGCGCAGGAAAATCTCCGTCTGGTCCCCGCCCAGGGTCCAGATGAAGATCAGTATGTTGACCGCGATGATCGAGGTGTTGACCAGCGGAAAGGTGCTGGACCGTATGGTGTCGCGGATCGGAATCATCGGTGCTCCTGAGGTGTCTGCCTTGTTTCCGGTAGCATAGCGCAGTCGTTCAGACGGCGCCAGACACCGCGGTCTGGTTGACCTGGGCCGGTGCATCGGGGGAAAATGACACCTGGTCACAGTGGTGAGGTGCGGATGAATCTGAAGGATATCGAACGGGCGGTGAAACGGAGAAAGCCCCTGCTGCGCAGCGAGGGGGTGGACCTGGTGAGCGCCGTGCTGGTGCCGCTGATACGGCGGGAAGGGGAGTGGCGGCTGGTCTTCGAGATCCGCAATCTCCGTCTCAAACGTCAGCCGGGGGAGATCTGCTTTCCCGGCGGCGCCATCGAACCGGGCGACGGTTCGCCGGAAGAGGCCGCGGTTCGCGAGTGCTGCGAGGAACTGGGGCTGTCAGCTGCCGAAATTTCGGTGATCGCGCCGCTGGACCCCTTTGTCAGCGGCTCCCACGTCCTGATCCACCCCTTCCTCGGTCACCTGTCACGGGACGTCATCCTGACCCCCGACCCGGACGAGACCGAGCAGTTGCTGGAAGTGCCCCTCGACTTTTTCCTCAACACGCCTCCGGAGATCCACAAGGTGGAGACCCTGCGCCGGCCGCTGCCCGGCTTCCCGCTGGACCGGGTGCCTGAGGTCTATGGCACCGACTGGGGCCGGAAACGTGTCGCGGTCTACTTCTACCAGTACGGGGAACACACCATCTGGGGCCTGTCGGCCAGGGTGCTGGTGGACCTGGTGGGACGGATCAACCGATAACTTATTTCCGGGACAGCACACTGGCCAGGACGTCGGCCAGTTCATCGGCGCTGTAGGGTTTGGCCAGAGCGCCGTCGAATCCGAACTCTGCCGGTTCGGAGAGTACCGGGTCGTTGGCGAAGCCGCTGGAGGCGATCACCGGCATTTCGGGGTCGATGGACTTCAGCGCCTGCACCAGGTCCACACCGCCCATGCCGCCTGGTATCACCAGGTCGCAGATCACCGCCCGGAAGGGCTGGTTATCCTTCCGGGCCTGGTGGAAGAGGGCCAATGCCTCCTCGCCGCTGCGGGCCATGCTCGGCTGGAGTCCGAGGTCCGTGAGGAGCATTCCGGTGACCTTGAGGATGCTCTCCTCATCGTCCATCACCAGCACCCTGCCCCGGCCGGCCGGCCGCTCCGTTTCGATCCTTGGGGCCGTGTCGAGCTTCAGTCCGGGGTTCGCCGGCAGGTGGATGTGGAATACCGAACCGCTCCCCACCTCCGACTCCACGGTGATGAAACCCCCGTGCCTGGTCACCACCGACTGCGAGACGGCCAAACCCAGGCCGCTGCCCCGGCGCTTGGTGGTGAAGTAGGGGTCGAAGATCCGCGGCAGGTGCTCGGGCAGAATCCCGGTGCCATGATCCCGGACCGATACCCGCACGTGGGGGCCGGGGGCCAGGGGCAGGGGGGAGCGCCCCTCAACGTCCACATTTTCCATGGTCACTTCCAGCGTCCCTCCGCCGGGCATCGACTGCTCGGCGTTGATTGCCAAATTGCTGAAGACCTGGCCCACCTGTCCCTCGTCAAGTTCCACCGGCCAGAGGTCGACGGGGAAGGCAAACTCGACCCTCATGGCGGTTCCGCGCTGGGCGAATTCCACGGCCTGGCGCACCACCCGCTGGACCTTGGCCGGCTTCTTCACCGGTTTCCCGCCCCGGGCAAAGGTCAGCAGCTGCTGGGTCAGGTTCTTGGCCCGCAGGGCTGCCGCTTCGGCCTCCTCCAGAAGCTCGAGGGCCGGGGAGCCGGGTGGAATCATCTTGCGGGCCATGGTCACCGAGCCGTAGATCGACATGAGAAAGTTGTTGAAGTCGTGGGCGATGCCGCCGGCGAGAATGCCGATGGACTCCAGCCGGTTGGTCAGCCGGCGTTTCTCCGATTCGAGCAGCGCGTCGGCCATCAGGTTGAAGGAGCTGGAGAGCTGGTTGATCTCAGCCACGGTCCCTTGCGGCACCTGGATGCGAAACTCGCCTTCCCGCACTCGGGCCGCGGCTTCGCGCAGTTCGTCCAGCGGGGAGAGGACCTTCCTGGTGTAGAGCAGGCCGATGATGGAGAAGGCGATCACCGAGATGATACCTCCGCCGATGGTCCAGTTGGTGGCCGCCTCCTCCCACTCTCTCAGGTCATCCAACTGGGTCTTTACACGCTCGCTTCCCGAGACGGCCAGCCCTGCCACCAGGCCGTCCAGGTCTCCGGCCAGCTTGACGATGCGGCCTGTCTCGTCGGTCAAGTCGATTCCGGGGGCTGTTTTCCTGGCATAGGTAACCGAGAGCATCAACGGCTCGAGGTCCGAGTGCATGGTCTTGATCTCTTCCACAGTCACCGCTTCGTCGACCCCCAGGTCCAGCAGTTGATACTGTTCAATCAGCCGGCGGATCTTCCGACAGTCCGAGGCGAACTCGGGGTAGAGCTCCCCCTCGCCGGTGTTCATGGAGGCGAAGGCGCGGGAGACGTTTTGCATCATGGAGAGGGAGATCTCGCCGGCGATACGCTGGATCTCCTGCTCCTGCTCCAGGGTCTCCACCACGCTGCTGATGTTGCGCGAGAGGTTGAGCAACACACCGATGACGATGATCAGCGAGCAGGCCGAAGCCATGCCCAGGAGCAGGGAAACCCGCGAGCGGAGGGTTCCCCTGGCCCGAGTGCTTTTTGAACCCACGCCGGGGGGGGCCGGCATGTCGGTGGTACTGCTCATCGGCCCATCTCTTCCTCGTCCGGGACCAGAACCAATTCACCGGCGCTGATTCGGCCCAGGCGCGGCATGCGTACCATTTCCTGGGATTCATTGAAGGTGATCGGTCCTGCCACTCCCTGGTACGGCGGCTGGCCATCCACCAGCGATGCCAGATACTCCCGGATGTCCTCACGGGTTCGGGCACCCTCCAGCACAGCCTGGTGCAGCAGCATCAGGGCATCGAAGGCCAGGGCGGATTGGTAGCTTGGTGCCTTGCCCGTCTTCTCCCGGAACAGTGCGGCAAAGCCGTTATCTCCGGGATACGGCACGTCCGGGTGGTAAATGAGAGCGAGCGGCAGGCCGTCCAACGCTTCCGCCGACGAACTCAGGGCATGGAGGGTGCCCATGCTGTCCGAGGCGAGCAGGGGCAGGTCGATATGATCCCGGTCCAGCAGTTCCTTGACCCGGGCCGCCTGCTGCGGCTGGCAGATCAGTATCAGCAGGTCGGGGGCGCTCTCCACGATCCCCTGGAAATAGATCTGCAGCACATACTGTCTGGTGAATCCCGTACCAGCCATGGCGGCAAAAGTGATCTCACCACCACGGTTGGTGAACTCGTCCCGGAAAAGACCGGCCAGACCGCGACCGTAGTCGTTGTTCTGGAAGATCATGGCGCAGCGCCGGGCTTTGAACCGGTTCCAGGCAGTATCGGCGAGGAAGCAGGCCTGTAACTCGTCGTTGGGGCAAAGCCGGAAGGCCCACTGGCCGGTTTTCACCAGCTTGGGGCTGGTGGCGGTGGGGATGATCAGGGGAACGCCGTGCCGGTTGAGTATCCGCGCCGCGGCCAGTGATGCGTCGCTGCTGGTGAAACCGATCACCGCCAGAACGTCCGGAGCAAGGAAGAGGTCGGTGGTGAGGCGGACCACCTCTGACGGGGTCCAGCCGTAGGTCTCGTCGGTGACCACCTCTACCTGCACCGGACTTCCTGATCGCTCGATGGCTTCGATGGCAATCTCAATGGATTGGAGATAGACAATCTCACCCTGGCAACCCACCTTGAGCACCGGCGGCGCTTCACGGCAGCCGGATGCTGCCGTGAGCATGGCCAGCACGGCGAGGGTCAGTGCGGTACGGAACCTATGGAAAGTCACGAGATGCGCTCTCCCCGCCGGGCCGGATCAGGGCGCGGCCGCGGCCACCGTGCAGCCGTCCGCGGCCGTATCCCCGGAGGGGGCGTAGGGCGGCTGGTTGTATGGCGCCGGTGTCACGTCCTCGGCGGTGAGGGTGAAGACGTTGAGCCCCACCAGGGCCCCCAGCGCCGGGAAGTTCTGGCTCCAGGTGGTGCTGAACACCTCCCCGGGTGCCAGGTTGGTCCAGCCGGCCCGCCAGCTGCCGTAGCTTGTCCCTCCGGCCACGGTGACGTCGAGGAGGCCGGCAGCGCGACGGTTTTCGCTGGTGCTGTTGGCCAGCTGCACCGTGAACTGCGAGACGAAGGGCAGCACCCCCATCATCGGCTGGCAGTCGAGGGAGGCGGTGACGGTCTGTGCGGGGGGCAGGTCGAGGCCGAAGAACTCGAGCATGCCCGCCATCAGCTCCTGCTTCGTGCCGGGGGACGAGCCGTCGGCCAGCCCGCCGAACTCGAAGGAAGCGGCGATGGTGTTGTAGCTCCCCGCGGGGTGGGCCACGGCGCAGCCGTAGCTCAGGGCGGTGTTGACCAGCAGTTCGTAGGCCGGCGCCGTGGCGCCGAGGCGGTCGATCCAGTTGTTCTCCCCGCCGTAGGCGAACGCCATCCCCGCGGCAAAGGTGCCTGCCGCGCCGGTGACCGTGGAGAGGTCGGCGGAACCGTCGCCCTCGTCGATGAAGTTGAAGTAGCCGCGCAGGGTTGCGGGATTGGTGTCGAAGTTCCAGACGTCTCCCCCCTCGAGGTAGAGGTTGCCGCCGTTGTCCAGGTAATCCACCAGCGCCGTTTCCTCGGCGCTGCCCGAACTGAAGGTGTAGTTGCTGGAGTAGATGCCCACCAGCACGAAGACTGCCTGGTAGCCGGTGAGGTCGGCGCCGTATTGCAAGAGGTCGGTGACCAGCACCGAGTCCCAGCCCAGGGCGGACAGCGCCGTCTGCATCGCCGCTCCGCTGGACGGCGTGGGGTCGGGCTCCCAGATGAGGATCGAGGGCCAGTCGGCCAACGACACGTCAACGGTGGTCACGCCCCCTTCGGTCACCACAACTCCGGTTTCGGTGTGCACCGAGTGGCCGGCCAGCGCGTAGCGCAGATCGTAACTGTCGCCGCCGGGGAGGACCAGGCTGTACGTGCCGCTGCCGGAGGTGTACACCGGGCTCACCGGCGTTGCCGGCGCGCTGACCTCCACACCGGACAGCGGAAGGCCGCCGGAATCGGTGACCGTGCCCTGCACGGTGCCGGTGGCCGCGGCCACCAGGGTGAAATCAACGGTCTCCGTGCCGTCCGCCGGCACGTTGACCACCTGCTGCTGGGGCAGGTAGCCGAAGCTGGTGGCCATGAGCGTCTGGTCGGTGTCCGGGTCAACGAGGAGCGAGTAGCTGCCGTCACCCGGGTCCGTGTCGGCCGAAAAACTGTTTTCCAGCACATCAACGTGGGCGGCCAGCGGCTCGAGGGCCGCGTTGCGCACCACGCCGTCCACCTGTCCGTAGCCGGCGTCTGCAAATCCGTAAGCTGCCGGCAGCACGGGTTAAGGGTTGCCACGATTTCCGGCTCAAGGGGCCGGGCGGCGGTGATCT
>JAQAZP010000365.1:0-5113 GCA_032127265.1 Acidobacteriota bacterium
CGATCCTCTACTACGTGCCGACCCAGGTGGAGCCGGTGATCGACACCAGCGCCCTCACCGCCAGCGACCACGCCTCCTTCTGGGACCACGGCTACCAGGCGATCCTCGGCATCGAGGACGAAGCCTGGGGCAGCGACTTCAGCCCGTATTACCACAGCACCAGCGACACGGTGGCCAACTGCGACACCACCTACGCCACCGCCTGCACCAAGGCCGGGGTGGCGGCGACGGCCGAGACGGCGGTGCCCTTCAGTCCCACCGGGATGCGGGTCTCCCCCACCGGCAATTTTGTCACCGAGGGCCCCAACGGCGGGCCGTTCACTCCGCAAACCTTTGATTACACCCTGACCAACTACGAGAACTACGCCATCAACTACACGGTTGGTGAGAGTTCGGCCTGGCTCGACAGCAGCAGCACCGGCGGCACCCTGCCCGCCCTGGGCACGGCCACGGTGACCCTTCAGGTCAACAGTGCGGCCAACAGCCTGGCCGACGGCGGCTATACCGCTGACGTGGATTTCGTCAACACCACCAACCACGACGGTGACACCGTCCGTACCGTGGATCTGACGGTGGGTGTGCCGGTGATGCAGCAGCAGTGGACCCTGGACACCAACCCCGGCTGGACGACCCAGAACCAGTGGGCCTGGGGCCAGCCCACCGGCGGCGGCGGGCAGTATGGCAACCCCGATCCCACCAGCGGCCACAGCGGTTCGAACGTTTACGGGTACAACCTTTCAGGTGACTACGAGAACTACCTCAACGAGATGCACCTGACCAGCACGGCCATCGACTGCTCCACCCTGAACACCGTGATCCTCAAGTTCTGGCGCTACCTCAACGTCGAGCAGCCGGTCTACGACCACGCCTATGTCCGGGTGAGCAACGACGGCTCCAACTGGACCACCGTCTGGCAGAACACGGCCGAGATCACCGACTCGTCGTGGAGCCAGGTGGAATACGACATCTCGGCCGTGGCCGACGGCCAGTCGACGGTGTATCTGCGCTGGACCATGGGTGAGACCGACACCGCCTGGCAGTATTCCGGCTGGAATATCGACGACGTGGAGATCTGGGGCATCGACGGTTCGTCCCAACCGACGGACACGGTGCAGGTGGCCTTCAGCTGCACCCCGGACAGCGGCGTGCTGCCCTTCGCCACCCAGATGGCGGCGTCGCTGGGCAACCTGACCACCGAGAACCGCCGGGCGGCCGGCCGGATCGACGTGGTGATCGGCAACGGTAGTTCGTACACCAACTGGCGGAGCGGCTGGACCAACCTCAGCGCCAGCGAAACCTACAACAGCATCTGGAACCAGAGTCTGCCGGGTCTGGCCTCGCTGGTGGGGAGCAACGTCTTCACCCTGACCGGTAACGATGTGACACCCGCGCCCTACAACCAGCCGCCTTACGCGCCTGCGGGCGACACCGACACGGACTCCTGCACGGTGACCGCTTCAACGCCGTAAGGCCAATCGATCGACATCCACGGGAGGGGCGGCCACCGTCCCTCCCGTTTTGTTTTCAGGGACGTACTTGCGTTATTGCGTTATTGCAGGAGACGTGCGTGTCTCTGCGACGCTGAATAAAAAACGCAATAACGCAAGTACGTCCCTGAAAACAAAAAAACCGGGTTTGCCGGGCGTTCCCACTACCCCACAAACCCGGCAAAAATCGCTGTGTTGCTCTGATACCGGCTCTGTCGTGAAACAGAACCTCAGTTCAGGTGAGCGGCAGTATACCGATTAACACGGTCAGGACCGCAGTCCAGATCAGGATCTCCAGATACTGTTTTGCTTTAAGCATTTCGTCCACCTTCGCTAATGATGGCCTCGCGGGCCAGCAGACTCTTCACTCGAACTCTTCACTCAAACATGTTGTGCATGTATCGGGCGGAGGGATAGACCAACTGCGAGAAGTCGATTGCCGGGTCCATTTCGTTGGGCACCAGCATCTTCCCCCCGCTGCCGTCATCCGCGTCCACCGATCTTACGAACTGATCGTCCACCAATTCCTGGATCAATCGGTCAAAATTCCGAATCCAGGTGCGGTAGGCGATCACGTTGTCCTCCACCTCGAAATCGATCTCGTCCCGGTCGTAACCGGTTATTGCCCAGAACACTGAACGCTCCCACTGATCCGGGGTGGTGGATTTCAGCCGCCGGATCTGTTTGATCATCTCGGACTTCATAATCGTCGCCGCGTCGCTGATCAGGATGCCTTCGTTGAGCATATCGTGCCTCCCAGGTGTAATGGCCCAGGTGTAACGGTCTTTTCAGGCAGTGTGCGGATTGAAGGTTTTGGGGTCAACAACGTTTTTTAAATTTTGTGTCCGTGCCGGGCCGACAACACGGGGCAGCAACATCGCGTGTCGCAATAAAGTCTTTTAAATCTTTACGTTGATCGAGGTAGATGTTGATGTCGGTGCTCAGCGGCCGACAGATTCATGGGGACGGGGGCCGGTGCGTTCGATCTTTGCCGGGCATCGATTCGCGCAATGAACGACTGAATATGGCGATCTTTTCAACCCTGGCAGGCCGACCGACCGTCATTCGAGGAAATCGGAGAAAAAGAAGAGGTAGGCCACCTGCATCATTCGTTCGGAAGAGGAGTCGCCCTCCACGTAGCCGACCATCGAATGGCCCCGGTCCCGCACCAGACCGTCCGCCGAGATGGTGCCGAGGGTGGAGTGGCCCCGGTCCTGCACCGTTCCGTCATCCTTGATATACCCGGTGGTGGAGTGGCTGCGTGTCTTCACCAGGCCGCTGGTGGTGAGGTAGCCCTTCACCGAGTGGCTGCGGTCACGAAAGGTGCCGTCCTCTTTGATGTAGCCGATCACCGAATGGCTGCGGCTGCGGACGGTGCCGTCATCCTTTACATAGCCGATTACTGAGTGGCTGCGGTCCCGGACGGTGATGTCGCCGGCTGCGACCACTTGCCCCATGGCGGAAAGCACGAGAAGCGCCAGGAGGATCACCGCCGTCCTCGTCACACCTGTCTGTTGTCTGTTTTTCATCCTCACTCCACGGCTGTCTATCCATCACCATATCAAAAAAAGCCCTCCAGTTCCTCTCTTCTGACGTCCTTCGTTCCGCATACCGGCGATTGTGCCGCCGAAGTTCATCCACTCGCCGTAGGCCAGAAAATAGGAGGCCGCGCTGACTTCACCGCCGTCCAGTCTCCAGGCGGTGACCACCGCGGGCTCATCAGGGCCGGCGCCATTGACGACGAGGATATCGTCAACGCCGTCATCGCTTATATCGGCGGCGCTGACCTCGGCACCGTAGCGCCCCGTGCCGACGATGAAACTCACGCCGGGCACCTGCGAGACCCCGCTGCCGTTGTAATCAAAAGCACGGATATGCGCCGGAAAGGTCACCCCCGGGCCGGGGCCGGTGATGATCTCGTCGATCCCGTCGCCGTCGATATCCCCCACGCCCACATTCACCCCCCACTTCGGGGTGCCGTAGGCAAAAAAGCTGCAGCCGGGCAGCGGGGCCATGGCGCCCCCATCGTAGGTCCACCCCCGGACATGGGCCCCATACACCGCACCCGGACCGGCGCCGGTGATGATCTCGTCCCGGCCGTTGCCGGTGATGTCCCCGCCGGTGACATTGACCCCCCACTTGGGCGTGCCATACGCGAAATAGGAGACCCCGGGCACGGGCTCGCACCCGCTGCCGGTATAGGTCCAGCCCCGCACGTGGGGGCCGAACACAGCACCCGGGCCGGCACCGGTGATAATCTCGTCCCGCCCGTCACCATCCAGGTCGGCCGCGGCCACGTTGACCCCATAGCGGTGCGTGCCGTAGGCCATAAAGCTGACGTTGGGCAGCGGGGTGCCGGACATGGCCCAGCCGCGGACATGGGGTCCGTAGATCTGGCCCGGCCCCGGGCCGGTGAGCACATAGTCGAAACCGTCGCCGTTGATGTTGCCGCAGGCCACGTTGACCCCGTATCCTCCGGCGCCGTAAGCCAGCCACTCGCCCTGGGGGGTCCTGACCAGGGGCGGGTTGTAGGGCCCGGGGCCGGGGCCGGTGACCACGCGGATCTCGGAAGCCGTTTCATCCCAGGGCGCCCAGTCGAATGTCCGCTCGGCAGGGTAGGGATCCTCCAGGCCGTCGGTGTCCCGGGCCCGGACCTGGAAGACGTGCTCACCCTCGGTCAGACCGCTGATGGTGGCCCAGGTCGCCGGCCCATACTGGGTCCACCCGCCGTCATCCAGAATCCAGGAGTAGACGAGGTCTTGCGGTGGATCGGTGAAGTCGCTGCCGGTGAAAGTGAAGGTGATCACCGGCGAATCTTCCGTACCAGACGGCCCGGAGAGGATGATCGTGTCGGGGGGTGCGGCGCTGCCGCCGGTGAGCGGGTGATGGTATCCCATGTCAAGCACCCCGCTGTCCGGCACGGCATCGGTGCGGGTGGTCCCGTCGATCATCGCCGCCGCCGGATTCCCGGCATCCACGCAGGGGCTGTTCTGCGGCTGGCCCGCAGCGGTCTGCCCGAGGTAGAAATCCCCCAGCGGGCCGGCGACAAACAGCGGGTCGGCGCTGATCATCCCCGGGCCCCAGTCGATGGTGACGGTCCCCCATGTACCGATGGCCCCCTGTCCCCCCTCGAGCTCGGACCAGCTGATGACCAGCGTCATCCCGTCCCCCACATATATTTCCGGGCCGGCGGTGATCGCCTCGTCGTGCCAGAAAATCGAGTCCGTCACCGTGAGCGTCCCGTCGCCGCGGCAGGCGATGGCGCCGCCGTCGCCAATGAAATGGCCGCCAAAGGCCTCGTTCAGCGAGAATGTACAGCCGGTGACGGTGGGGCTGCCGCCGTAGACATACAGGCCGCCGCCGTCGCCCGACGACATGCCGGTGGCGAAGTTGTCGGTGATCAGGTTGTTCTCGATCCGGGCGGACGAGTTGATGCAGGAGATACCGGCGCCGGCCCCGCTGCCGAAATCCATGATGATGTAGCCGGCGCTGTTGCCGGCAATGACATTGCCGCTGATCAGCGGCGCCCCGTCTTTGGAGTAAATCCCGCCACCGGACGAAGAGGACCAGCTGTCGGAGGCGATGTTGTCCACGATCACGTTACCGATAATCGAGGGGGACGAGCC
>JAQAZP010000366.1:0-4635 GCA_032127265.1 Acidobacteriota bacterium
CGTTGGTGACCGGCTCACGTCGCCGGGCTTGCCCGGGTCCTCGTCTCCGGTGACCAGCCCGTCATCGTCAACCACGATCGGTTTGTTCTCCATGGCTGCGACGAGATGCTGGGCTGGGAGCACAGCGGGTCTCGGTGGACGGCTCGGTCAGGGTGGCGGTGGGGGATTACGGGCGCCTCAGGCCGCTTGATCCAGGGAAAGCTTTTCCCTATCCTCTGACCAGGGTGCAGGTCGAGTCGGCAATCATTGACGAGGACAGGTCCTGATGAACGTGCTGAAGAGGATCGGCGATCGTGCGTTCCGCATCTGGCGTGGCGGGTGTCGTGTGTGCAGCGTCATCTGCGGGGTGTACATCCTGGCGCTGAACCCCGGCAACTGGCCGCGCACGGTGCGCGAACAGTTTTCGCGGCAGATCCTCTTCACCGGGATCGAGGCGCTGGGCCTGATCCTGCTCATCGCCGTGGCCGCCGGCGTTTCGATTGTGGCTCAGGCGCAGCTCTGGCTGATCAAGTTTGGTCAATCCGACATGTTAAGCCGTCTGCTGGTGGTTGTGATCATTCGGGAGATCGGCCCCTTGCTGGTCAACCTGGTGGTCATCGGGCGCAGCGGGTCGGCCGTGGCCACCGAGATGGCCTCCATGCGCGTACAGGGCGAAATCGAAGTGCTCGATGCCCAGGGGGTCGACCCGATGGTCTATCTCGTCATGCCGCGCGTGTTCGGCATCGCCGTATCGGTGCTCGGCCTGACGGTGATTTTCACCGCAGTTTCCCTCGGCTGCGGATATCTGGCCGGCCTGCTTCTGGGAGCGGCCGAGAGTGACCCGGTCTTGTTCATCAGCCGAATTCTCGGCGCACTCACCCCGACCGACCTGATCCATTTCCTGGTCAAGATGCTGGTCCCCGGCATTTTGACCGGAGTCATCTGCACCCTCGAGGGTCTTGGGGTTCACGCGGCGGTCACCGAGGTTCCCAAGGCCGCCACCCGGGGAGTGGTCCGGTCCATGGGGGCCGCGGTGGTGGTCTCGGCCCTGGTTTCACTGTTGACCTATGGATGAGGCGATGGAGCGGATTATCGAATTCGATGACGTGAGCTGGTCGGAGCGGTCCCACCGTTTCTCGGCCGTCTCCCGTCTGTCCTTCGGGGTCGGTCCCGGGGAGCAGCTGCTGGTTCGACCGGAGGGATTCGGCGACCATCTCCCCCTGTGCGAGTTGGCCCAGGGACTGATTCGTCCGGACAGCGGGCTGGTTCGTTTCGAGGGCAGGCGCTGGGAAGAAACGTCCGCACTGGAGCAATCCAGGATGCGCGGGCGTATCGGCAGGGTCTTCGATGAACAGGCGTGGGTCAGCAACTTGAGCGTATTCCAGAACATTGCTTTGTCATCGCGGCACCATGGGACCTTTTCCGAAACGGAGATTCGCGAACGGGTGACCAGCCTGGCTTCCGCTGCGGGAATCCTCGACATTCTCTCCCTCAGGCCGGACCAGGTTCACCGCCGTGAGCTTCAACTGGCGCAGTGGGTTCGCGCGTTCCTCGGATTGCCGAAGCTGATTCTCCTGCAGCAGCCGGCCAGAGGGCTCCGCGCGGAAATGCACGCCTTGCTTCTGGATTGGGTTCGCTCCGCACTGGACCGGGGCAGTGCCGCGATCTGGATCACCGCTTCCGCCGGCCTCTGGCGGAGCAGCGGACTGAAAAACGCCTCGCGTTACGCCATGAGCAATGGCACGTTGACGCCCACCAGGGAGGATGAATGATGGAAGGGCCGTTCAAGTTCAGGTATGCCAGCGAACTTGCCGGCGGGTTCGTCCTCCTGGCGATCCTGCTGTTGATCGTGGGCATTTTCATCGCCGGCCATGCGCAGGGCTGGTTCGAGGGAAGGTTCGTTCTGCACACGGTGTTCGAAACCGAGGAGGGGTCTTTCGGACTGAATGAGGGTGACGAGGTCCGCATCCGGGACACGGTTGCCGGCAGGGTGGGCAAAATCATTCCCAACGACTCGGGTGATCTGGAGACCACCTTCGTCATTCTCAATCGCTTCAAGCCGTTCGTGCATGTCGAATCCATCGCCAGGGTCAAGAGAATGTTCGGGGTGACCGGGGATGCGTTCGTGGAGATCGCGGTGGGGCGGGGAGAGCTGGTCAATGACGGAGACTGGATCGTATGCACAAAGGACGAGGAACTGATGGAGACCGCCCAGCAGTTCATCGCCGAGTTCAAGGAAGTGTTGCTGCCGCTGCTCGAGGACTTCCGGCAGCTCATCGAGCGTTCGAACCGGATCGCCGGCGGCATCGACGCCTCGGAGGGCATGATCGGGGCCATGGTTCGTGACGAAGCGATGGCCACCGACGTCAAGCAGATTGTCAGGAACATGGACAGCGTGCTGGTGCAGACACGGCAGACGCTGGATGAAAGTCATCAACTGGTCACGCGGATCGCCGAGAGCCTGGATCAGAAAAAGGGACTGCTCGGTTCGGCGCTCAACGACGAGCGCCTGCTGACGGATGTGCAGGACGTGATGGCCAGGATGAACAAACTGCTGGGCGACGTGACGACCGGGCTGGACCAGCAGGAGGGCCTGGCCGGGTCCATGCTCTACGACAGGAATCTGGCCGACAGTGTGACGACCCTCATCGATGACTTCAGCGCCCTCACTGATAAGGCGGAGGTGACCCTGGAGGACGTCGACCGGCTGGCCATGGGCGCCCAGCAGCACTGGCTGCTCCGCAAGCACATCCCGCAAGTGAAGGAGGATCACTGGCTCTATCCGGGACAGTTCCGCGGGCCGGAGGCGTCACGCCACCAAAAGCGGTTCGAGCTGGCCCTGGAGCGGGCCCGGTCGATGAACAGCGGGCCGGAGATCGCGCATGCCGCGGTCAACATGGCCGTTCTCCTCCTGCCCACGGGGGATGAGGAAGAGGTCGACGCGCTGCTGCAGGAAGCCCGCACCGAGCTCACCGCCGCCGGGGAGAGCGCTGTCCGTACCCGGTTTCTGGAAGCCGAGCAGCTTCGGCGAAGCGGCGCCGTGGAGCAAGCGTTGGCCTTGATGGATACCTGGCTGCCCCAGGTGGACTCGTCCGAGAAGGACCTGCGGCTCTATGGAATCCTGCTCCGCGCCGACCTGCAGTGCGACCTGGGTCGCGGTTCCGAGGCCCGGGACGGGCTCGACCCGCGCCTCGCATCGAGCGGGAAGATCGAATCCCGTTTTCTTCTAGCCCGGGCCGCCGCGATCCACGGCCGCATCCACCTGCTGGAAGGGAACCCGGCCCTGGCGGCCGAACGGTTCGACCAGGCTGCTGATCTGGCGAGAGAAGCGGGGTCCTATCTGGCCATGGCCGAACTGCTCGAGTCAGCGGGTGCGGCCTATGAAGAGGCGGGGAACGGGTTCGCCGCGGCTGACCGGTATTTCCGGGCCTCGCGCTCCATCTACTACGGCGGATTGCCCACCCAGGCCTGGCGTGTCCTGGAACGGGCACTGCCTCCGGCCGTTGAGGCCGGGGACCAGTACCAGGTATCGCGGATCAACCGGCTCCGCGACGAAATCGACCTGAACCGGGACTAGCTGCCGTTCGCCGATTTTTGCCGCCGGAAGCATGGCTGATCAACTGCTCTCGTAGCGGATCTGCATCCGCCGGATGGCCAGGGCCAGCGAGAGCGCGGCCAGGGCCAGCAGGCCGGGGACGGCGATCCAGACGGGGGAGGGGTCGACGATCGGAAGCCTGTTGCTCCGGTGAAAGGTCGCGGTTACAATCTAGATTGACCCTTTGGCAGGAGATGGTTTCATGCGATGCAAAGAAATCCTGGACACGATCGCCGCCCATCGTGAAGAGATTCATGAGCTGGGGATCGGTTCACTGGCCATTTTCGGATCCGTGGCTCGCGGTGAGGCCACGGATTCGAGCGACATTGACCTCCTTGTGGAATTCAGCCGACCTGTGGGCCTGTTTCATTTTGCCCGTGTGCGACGCCGCCTGTCCGAGATACTGGGTGCACCTGTTGATCTGGTCACAGTGAGGGCCCTTCGGGAAGAAATGAAGGATCAAATCCTGAGGGAGGCAATACGTGCCGCGTAGAAACTGGCAGATCCGAATCGAGGATATCCTCAAGGCGGCAAACAAGATCGTATCGCACACGGGAGATCTCGACCAGGAGACGTTCAGCGCCGATGAGTGGATGGTCGATGCGGTGCTGCGCAATTTTACCGTAATTGGTGAAGCCGCACAGAGCATTCCTGACGATATCATCTCTGCCCATCCCGAAATCCCATGGAATGACATCCGAGACATGAGAAACATCATTGTACATGAGTATTTTGGTGTTGACCCCTCGATCATCTGGAAGACAATAACCGATGATCTGCCGCAATTGATTCAACAGCTTGAATCTGCTCTCGACACGACGAGCTGACCTTTCGCCACTGTTTGCGCGAGATTCCTTCATCCCAGCACTGCCGGGCATCGCTTCTCCTCCACGATTAATAAAATGCTAGCTGACTTTTTCCGCCGGAAGCATGGCTGATCAACTGCTCTCGTATCTGATCTGCAGCCTGCGGATGGCCAGGGCGCAGAAGACCAGCGAGAGGGCGGCCAGGGCCAGCAGGCCGGGGCGAAGATCGTCCTCGGCAACTTCCATCAGGATCCG
>JAQAZP010000367.1:0-12055 GCA_032127265.1 Acidobacteriota bacterium
GCCATGCCGTCACCGTCAAGATCGCCGGAGGCCACGTTGACCCCCCACTCGGTATCGTCGAAAGCATTGAAGCTGATCCCACTCATTGCCGTGGCCGTTCCGCCGTCCACGTTCCAGCCCCTGACATGCGGTCCAAAGACCGCACCCGGCCCCGGGCCGGTGATGATCTCGTCATACCCGTCACCGTCCACGTCACCACAGGCGGCATTGACGCCGAACTGATTGGTGCCGTAGGCCAGGAAACTGACTCCGCCGATGGGCTCTATGCTCGAACCGTCATAGTTCCAGCCGCGCACATGGGGACCATACACCGCGCCGGGACCGGCACCGGTGATGATCTCGTCCATGCCGTCGCCGTCGATATCGCCACAGCAGACGTTGACCCCGTATTTCGGCGTGCCATAGGCAAAGTAGCTTACATCGTTCTTCGAGGTGACCGTGCCGGTGTTGTCATAGTCCCAGGCCCGCACATGGGGGCCGAAGACCGCGCCGGGGCCGGCGCCGGTGATGATCTCGTCGAAGCCATCGCCGTCGATGTCACCACAGGCCACGTTGACGCCGTATTTCAGCGTGCCATAGGAAAAGAAGCTGACCCCTTCCACCTGCGTTCCATCGAACTCGAAACCCCGTACATGAGGCCCGAACACCGCGCCCGGCCCGGGACCGGTGATGATCTCGTCCATGCCGTCGCCGTCGATGTCGCCGGCGGCCGGGTTCACACCGTATTTATCTATGCCGTAACAAGGGAAATTGGCAAACTGGATGAACCCGTAGGAGTATTCGAACCACCAGGTCTCACGATTCACCGCGACACTTGTTCCATTGCTTTCGTGGGGCCCGAGACCGGCGAGAATCATCGGCCCGTGGCTGGCCCAGGCGTTCTGCACGAACATCACCGCGTTCAGGTCGCCGGCTATCCAACTGGGGTCCACGGTGAAGGTGCCGCTGATGTCCTGGGTCTGGCCGGTACTCAGTGCGGTGAGCGGTTCGTGGTCCACGGCGAACCAGTGCAGCACGTGGGGCTGGCGCGGGCCGGGTTCCTCGTAGATCGCAACGTAAACGAATGCATCGGGCACGGTGGCCAGCGCCTCGATGTGTCCGGTCACCGTCCCTGTGTCACCGGCGATGTCCAGATCCACACTCATCCGCAAGAGACTGGGCCGGGCCAGTTCCTCGTCGATGATGGTGCTGAACATCTCGAACGCTTCCGTGTATTCCTCGCTGCCGCTGGTATCGTCGCGGTAACCGTTGAACATGATCGTGGGGTAACCCCAGACCAGGTAGTACTCTTTCCTTGCGTCATGCCAGGGTGAGGCAAAATCGTCGTAATACATGAAACAGAGAAACTCGTCTTCGCCATAAGCGCCCATGCAGTCGATCAACCCCTGCTCCGCAGCGGGACATGAGGGTCACCAGTCACCAGCGGTGATTTCGGCCAGCACCACCCGGTTGTTGCCACTGTTCGGCACGCCGCTCTTCACCGCCTGCAGGATTTCCTTGCTTTCTGCGGCGTGAACCGCCCCGGCCATCACCAGTGCCAGCAGCACCAGTGATGCCGACAAGAGCCAGATGAATTTTCGGGCAGGATTCCGCATTGAACACCCTCCTCATCCTATTAATTCCCTGAAAAAAGATACTGTATCTATGGTTATAGAAAGAGGAGCATGAGAAGTCAAATGATATAGCTACCCTGTTGATTGTAAGAATATTCTCGAACAGGTGTTCATTTTTACGATGAGAGGCGACCAGACGGAGGAGGCTCAATCCGAATCCTGTCCGATCTCCTGGCGGATACTGTCCCAGGCCCCGCGGTAGGCGATCTGGGATTTGATCCGCTTGACTTCCTCATGGTGGTTTTCCGCCCCTTTGAGCGCGGCCAGGGTGGCGGCGACCTCGAGGCTCACCGGCGGGCGGCCCAGCACCGAGAGGTAGGTGTTGTGGATGATTTCCAGGCGGTGGGGCGTGGCGATATCGCGCAGGGCCTGCACGGTCTCCACTCCGCGGCTGTAAAGCAGTTTGAGGATGTTGTTGATGTCGCGCTGGGCGCAATGCAGGCCGAACTCGTCCAGCACCGAGGGGATATTTTCCGGGTTCAGCGGGTCCTGGCTCTCATAACTGGTTTCTTCCTGGAAGCGGTTCATCTCCTCGTACATCAGGTTCAGCTGTTCGTCGATGGCCCCGAGCATCTTGCTCAGTATCTTGAACTGCCGCATTGCCGCCAGGTTTGGCCGCTTGCCCGGCTTGTAGCCCATGTGGTGCTCGGTGACGCACCACAGCTCCTGGGACAGGGTGCGCACCTGCAGCTCGAACCACGGGTTCTCCTGTTCCGCTCCAGGTTTCTTCTTCAGGCGCAGAATGTAGTGCAGCGAGCCGTAGCCGCTCTGCTTCTCCAGGTGGTTGAGGTGGTCGAGGCTGAGCAGGGACGCCTGGTCCTGGCTCATGTAAGCCACCGGCGGCTTGGCCGTGGAAATCTCCAGGTCGGGCGAGCTCTGGATCTCCCGGTCGATAAGCGGCAGGTGGCTGAGGAAGTAGACCAGCAGGCGGACACCCAGGGTGTCGTACATGGAGTGGAAACTGTCCGGGTGGAGGCCTTTGGGGTACAGGGGAGCCTTGCGGTACAACTTGTCCACCACCTGCTCCGGCCGCTTGATCCGGGAGAAGACAGTGCGCACCGGCGTGGGGATCGGTACGGTATTGGCCTTTTTGTATTTTTTCCAGTGTTCGGGCTGCCGCCAGCGGTCCAGAACGGCCATGATCTCGGTTTGCGCCGGCTGCAGCCGAGTCTGGACGTATTCGGCATACGCCGAGAGAAAGCTGTTCAGCTGGTTGAGTTCCTCTTCGGTCATCTCCCCGCCTCCGAATTACGGTGTTTCCGGTCCAGCACAGCATAGGATTTCCGGCCTCCCGATACAAGCCCTCGCCGGACCTTGCGTGGTCCGGGCAATCGCTCTATATTGAGAACAGTGCCGTATTGAATTGGTGCTTTCCATTCCGCCCGACCCGCGAGGAGTCATCATGAACAGGTTGATCGTGACCGCAGCCTTGATGGCCTGTCTGATCGCCCCGGCGCTGCCCGCCGACGTGATCCATGTCCCGGCGGATCAAACCACCATTCAGGCCGGGATCGACGCGGCGTCCAGTGGCGACACGGTTCTGGTGGCCGACGGGACCTACACCGGTATGGGGAACCGGGACATCGACTTCAACGGCAAGGAGGTGATCGTCGCCTCGGAAAACGGCCGTGATTTCTGCACCATCGACTGCGAGGGTGATTACGGGAAGGTGGCTCACCGGGCTTTTCTGCTGACCAGAGGCGAGGGGCCGGGGGCAGTGATCCAGGGCTTCACCATCGCCAACGGATATACAGAATGGATTTCCGGCGGCGGCGGCGCAATTTTCTGTTCGGGATCTAGCCCCCGCATTCTGGACAACGCATTCCTGCACAACCTCACTGATGAAAGTGGCGGTGCCATCTCCTGCGGCGCGACCACGCTGATCATGGGAAACTATTTCCACGGCAACTGGTGCGACAGCACCGGCGGTGCGGTATTCCTCGGTGCCGGGCCGCCGGTTGTGGCGAACAACGTTTTCCACCAGAACAGGGGTTCTGTCGGTGGCGGCGGTGGTATCGGGTGCGGCGGCGTGGGGTCTGCCCCACTGATTATCAACAACCTCTTTCAGTCGAACACTCATACCGGCGGTTCCGTCGACACCGGTGGCGGTGCCATTTCGGTTTACTACTATGGCAGTCCTGTTGTGGTGAACTGCACATTGATCGACAACACATCATCTGTTTATGGAAACGCCGTATTCCAGGACGATACTTCAGATCTGCAGATGATCAACTGCATCCTTTGGGGCGGTCCCTCCCAGGTGGGGTATCTCTACAACCCTCCGTTGATCGAGTATTCCGTGGTGCAGGGCGGCTGGCCCGGCACCGGGAACATGGGAGGCAATCCGGACTTTGCCACCGGGCCGGAAGGAGATTACTACCTGTCCCGGACCACCGTGGGCCAGCCTGAAAACAGCCCCTGTATCGATGCCGGCAGCGGACCGGCCGCTTCGATCTGCTGGACCGTGGAGGGGCAGGAATACTGCCTCGACCGGTTCACCACCCGCACCGACGAAATCCGCGATGCGGGAACGGTGAACCTGGGTTTTCACTACCCTGCCCGCAGCTCGGTGGATGCCTCCCTCACCTGCAACCCCGAATCTGGCACGCTGCCCTTCGGCTGCCAGATGATGCTGTCCCTTTCCAACCGCTATCCGGACACGGCCCGGAGGCTGGCCGCCCGCATCAGGGTCGATCTGGCCGGTGGCCCGAGCTACTCCTCGTGGCGCGCCGGTTTCACCAATATCGCAGGCGGCGGGACCTATCCGGCCAACTGGGTCCAGAACATCCCCGCCCTGCCCAACCTGCTGGGCATCAGCGTTTTCACCCTCGCCGCAGAGGACGTGTCACCGGCGCCGTATAACCAGCCGCCATACCTGCCATCCGGAGACACCGGTAGCGCCGTCTGCCAGGTCACAGGTACCGCTCCCTGAGCCTGGGGCCCCTACCGCTATTCCACTGGCACGGGAAATGCACCATATTATTCACCCCCTGCCCGTGCCGGGGAAATCGTGCCATTTTGGCCGCGGCAAGACTCATGGGCCTGACCGGAGTGTGCCGTATTTTCATTGTGATGGTTCCCGAAAATCTGACTACCAGGGAGAATCAGCGTGTATCGCAGCAGAATCAAAGTACATGAACCGATGAAACTTCTCGTGCGGGCCACCGGCCTCATACTGGCCGGCCTGGCGCTGGCCGCCGGCCCGGGGTTGCCCGCCATCGCGGAAACGGAACACGGCACCGCTGACCAGGGCCGGGCGATCCTGGAGCGGGCGGCAGACCATTACAGCGCCCTGGAATCGGTGAGTGCGGCCATGGAGGTGCACATCGAGTTGCCCGAGAGCTTCGGCGGCGGGATGGCGATGGACCCGCTGAAATACGATATTGCCCTCGAGCAGCCGGCCCGGGCGGCATTTACCCCGGCAGGTGGAGGGCAGGAGCCGAGCTTCATCCAGGACGGCAAGCAGCAGTATACGGAGATGGCCCCCTTCGGCCAGTATATGCTGAAAGAATCGACGGCCACCATTGCCGGGCTGGCGGTGGAAGGACCCGATGGGCCGATGATTCCCGGAGCGGCGCTGGTGGCCGGGTTTGGCCTCGACGCCGGCACTGCCGGTGCGCTGCGTGATGCGGAGCAGGTGACCCTTCTGGGCGAGGAGGCCGTCGGGGAGATCCCCTGCCATCATCTGGCCCTCAAAGGCGGGGCCTTCGAGGGTGAGGTCTGGGTGGCTCTGGGTGAGCAGCCCTGGATCCTGCGGTGTCTTTCGACCAAACTGCCCGAGATGCCCGAAGAACCGAAAGCCGATGAGTCGGGGATGGTGATGGTCATGCCGCGCCTGGATTTCCGTTTCAGCGGCTGGAATGCCGGCACGGACCTGGCGGGTCGTTTCGATATCAAACCCGGCGAGGCGTTGAAAAAGGTGGATCAGTTCTCACCGCCCGGCGGCGGCATGGGCGGCTCGGGGGACGATCCGGCCCAGGACCACCCCACCCTGGGCAAGCCGGCCCCGGTCGTGACCCTGCAACCGCTGGAGGGCGAACCGGTGAGCATTTCGTCGCTGAAGGGCAAGGTGGTGGTGCTCGATTTCTGGGCCACCTGGTGCAAACCCTGTGTGATGAGTATGCCCGGGGTGGCGGCTCTGGCCAGGGAGATGGCGGGAAGGGATGTAGTCTTCTACGCGGTGAACCAGATGGAGAGCCGGGAGAAGGTCGCGGCGTTCCTGGAGCAGGAGAAGCTCGACATCACAGCCACCCTGGATGCCGACGGTTCGGCGGCCAAGGCCTTCGGCGTTCGGGGCATCCCCCACCTGGTGGTGATCGGCCCCGACGGAGTCGTCCGCCAGGTGCACATCGGATACGGCCCCGGCGCGGACGCCCGGTTGAAAGAGGAAGTGGAGGCGCTGCTGAAGTAGCGGGACTGGAACGAGCGCTGCACCGTCCGATAATGAAAAGGCCCCCCGTCCCGTTGCCGGGGCGGGGGGCCGTGTTGTGTACCGGAAAGCTGCCGGCTGCCGGCTGCCGGCAACTGGCCGTTGGCCGTTTAGGGCGCCGCGGCGGTTATCGTGCAGTCGTCATTGGCGGTGTCGCCGGCCGGCGCGTATGGCGGCTGGTTGTAGGGCGCCGGTGTGACATCCTCACCGATGATGGTAAAGACGTTGCTCCCCACCAGTGAGGCGGTGCCCGGCAGACTCTGGCTCCAGCTGGTGCTGTAGGTCTCGGAGGGCTCGAGGTTGGTCCAGCCGGCGCGCCAGTTGGTGTAGGGAGTGCCGTTGCCGATCACCACGTTGATCCGGGCCGCCGCACGGCGGTTTTCAGTGGTCAGGTTGGCCAGGTCCACGGCCATCTGAACGGTGAAGGGCAGCACGCCGTTGTCCGGGGTGCAGATCAGGGTGGTGCCGATGGTGGAGGTCAGACCCTCGCACTCGTCGGGGATGTCGTTGCCGTTGGTGTCGCTGCTGGTACCGTCGACGATGTCCTGCAGGTCGGGCACGCCGTTCTCGTTGCAGTCCGGCGGCGGCTCCACCGAGGTGTCGGTGGCGACGATAACGATGTCATCGATGTTCCAGCCGTGATAGGTCACCGAGGTGTCGGTGGGGCCGAGGACCCAGCGCAGACGCATGTTCGGCTCGCCATCGGCCCAGGCCGAGATATCGTAAACCTGCTCGGTCCAGCTCGTCTCGTTCATCGTGCTGGCCTCGTTCTCCCAGATGGTGTTCCAGAGCAGGCCGGCGGTGTTGATCTGGAACCGGGCGTGGTCGTAGCTGGACGACTCGACGCCGAGCCAGCGCATGAAGCTGACGTTGACATCCACCAGGTCGGTGCAGTTGATCAAACCGGTGGTCAGGTAGACCTCGGACATGCTGTCGGTGTACTCGCCGCTCAAGTTGTTGCCGTAGACGTTGCTGCCGGTGCAACCGGAGGTGGGGTCGCCGTCGATGCCCTGCGGCACACCGAAAGCCCAGTTGCCGCTCATCGTCCAGCCCGGGCTGGTATCCAGGTCGAAGGTGTAGATCGGGCCGGCATCGCCGATGTGCACGGTCACCGTGGCCGTGGCCGAGTCCTGCCCGTCGTTGGTGATGAAGGTGAAGGTGTCGTCGCCCGCATAGCCGTAGGCCGGCACGTAGCGCACCCACTGGTCGGGGCCGGTGAGGGTGTAGGGCACGGCGCCGAACATCACCGACTGGCCGTCACGGAGGGTGCCGTGGGCCGGCAGCGAGGTGATGATGAAGTCCAGCGGGTTGGCGGTCATGGTGCTGCCGACCAGCTGCACGTCCACCACGGTGAACGGGGTGGTGGAGATTTCGGCGTCCAGGGCCACCGGCGGGCACTCGTCGCCGCTGGGCAGCACTTTCACCGACCAGGCATTGAGCGTGCCGGTGTCGCCGCTGGCGCTGTCGGAGACGGTGAGGGTCCAGGTGCCGAGGGGTGACTCGAAGTCGAAGTCGCTGAGGGCGCCCGGGCCGTCAGGGGCGGTGCCTTCGTCGTCGTAGGTCAACTGGAGGTTGGCCGCGCCGCCGCCGCTGCGATTGTGCAGGACGACCTGGGTCCCGGCCGGGGAGGCCAGGGTGACGGTCATGTCACCGATGTAGGTGTGGGTGATGTCCAGCTCCACGTCCACGTCGGCGATGCAGAAGTGCTCGGTCACGTCAAGGGTGCTGGTGATCGTGCTGTTGTCGTTGATCGCGTGGGGCACGTCGGCCGAGTGGTAGACATAGCGTCCCACTTCGAGACTCACCAGGCGGGTGGTGTCGCCGATGCCGTCGGTGAGGTTGGTGAAGACCACCGTGTCGCTGAAGGCGCCGATGGGCAGGGTGTCGGCATTGGCGTTGAGCGAGACGGTGACGTCGACCGTGTCGTCGGTGTTCAGGGTGCCGGTGAGTGCGCCGCTGAGATCGAGCCAGCTCTCGCCGCCCTGCAGGGCCACCGAGTAGTCGATGGGGTAGTCGGCGATGTTGCGCAGAGTGTAGACCTTGCTGATGGGCGCGAAGGGTCCGCCCTCCGGTCCCTCGGCGATCAGGCCGCTGCTGGGGGTGACGCGGAGCGCCGCGATCCCGTAGGGGATGAAGGTCGCCGGGTCACCCATGTGGTTATACATCTCGAAGTAGCGCCGGGTGGTCTGGCCGGTGCCCATCTCGCCGGCGTAGACGATTTTAGTGGCGTTGTAGAGCGGGCCCAGTTCGCGGACGTCATCGTTGTAGAGCACGTCGAAGAGCCGCCTCTCCAATACGTCGTCCTCGGTCCAGTAGCTGTTGACCGAGGAGCCCCAGGCGGCGATGGCGCCCTTGTCGGCGGCCAGGACCCAGGTCTCCATGAAGCACTCGTCGATGGTAAACGTCCCGGTGATGCAGGCGAAGCTGAGGACCCAGGAATACATCTGGTAGTTGGTCAGGCCGTTGATGTCGCTCTGATGGAACTCCGGCCCGTCGGCCCAGTACGTTTCGGCGCCGTGGCCGCTGTAACAGCCGTAGAGCCGTCCGTCGTTGAACGAGTCGCGCACGTCCTGGGTGCCGGCTCCGTAGGTCACCTGGTAGAGCTTGTCGGAGACGATGCCGTTGGGATCCATGTGGTTGTCGATGACGTAGTTGTGGGTCCCCTCGGTGATCGCGTAGTTGTCCACCGAGGCCATGAAGCAGGCCCGCGACGTGTAGCTGGCGTCGGCGAACTGGCCGTTGTCGTAACTGAGGATCTTGTCCACCATCACGGTCAGCTCGGCGCCGTCGTCCACCGGGAAGCGGCCGATGGCGATGTCCGGGCTCCAGTCGGTGGCCCCGTCCATGCAGGTGTACTGAATATCGGTGTACGGGCTGCCTTCACCACCGCCGGTCCATCCGGGGATGGTGTCGCTGTCGCCCACCAGCAGGATGTAGTCGGGGGAGGAGGGGCCGCCCCAGAGCCCGGTGATGTACGCCTTGATCGCCGTGTTACTGGTTCCCGGCGGCACGGAGTAGGTGCTGACGGTAAAGCCCTGGGCGGTTTTGGCGTTGACATATTCAGTCATCTTGGCATGGGTGGCCAGCGATTCGGTGACGATCACCAGGTAATTGCCGGTGCCCCGGAAGGCCGTCTGATGACTGCCGGCCAATTCGGGGTTGAGCACGTTGTCCAGCAGGCCGGGCATGGGGCGCAGCGCGCTTTTAGGTGCCGTGCTGCCCTGGAAGCTGACCCGCACGTCCATGGCGGGCCAGAAGGCGATCTGCTGATCCTTGGCGTTGTAGGACAGGGGATAGACTTCGAGGAGCATCACCCGCTGGCCGCGGAAGATGCCGAGGTCCTGGACCACCGCCCGCTCGGCGGGAAGCAGGTCCGAACCGTAGGCCTGGGCGTCGAATTCGAAACGGGCGCTGGAGAAGGCGCCGGGGATCTTGGGCACCGGAGCCTGGCGCGGTATCACCCGGAAATCGTGGCCCAGCAGATCGGCGTCCACCAGGATGGCGTCGCCCGAGTTCACCTGCACCGAGACCGCGGAACCGAGGGGTGCGAGGAAGAGTTCACGGATCACCGGCAGGGCAGGGGCGCCCACCGCGCCGGATAGAGCCGCCCCGGGCCAGCCGAGGGCGAGGAACTGGCCGCCCCTGGTTTTCTGCTGGTCGAGAGAAAACCCGGATGCCAGAATGTCGAGGCGCAGCCCGGATTCGTCGGCTCGCAGGACATCCACCTCTGGAGCAGCGGCGACGCTCATCTCCTTCAGCGCGGTGTTTCCGTCAGCGGCCGTGGTGGCCCAGATCTGGGTGGCACCGGCGTTACTGCTGATTAGGCAGAACGATGCCAGCAGGGCAAGCAAGACGATCAGTGTGCGATGCACGGTGTGATACGCGGTCATCAGAACTCCTCCAAAAGTGCGGTCTCGCCGGGGATGTGCTGCTCCGCTGCCATGCCGCGGCCGGATCCCCGAACATTCTGTGCTGTGCGCTGATTACTGTATGAAGGTGATATTGAAACTCTCACCTCAGGCTGGGGGTGAACACCGGGGAGGCCGGCCGCCTGAATGCCAGCGACTCCTGCATAGCAGTCCTTCTGATCCTTCTTAAATATACGGCATCAAAGGGGATTGTCAATCGGCTCCGGGGTGATTTTAACTCCTTTAAATCTACTGGTATCATAGACATACACGGTTGCCCGAAAGACGCAGAATGACGAAAGCCATGTGTTGTGAAAACGATGCGGTGCCTGGAGGCCGGGTCCCGACGAGATCGTCCATGCCGATGCGCATCGATTAGGCGACCATCATGCCTGTGGAGACGAATCCGGGGAATGAACGTATCGGTTCACGTGATCGATGAATCGGGGGATATCCTGAAGGGCTTCCTGGATGGCCTGATGGATCTTTCGTTCATCCAGTTCGTCATACTCGTGAACGATCCTGTTTCGCAGGCCTGCAGCCGTGGCGATTTTTTTTGAGAATTCGACCGGCAGCACCTCGAGCCGGCCCAGCATGACGAACGACTCGTAGTAGTCCTTTGGCGGGGGGTGTCCAAGCTCGGTGATGATGTGGAAATTGATGTCGATCAACCTGCCGATGACCCGTTCGAGATATCGCTCGGCGGCGGCGGAGTTCACGCGGTTCGCGAGATATGATTCGATGGTCATCCGGCCGAACGTCTCAAGTTCTTTCAGGTCCCTGAGGATCAGGTTGAACTTTCTCGTAATGAGCGTGGCGTCGATCATCTCGGTTCCGCTGTCGCATCCAGGTAACGATGGACGAACTCCTGTTCCATGGCAAAGTACGGCAAGTGGTCCTGATACCGTTTGAATGCGTATATCTTGAGTTCCTGGAGTTCCCTGGTCGCTCCGTAGAGAAGCCGGCAGTTCCCGGTGATCCTGTTCAGGTAAAGCGGGTCGGCATGATTGATCACCGCCAGGTCCACGTCCTCCCCGGGGTAGACATCCTGGAGCTCCTGGAGCAGACGCAACTGCTTGTCAAAAGACGGTACCTTGCCCGAAAAACGAACAGCGACATCCACATCGCTTCCCGGGTGGCGCTCCCGGTTCCCGACGGTGGACCCGAACTGCAGCACCAGTGACAGCTCATGGGCCCTGGCGATCGATGCGATCGCATGAATCTGGGTGTTTGTCGAATTCACGGTACCTTCCCTTCTCGGTCAGTATATAGCAAAGATCAACTGAAACGACAATCGGCTTGGCGCCGCAACCGCTGAACAGGAAAAGGCCCGGGATTTTACTCCCGGGCCCCGGTTGATGGTTTCAGTTGTCAGCCGGCCGCACTACGGTGTGGCGGCAGTGATCGTCACGGCGTCGGTGTTGGTGTCGCCCGACGGCGCGAACGGCGGCTGGTTGTAGGGAGCGGGGGTCACGTCGGCGCCGATCAGGGTGAAGACGTTGCTGCCCACCAGCGAGCCCAGAGCCGGCAGATACTGGTTCCACAAGGTGCTGTAGGTTTCGCTGTCGCTGAGGTTTGTCCAGCCGGCACGCCAGTTGGTATAGGACGTGCCGTTGCCGATCACCATGTTGATCTTCGCCGCGGCCCGGCGGTTCTCGGTGGTCAGGTTGGTCAGCGAGACCGACATCTGGGTCGTGAAAGGCAGCACACCGCTGCTCGGGTTGGCGCCGATGGCCACCTGCACGGTGTCGGTGGGCGGCACGCTGCCGCCGCCGAGGGCGTAGATCTGCACGTCGTCGATGTTCCAGCCGCTGTAGGTCCAGCTGGAATCGGTGGTGCCCATGGTCCAGCGCAGGTAGACGGTGGACTCGCCATCGGCCACGTCGGAGATGTCGTACTCCACCATGGACCAGGTCGAGTCGGTCACTTCGGCGGTGTTCTCCCAGACCGTGGTCCAGCTGCTGCCGTTGTTGCTCACCCGCACGTAGGCGTGGTCGTAGCTCGATGTTTCCACGTTGAGGTAGCGCTGGAAGCGCAGGCTGACGTCGGCCAGCTCGCTGCAGTCGATGATGGTGGAGGTGAGGTGCGTCTCGGCCATGCTGTTG
>JAQAZP010000368.1:0-14817 GCA_032127265.1 Acidobacteriota bacterium
GGTGCCTGCTGACGAGGCGCCGCCGGTAAACCTGGAGACCCTCCTGTCGAAACACATCCTCCTCGCGGATGATAGCGCCGCAACAAGAACAAGTGTTGAAAATGCTCTCGGGCCCGACGATTTTCAACTCATCACCGCCGAGAACGGTCAGACCGCCATGGATCAGATACATGACGGTCTCCCGCACCTCGTGCTGGCGCATGCCTTGCTCCCCGAGATCGACGGCTACGAAATCTGCCGGCAGATCAAGGAGAATCCCGAAACATCACACATTCCCGTACTGCTGCTCACCGGCACATTCGAACCCTTCGACATAAACAGGGCCAAGGAGGTGCAATATGACGGGTTTGTCACCAAGCCCCTCGACCCACAGGAGCTGAAGTCCGTGATCAGCCGCTGTATCGAGAAAGCCGTCTATCCCGCCGTGGAACCCGAACCTGAGCAAACGGTCACCGATTCCGCTGAAGTTGCCGATTTTCCCGTCAGCTCAACCGATGTGGTTGCCGACGATGGGTCGGACGCCATGCTGGACCGCATCTTTCCCGATGACCAGCCGCTGGAAGAGATCATTTCCGACGACCAGGACAGTGACGACCTGTTCTCCATCATTGACCCCGTTGCTGATGCCGAAGAGGAAGACCTGGCGCCGGACCCGATTTTCGAGGTTCCCGCTCTGGAACCGTCCGAGACCGAAGCCCCGGCCGGCGAGACCGTGGACCGCAGTTCACCGGATTTCGGAATTTGGGGCAGTGCGGCAACCGCCGAAAAGGACAAGGCCGAACCCGCCGCCGAGACCTCGGTGATGGAAGAACCGGCCCCCTCAACCGAGGACAGTGACCTCTCCTGGTTCCTCAAGAGATACGAAGAAAAAACCCGGACCGCTGAGGATTCAGAGGCCGTGGAACCCGGGGAAGAGCTGGCGGACGCCGAAGAGGAAGCAACCGGCCCATTCTTTTCCCCGCCACTGGAACATGTTCCAGTGGCCGAAGAACTCCTGGAGACCATTGACGCTCCCGTGGAATCCGATTCGCTGATGGAAACGGTTGAACCGTTGCCCGTGGTGACCGAAGAGGTCGCTCCATTTGTTCTTGACGAACAACAACTGGAACAGATCTCCCGCCGCGTGGTGGAACTGCTGTCGGATGCCGTGGTCCGAGACGTAGCCTGGGAAGCTGTGCCCGAAATCGCCGAGCGCCTGATCCGGGAGCGTCTCCGGGAGATCGAAGCGGAAGCCGATACCCCTACGTGAGACAACCACTATCCCGGGGGCTCAGATGAACCTGCGGCAGAATGATCTCCAGGATTTGATCCGGCGGGCCCTCCACGAGGACATCCCGTTTGGCGATGTGACCTCCGACCTCCTTCTGGGCCGCAGCCGGCAACGGCATGCCGCGAACGCGGTGGTCAAGGCTCATCCGCTTGTGGCCGCCGGAGTTCATGTGGCCGGTCTCGTCTTTACAGAAATCGACCCCGCGGTGGAATTCCGTTCACTGGTTGATGACGGCGAGGAAGTGCTCCCGGGGGGAGTGCTCTTCCGGGTCGAGGGACCGGTCAAGGTACTTCTGGCCGGTGAACGGGTGGCGCTGAATTTACTGCAGCACACCTGCGGCATCGCCACGGAAACCCGTGCTTTCGTAGACCTGGTGGCCGGCACTCCTGTCCGGATTCTCGATACCCGCAAAACCACGCCCGGCCTTCGAGCTTTGGAGAAATACGCCGTGGCGGCCGGCGGCGGCCACAATCATCGGTTTTCCCTCTCCGATGGCATCCTGATCAAGGAAAACCACATCGTGGCGGCCGGTGGAATTCGGCAGGCGGTTTCGGCGGCGCTGAAGAAACGCTCCGGACACCTGCTGAAGATCGAAGTGGAGGTGGAGAATCTTGACCAGGCGGCGGAAGCCCTGGAGGCCGGTGCGGACATGTTGTTGCTGGACAATTTCCAGCCCGACGATGTTCGCCGGGCTGTTCAGTTGGTGGGTGGACGTATTCCGCTCGAGGTATCCGGCGGCGTGCAGATTTCCAATGTCCGGCAATATGCCGAGGCCGGGCCCGACTTCATCTCCATCGGTCACCTGACCCACTCCGCACCGGCCTCGGACATCAGCCTGCTCATCCGCTGACCGCCGGTGCCGGTGAAAACTGACCTCGATCTTTTTCTGGGGAATGATCAATGCTGCTGGCAATAGACGTGGGGAACACCAATACCGTGCTGGGGGTCTTTGGCCGCGAAGACCTGGAGGCCCACTGGCGACTTTCTACCCTTCCCGAACGGACGGCTGACGAGCTTAGCATACTGCTGCTCAGTCTGCTGGACATGGGCGGAATAGACCGCCGTCAGATCACGCGGGCCTGTATTGCCTGCGTGGTCCCCGCGCTGCTCGGTCCCATGGAGCAAGCTTGTCGTGAGTTGCTGAACATCCAGCCGCTGGTGGTGCGGCCCGGGATCCGCACCGGCCTGCCGCTGCTGGTGGAAAACCCGCAGGAGATCGGTGCCGACCGTATCGCCAACAGTGTCGGTGTCTGTCACCGCTACGGGGCGCCGGCCATCGTGGTTGACTTCGGCACCGCCACAACCTTCGACGTGATCACCAGCCGCGGCGAATATGCCGGGGGCCTGATCTCCCCCGGGCTGCGTATTTCCGCAGACGCCCTGTTCTCCCGTGCCGCACGACTCCCCCGAATCGAACTCACCCGTCCGGAGACCCTTGTTGGACGAAATACCATCGACAGCATGAGGGCCGGCATATTTTACGGGTATCTTGGCCTTCTGGACGGAATTCTGGAGCGCCTGCTGGACGAGATGGATCGGCCGGACAGCGGCACCGGGGAAACCGCGATTCACGTGGTGGCCACCGGCGGCCTGGCCGGCGAGATCGTGCCCTATTCCAGGTTGATCCAACACGAGGACACCCACCTGACGCTGTACGGTCTGAAAGTTCTCGATGAAAAAAACACCACCTTCTGATCAGGACCCGCCGGTGCGGCTCACCCCCGAGGAGCGGGAATATTTCCAGGCGGTGGAAGCGCACTTCATCCGTCTGCGCGACCGACCGCTTATTCTTTCACCCCGCGAGTTGGACCGGGCAGCCGGTTGGCATCGGGAGGGGATTCCGCTTCGCATTGTTTGCCGCGGCATCGACCGCTATTTCGAAAAACGATTACAGCGGCCGTCTTCCCGTCAGCGGGCCGTATCCCTGGCTTATTGCGAAGAATTCATTCGACAGGTTTTCGAGGAAAGCCGGAATCTGGCCGTGGGCGGAGGGCCGGTATCCAGGGATCGGGTTCCCGGGGAGAACAGGGAAGTGGAGCAGGGGTTGCAGCGTCTGCTCCAGGGGCTCCAGCGAGCACAGGGGCAGCTTTCGGACTCCGCCATGGCAGCCGTTTTGCTGCGGGCTGTTTCCACGGTGCAGGCCCTGCTCCGGCAGTATCAAAACCCCGAACCGGCCGATCTCCCGCTCACCGTGCAACAGACGGAATCCGAACTGGAGCAGCTGAATCGCGAGGTGACGGCGCAGATGCTGCTCCAGGTCGGCCCCGCCGCCATGGCCGACCTTCGGTCAACCTGTGATGCGGAAATGCGTGAAATCGCGACCACCATGGATGCCGCGCTCTACGAGACCACACTGGAGCGGATGACCCTCCGGCGTCTTCGCCAGTCCTTCTCCCTCCCTGAAATCAGCCTCTTCGCCCTCTGACCGCCGGACCATCCGATCGACATGCCTGGTTTACGCACCGTAAACCAGGGGTTGCGTTATTCAAACTTCAGATCCGAAGACCGGCGTGACAAATCCAGCCCGGTGCGCCCTGGCATACAATGGCATGCTCCTTGCCAGGGCAATGGCCGACTATGTTCAACCGTTGCCCTCTCATTCATCAGTTGCTGGCCTTTTCAGCCGGAATCTGCTGTGCTGATGCCCTGCAGCTCTCCCTTTTCCCGGCCACCGCCACCTGGCCATTCATCCTGATCCTGCTGCCGCTTGGGCTGGGCGCTGCAGCGGCGGCTCTCCGGTTTCGCGGTGTTCACGGCATCTGCCTGGTCATTGGCTCACTGGTGCTGGCTGGGTCAGGCGGCCTGCTGCAGGGAGCCCTGGCGAGTGCCGTGCACCGGCAAGACCAGGAAGACGCTGCCATACTCACGACAGGGCAGCCGGCATGGTACACCGGCAGGATCCGCGGCCAGCCGTCGGTGGACGCCCGCAATACGGTGCTTCTGGTCGACCTTGAACTGGCCGAAACGGGCTTGGGGGAGATACCCGTTCCCTGCGGGTATCGCATTCGGCTCAGTCACCCCACGGCATCAAGTCAGACAGCCCGTGGCGCGTGCCCGGCAGAGGGACAACAGGTGCGCTTTTTTGCTTCCCTGCGCACGCCCGCCGCTTTTCAGAATCCCGGGTCTTTTGATTACGAGCGCTACCTGGCGTCACGCAGGATTCGACTTACCGCCAAAGTGAAAAGCGCCCGGCTGATCCAGACGCTCACTTCTCGCGAAAGGGATCTGGCGCAGACGGTCCGTCAACACGTTGAAAGGCTGGTCAGGTCGCAATACGCACTACCGGAGGACGGCGGACTCCAACCCTGCGGGGCCCTGCTGCTGGCCTGCCTCATCGGGGAGCGGCGGTGGATCGCTGATGAGGATACTGAGCTCCTGCGCTCGTCGGGATTAGGCCACCTGCTGGCCATCTCGGGCCTGCACCTCGGTCTGCTGGGCCTGGTCCTTACCTTACTGCTCTGCGGTCTGAGGGTGCCCATCAGGTATCGCCGTCTGTTCCTGATCGTGTTTTTTGTCGCTTACCACGAGCTGTGCGGGGCAGCGCCCTCCATCACCAGGGCCATGGTCACCGCGGTGATTTATCTCTCCGGAGGTTTCTTCGGCCTTCACTCACGGCCGGGAAACAGTCTCGCCGCGGCAGGGCTGACCATCCTGTTCCTCAACCCCCTGATGCTGCACGATGCCGGATTCCAACTCTCCTTCGTGGCCACCTTCAGCATCCTGGTCCTTGGCCCGGTGTTCATCGATCACCGGAAGATCTTTACGCCGGCCCGGTTACCGTCGCGGTTGTTCGCTGTTTCAGCCGCTGTATTCCTGGGCATCGCACCCCTTCAGGCGGCCCTGTTCCACCGGGCAACACCGGGGGCCCTGCTGATCAATCCGGCGGCCGGATCTCTTCTCGGGCTGTCCCTCACCGCCGGGCTGATCTTTCTGGCTACCCGGGGGCTTTGCGAAATCCTGCCCGCATTCCTCTTCCTTCCCCTGGAGACAGCTTGCGGCTCGACGGCGGACATCGTGGAGTTCGGCTTTGGTTGCATACGCTGGATGGCGGCGCTGACAGCACCGCTTTCATTTCGGGTCCCCACTCCTTCACCGGCGGTTTGCATCATCTACTACCTGCTGCTGGCCGGGGCCGTCCTGGCCGCCTGGAGTGACCGGGCCGGCGGCCGGCGAAAGATGATCCTGCTCCTCACCTGCAGCGCACCCTGCCTGCTGCTGGTTTCAGCTGCCGTTGGTCTTCAGGGGGTTCCAGCCGGCACGGTGCGGCTGACATTTCTCGATGTCGGCCAGGGAGACGCCACCATTGTTGAATGTCCCGGCCGCCGAACCCTGGTCCTTGACGGCGGTGCCGCCCTGCCTGATGGCGGTTTGGATCTGGGGGAGATGGCGGTGTCACCGGCGTTGTGGCACCGCGGTCTGCACAGTATCGATGCACTGGCGGTGAGTCACGGTCATCAGGACCATGCCGGCGGTCTGGCCTCGGTGACCGGCAATTTCCGTCCGCGGCAGATCCTTTGCGGGAGGCGCCTGGCCACCGGGTTACCCGCCGTCCGGAACCTGCTCCGCGTCGCGCAAAAATGTGGCAGCGGCCTTTTCAGGCTGCACCGAGGGATGGTGGTGCGCTGGGGCGAGGTTGAGTTTATCGTGCTTCATCCGCCGCCCGCGGACGTTCATGCCCGCCGAGCGCAAAATCCAGACCCGGGGCCGAACAACAATTCCCTAGTATTGCTATTGCGTCACAACGCCGTGCGGGTGCTTTTCGCAGGCGATCTTGAAGCGGAAGGGGAAGAGATGCTGCTCAGCTCACCGCTTTCCCGGCTTGTCTCGGGGTGTCAACTGCTCAAGGTGGGGCACCACGGGGCCCCGGGGGCCAGCTCGGATCCATGGCTGACCCTGGTGGCACCTGAAACCGCGGTGGTCACGGCCGGCCGTTTCAACCGTTTTGGCCACCCCGATCCGTCTCTTGACCAGCGGTTGCGGAATGCCGGTTGCCGGCGGATTCACTGCACTGGCCGCGACGGTGCGCTGACCGCGGTGTCCGACGGTCACCGCCTGCTCTTTGCCGGAGGTCCATCATGAGCGGTCGTGTTCAGTCGCGTGATTCCGGCCGGAGAAAACTGTCCCCGTTGTTCTCCTCTTCCTCGCTTTTCACCCGTTCCCACATCAGCTCCATCTGTTCCTCGGTCGCCTGCTCCAGCGTGATTCCCTCGCTAGCCAGCAAGGCCTCCATGCGGTGAAAACGGAGGCGAAAACGATTGTTGCATTCCATCAACGCCTGTTCGGGGTCCACCTTGCAGTGCCGGGAGAGGTTGGCCACGGTGAACAGCAGATCGCCGATTTCGTGGCGCTGCCGAGCAGGGTCACCGCTGTCGAGCGCGTCCCTGAATTCCTCCAGCTCCTCGTCGAGCTTGTCCAGCACCCCCCGGGCATCGGACCAGTCGAATCCGATCCTGGCCGAGCGCGTGGCCAGCTTGTGCGCACGGTAGAGTGCCGGCAGAGTTGCGGGCAACCCGTCAAGATACCCGTCACCGCCCCCGTGGTCCCCCCGGGCGCCGCTGCTCCGCTCCCCGGTCTTGATTCTGTTCCAGCGGTCCACCACCTGGTCGGGGGTATCGGCGGCGGCATCGCCGAAAACATGGGGATGCCGGCGAATCATCTTGCCTTCCACCGCGGCCATCACGCCGGCCAGATCAAAAGCCCCGGCTTCTGAACCGACATCGGCCATGAAGAGGACCTGGAACAGCAGATCTCCCAGTTCCTCTTCCAGTGCCGGTGCGTCCTGCCGATTGATTGCGTCAATTACTTCGTAGACCTCCTCGAGAATGTAGGTCCGAAGGTCACGGGCCGTTTGCACACGGTCCCAGGGGCAACCACCGGGACCGCGGAGACGTTCGACCAGGGAGACCAGGGAGAGGAACCGTTCCAGGAGATGGTCATGCCGTTGTTCAGAAGCTTTTAAACTCATCAATTTCCTCTTTCGACCCGCCGATAAAGAGTATTGAAGCCAGGTGCAAAAGCTGTTTCTGCTCCTGCAGCAACGGAACTCTGCCCGGGGATTCCCGCGCGGCAGGGGCCGCGATTGCCGGGGCAGATACGAGCGGTATGGAGTTTTCCGTTACGGGCAGAGGAGTTTAGAACGAATTGACCTTCCACGCAAGATGGTATGATTCGCCGGAACCGGTGGCCCGCCTGCTGATCCATCTGGTCCTCTGTGTGACCTTCACGCTGTGCCTTGTCCCGGCCGCGGTGCAGGGCCAGAATGCGGCGCCAGTCAGGGGCACGGTTCGTGCGAGTGATCCCACGGCGGGGCAGCGGCCCGAATCGGGTGATATCTATGTCCTGCCGCCGGCCCCGGGCCAGCATCGAGCAGGCACCCGGTCCGATGACCGCAAAGGTGTGGAACGACTGTGGCAGGATCGCAAGAGCCAGATACTGGAAACAGATGATTTCGACTCCGGACCGCAGAGCCTCTCCCCGGTCCTGGAAAGCCTGCACCGCCAGGGATATCGATCGATGTCCGGCATGGAAGCCAACCTGGTCCATGAAGCCTATCTGATGATGCAACGCCAGCACCTGGAGCAGGCACTTCGGAGTCTTGATGCGGCCCTGGAGCTTGATCCACACCATATCCCGGCCCTATCGGCACAAGCGGAGATCTGCATCGGCCGCAGTCCGCTCAAGGTCCCCGGCTACCTCACATCCTCCCTGGGAGCAATCACCGATACCTTCTGGCCGGCGCTGACGTTCCTGGTCAACATGGCCCTGGTCATTCTTTTTACCCTGCTGGTGCTGGTCTGTCTGCTCCAGCTGGCACTGGCCGCCCGCTATCAGAAATTCTTCCGTCACTCGGTATATGAAAGCTGGCGCGAGCGGATGCCCGGATCCCTGATACCGGTCTTCAGCTGGTGCCTCTTTCTGGCCCCGTTGTTTTTCCTGCTCGGTCCCTTCTGGGTGTTTTTCGGATGGACGACGGTCCTCTTGCGCTTTGCCACGCGAGTGGAGCGGTTGCTGGCCGTGCTCTCCCTTTTCATTCTGGCCTTGCTCATGCCGGCGGTGGACACGGTGGTAAGCACCTTCCGGGACATGAACACCGGCGAACTTCATTTGCTCAGCGAGGCCCTGGGGCAGAACCTTCTGTCTCCCCGGGGCGAGGCGTTGATCGAGGAAGACGAGGGAGCGTCAGATCCGGCGAGCCACTTGAACTACGACCAGGAACGCCGGTTCCTCGCGGCTTCGATACAGAAAAGGATGGGACGCTATGATGCCGCATTCTTGCGCTACGCGGCCATACCGGTCTATCACTATCTCTATCCCATGGCCCAGAACAACATGGGCAATATCTATTTTTCGCTGAACCAGTTCGACCTGGCCATCCAGCACTATCGCAAAGCCGTCGACGTTTGGCCGGAATACGCCGAGTGCTATTTCAACCTGAGCAGCGCCCAGTTCGAGGTGTATGACTTCGACCACTCGGATCAGTCACTGAGCAGAGCCCAACGTCTGGCCCCCCTGGCCATGAGCAAGCTGATCAACGAGGAATCCCGGGGTCTGAAGACACTGGACCACCAGATTCCTGATACCTTCCTCTGGGAACTTACCTGGGACTCATTGCGCCACAATGCCGGCCGCCATTTCTCCGGCCCGGGAGTGCTGTCCCCCAGAAAAGATACCACGGGCCGGGATAGCACAATACTGATTCTCCTTGCCGCAGCCATGTTTTCGGCACTGGCCGGGGTTCTGCTGGGCTGGATCAACCGGCACGAGGAGATCGGGCTCTGCCGTTCCTGCGGCCGGGCCTATTGCCGCCTCTGCGGCCCCGACCCCATGAAGCAGAAAGACTGTCAGCAGTGCACCCATCTGGGCTCACGGATGAGCGGCGTATCCCCGGATATCCGAAAACGAAAGCTGAGCCAGATCGGCCGACACCGGCGGTGGCAGATAATCAGGGAAGGGGTATGCACTATCATCATGCCCGGGCTGGTGAACCTGCGCCGCGGAAAGACCATCTCCGGCATGACCCTTGCCGGCAGCTGGGTTTTTCTCGTCACCGTGCTGCTTTCCCTGCCCCTGTTCCTGCCCCGGATCGGGCTGCGGGCAGCACCATGGAACCTCGACCCGCTGCTGCTGGTGGCCGGAGGCCTGGCCATCCTGCTCTGGTCGCTGAACCTGCTCACCTGGCTGGTCAGATCCCTGCGCCATGGCGACTGGCAGTCCATGGATACCTTGAACAAGACTTCCGGAATTCCGGGAAAGAGGGGAAAGGGCATCTGATGGCGCTCAAAGGCACATTGAAGGATTTCTCCCTCGCTGACATCCTGCAGTTGATCGGCATCCAGCGAAAGACCGGAGTGCTCAATCTTCACGGGTCCGAGGACATGGTCAGCATCAGTTTTGTTCAGGGTACAATCGTCTCGGCGGAGTCTGCGCAGCACCGCCTGGAAGAACGGGTGGCCTCGGTACTGATGAAGTGGGGACACTGTACCCCCGACCAGCTGGAAGATGCGCGGCAGACCCAGCGCCAGACCCTGGAGCGTTTGTGGATCGTGCTGCTCCAGCAGCAGTCGGTCTCCGTTGACGAGGTACGGCAGGCGCTCCAGCTGCAGGTGGAAAAGATCATCTATCCGGTGTTCCGCTGGCAGGACGGGGAATACAGCTTTATCCAGGAAGCGGAAATCGATTTTGATCGCGAACATCTTACTCCCATCCACTCTGAAACAGTGCTGATGGAAGGGGTGCGGATGCTGGATGAATGGCCGCTGCTGGAACGAAAGATCCGTTCCCTCGACCTGGTGTTCAGCCGGGCCCCCGTGGGCGGCCAGGTGGTGGTGAATGATGACGCCGATGGCATCGAACAGGCCGAGGGCAACGTGATCCGGATGTCCGATGAAGAATTCAGGATTTACGATCTGGTTGACGGCGTGCGAACAGTGGCCGATATCCAGGAAATCGCTCCGACCCACGACTTCAACACAGCCAGCATACTCTGCAACCTGCTGGGCCTGGGCATGATCACTCCATCCGGCGACGGGCGCAGTAGCGCCGGCAGGCTGAACAATGGTCCGGTGGGGAAGAGAAACGCTCCCCGGATGGCAGGGGCGGCACTGCTCTGGCTGGCGGCCGCGGCCATCCTGGCATTCACCGTTCCCCGGCTGCAGCTCAATCCGTTGAATTTCTTTTTTCGTGACCTCACGGATAGCGGACGGGTCGCACGCCTGATCATGCTTCGTGACACGACCCGGCTTCACCTGGTGGTGCAGCAGCTCGAGGCTTACAGGTTGGAAACCGGGGCCTACCCGCTGCAGCTCAAGGATCTGACAGAGAGCGGTTTTGCCGATCTGGAGGAGTTGACCGACAACCGTGGCGAGCTTTTTGCCTACAGGGCCAGCGGAGAGTATTTCACTCTCATGGCACACCCCAGGGCTCAGGAGCCCTCGAGCAGCCAGCCGCCGGGGCAAGGGATAGAGAGCGAGCCATGACCGGCACTTCTCGGGCCATCCCTGTCCACAACATACGGGAAAAAACGTCTTCTCCTGGGAAATTGCCAGCAGATCGTGCTGATAGATTTCGACAATACAGGCAAATCATCCTCACCACCATGGGTTAAAGCCCTAACCTTTGCAATGAAAGACCTTGCTAAGAATTCCGAGGCTCTGTCCATCTCGCTCTCCCCGCATCCATCATTTTTCTTCTGATTCCGACACAGATATAGTTGACAAGAACAGACTCATATCTTATAAGAGTCAGGCACTAAATCAGATGTAAAACCGGGCTGCCTTTTCCGATGCGCGGAGCGGACGAGAGGCGAAACCCGATAAAATGAAAGAAATGAGGAGGTATTAAACGATGGGCAAGATTATAGGAATCGACCTCGGCACCACCAACTCCGTGGTCTCGGTTATGGAAGGCAGTGCTCCAACGGTCATCGTCAGCCCGGAAGGCGGCCGCACCACCCCCTCGGTTGTGGCTTTTACCAAGAATGACGAACGGCTGGTGGGACAGGCAGCGAAACGCCAGGCCATCACCAACCCGGAGAACACCGTTTCATCGATCAAGCGCTTCATGGGCCGCCGCTACGCCGAGGTGAGCGAGGAAATCAAGCTAGTGCCCTACAAGGTTGAGAAAACCGACAGCGGGGACGCCAGGGTTCGCATCGATGACAAGCTCTACTCGCCTCCGGAAATTTCAGCGATGATTCTGCAGAAGATGCGTTCAGCTGCTGAAGAGTATCTCGGCGAAAAGGTGGAACGTGCGGTGATCACCGTCCCGGCCTACTTCAACGATTCACAACGCCAGGCCACCAAGGATGCGGGACATATCGCCGGTCTCACCGTGGAGCGGATCGTCAACGAGCCCACCGCGGCGGCCCTGGCCTACGGCCTGGACAAGATCAAGGACGAAACCATCGCGGTCTACGACTTCGGCGGCGGCACCTTTGACATCTCCATCCTGGAAGTGGGCGAGGGGGTTGTCGAAGTGAAGTCCACCAACGGTGACACCCATCTTGGCGGCGACGACATCGACCAGCGAGTGATCGACTGGATCGTCGACTCCTTTGTCAAGGATCAGGGCATTGACCTGAGCAAAGACAAGATGGCCCTGCAGCGGCTCAAGGAAGCCGCGGAAAAGGCGAAGATCGAACTCTCTTCGGCAATGGAGACCGAGATCAACCTGCCCTTCATCACCGCCGATGCGTCCGGGCCGAAGCACCTGGTGCTCAAGCTGACCCGGGCCAAGTTCGAGACGCTGGTTGAAGACCTGCTGCAGCGGACCATGGGTCCCTGCCGCATGGCGATGAAGGACGCTGGAATCGAATCCGTGGACGAAGTGGTGATGGTGGGCGGATCGACCCGCATCCCCAAGGTTCAGGAACTGGTCAAGGAGTTCTTCGGCAAGGAGCCGCACAAGGGTGTCAACCCCGACGAAGTGGTGGCCATCGGCGCCGCGGTGCAGGCCGGCGTCCTCTCGGGAGACGTCAAGGACGTTCTTCTGCTCGACGTCACCCCGCTGTCCCTGGGCATTGAGACACTGGGCGGTGTCTGCACCAGGCTGATCGAGAAGAACACCACCATCCCCACCCGCAAGAGTGAAATTTTTTCCACCGCCGCGGACAGCCAGACCAGCGTGGAAATCCGGGTGCTGCAGGGTGAGCGTCCCATGGCCGAAGGAAACCGGACCCTCGGAGTGTTCCACCTGGTGGGAATTCCTGCCGCGCCCCGCGGTGTGCCGCAGATCGAGGTGACGTTCGATATCGATGCCAACGGCATCGTCAACGTGTCGGCCAAGGACATGGGCACCGGCAAGGAGCAGAAGATCACCATCACCTCATCCTCGGGCCTGAGCAAGGACGAGATCGAGAACATGGTGAACGAGGCCGAAGTTCACGCCGAGGAAGACAGGACCAAACAGGAGAAGGTGGAGCTGAACAACCGGGCCGATACCCTGATCTACAGCACGGAGAAGACCCTCAAGGAGCACCGCGACAAGGTGGGTGATGCCGACGCCAAGAGTATCGATGACGCGGTGGAAAATCTTAAAAAGGCCGTGGAGACCGGTGATAAATCCGGGATTGAGCAGGGTATCGAGCAGCTCACCGCCGCGTCGCACAAGCTGGCCGAAATCATGTATCAGCAGGCCAGCGCCGAGCAGCAGGCCCCGGGGGACGCCGGCACGGCACAGGATGCGGCCCAGCCGGGCCCCTCGGAGGATGACGTTATCGACGCCGAGTACGAGGACATGGACGACAAGCAGAACTAGTTCCTGCCGAAGGTTCCGGCGGCAATCCCGGCTGGTCTGCCGGTGGCATGAGGCGGAGCCCCGCTCCGCCGCTTGCCACGGTGCCCTGAAATGCCGCCGGGGCAGGGGAGAGGGATGAGCGAAGATCTATACTCCATACTCGGTGTGAAAAAGGGCGCGTCGGCCTCGGAGATCAAGCAGGCCTATCGCAAGCTTGCCCGGAAGCACCACCCCGACCTCAACCCTGGGGACAAGGAGGCCGAGAAGCGGTTCAAGAAAATATCCGCCTCCTATTCCGTGCTTTCCGACCCGGAGAAACGCCGTAAATACGACACCCTCGGACCGCGGTTCGCCGACGGCGGTTTCGCCCAAAGCGGTGATTTCAACGGCACCATTTTCGACAATTTCGATTTCTCCAGTATCGGTCGTGAAGGCGGTTTCGGCGATATTTTCGAGGAAATGTTCGGCAGCCGTTCGCAGTTCGGCCGGGGGGGCCGTCAGCCCAACGCGCCGAGGCGCGGAAGCGATCTGCAATACACCATGAGCATCACTTTCGAGAACTCAATCAGCGGACTCTCGACCCAGATCAGTCTGAACCGCGGCGGCAACTCCGAAAAAATTCGTGTCCGTATCCCGGCCGGCGTGAGCGACGGTTCAAAGATCCGGCTGGCCGGCAAGGGCGAACCGGGGGGAAGCGGCGGTTCCCCGGGTGACCTGTTCATCATCACCCGCGTTGCCGCACACCGGTTTTTTGAGCGCCGCGGAGACAACATCTACTGCGTCCTCCCCATAACCCTCGTGGAGGCGCTGCTCGGGTCACGGGTGGAGGTGCCCACCGTGGACGGCGCCACCACCTTCAAGATTCCCCCGGGGACCCAGTCAGGACAGAAGTTCAAGCTTTCCGGCAAGGGTGCTCCATCCTTACGGGGCAGCGTCCGCGGCCACCAGTATGTTGAGGTGCGGATCGTTCTGCCCCCGATCGGCGACGAAAGGTCAAAAGAGATCATTCACGAATTTTCCCGGCTAAATCCCCAGGAGGGAATCAGGGACGATCTCCCATGAACCAGGTTGCCTGTATCCGTACTGCCTCGTATAATAGCCTGGAGGCGGGGCGGCGGCACCAGGACGGTTAACGGAATGGAGTCCGATGCCCAGAAATAAGCGCAAACAGACCTATTATTTAATAAGTGCAGTAGCCGAGCGGTTCGATGTCCACCCGCAGACCCTCAGATTATACGAACGGGAAGGTTTGATAACCCCGTCCCGATCAGAAGGGAATACCCGGGTCTATACCGATGACGATCTGGAGCGCCTGGAACTGATCCTCAATCTGACCCGGGAAATGGGGGTCAATCTCGCCGGGGTGGACGTTATTTTGAACATGAAAGAGAAAATGGAATCTTTGCAGGGAGAAATGCTCGAACTGCTCAAGTATCTCCAGGCAGAATTCGAAAGGAAGTATGAAGGTTTGGAGCGAAAGGTCGACAACGCGTTGATTCGCGTTCCACCGGCGAGACTGATCAGGCGGTCAGGCCGGAAATCAGGGTAACGCCGCGTTGTCAGACACAGCTGTCCCCACGGATCCGCAGGGCATGCGCACAGGGCGAAATGAACGAGAAGCCGGCAAAAAAATACGATTCACAGTCGGAGATTCTCAAGCGTTACCTGCGGGATATTTCCCGGGTCTCCAAGCTCACAGCTGAACAGGAGACGGAACTGGGACTTTTGATTCAGCAGGGCAACGAAGAGGCCCTGACCAGGATGGTGGAAGCCAACCTGCGGTTCGTGGTCAGTTTTGCCAAACGTTACCGCGG
>JAQAZP010000369.1:0-4026 GCA_032127265.1 Acidobacteriota bacterium
CGACGGAACGGTGACCGAAGAGAATGAGGAGCCCGACGCCACCGGGACGATCAGCGGGGACCACACCTATACGGCGCCCGGGGACTATGTGGTCACCCTGGTGGTTCTCGACGATGACGGCGGCACGGGCAGTGGAATGATGCCGGTTACCGTGGTCGACGAGTTCGGCGCCCTGCAGGATATTCACGACTACATTATGGGCCTTCCGGACAGCGCGTTCATCAAAAACCCGGAGCAGAGGAAAAACGCTCTGAGCAACAAACTGAAGGCAATCCGTTCGATGCTGGAAAACCAGAGTTACCAGGGCGCGATTCAGAAACTGCGCAAGGACATCCGTTCGAAGGCCGATGGTTCCGTCGACGGGAACCCGAACGACGACTGGATCATCGACCCGGAGGCGCAATACCACATCTGCATGAAGATCGATGACCTGACGGCTTACCTGGAACTGCTGATGGAGCCCTGACCGGAAAGACTCGGCCCTCAGGTCTGCCCGAGGATCCGCAGGTGCAGATCGTGAACGAATCGTGGGGGGCGGTCTTGTGTGGGGCGGCCCTGACCCGGCAGCGCCCAGCACGCAGTGATGCACCTGCGCCATGCCCGCTTCTGGACCAGGGTAATGTTCGATAAGGGACTGGTGCCCTTTGATGAGCCCTTTCACCGGCTGGTCAGCGTGGTGGTGAAGCAGGGATCATCCTCTGCCGGTCAGAAGCGGTAGACCGCCGATACCACCGCCGAGTTGAACCAGGCGAAGTTGTACACTTCGTCCACATCGGCGCCACCCTCCACGGTCCGGTATCCGGCCGCCAGCGACCAGTGGTCGTTCAGGTCGTAGCCGAACTTCAGGCCGAGATCGATGGCCCGGCCGGGACCACCAGCCAGCCCGTCCAGGTCGGCGATGAAGTGCCAGCGCTCGGTCATCCGGCAGTCGGCGGCAAGGTGCAGCAACGGCACAAAACCGAAATCGTCGTCCTTGCTGGTGGTGTCCCCCTGCCGCAGTTCGATCTTGGCGTCACGGATCTTGGCGGTGAAACCGACCCAGAGCTTCCACCGCTCACCATCCTTGAACCGGTAGCGGTAGGATAATCGCCAGGAGTTGAACTTGTATGTCGCATCGGTGGGCGCGCCCGGCTCAAAGCTCTTGCCGGCAAACTCCACCGGCTCGCCAAAGGTCCCGGTTTCGGTATAGGTGAGGGGCGCCAGCAGCAGACGCAGACCGTGCCGCGTGTTGATGTTCCAGGTGAAATAGACCCGGCCGGCAGGCCAGGGGCCCCGACCCGCCAGTTCCTCGAGCGAGAATCGCGTTCCGGCCTCGGAGTTGGGTATCTGGACATCGTTCGAGGTCTGCCAGACAGGTCCGGCCTCGAGCTCGAGCATGAACCTCGAGTCATCACCGGCATCCACGGCAACCGGCACCATCAGAATGACGATGGCAGCAAGGGTCATGAATCGAGGAACTTTTTCACACCAGCGCATCAGGACACCTCCAATAATTGCCGTCAGGCCAGCCCCAGGATTCTGAGGCGCAGATCATTTATCGAAGTGCGACGAGAACTCTTCTCCAGGGCGGCCCGGACCCGGCGGCGCAGGGCCCGTTTGCGCAGGAAGTGGACCCGCAGGTAGCGGGTCACCGGGGCGTCGATACCGAAATCGATGGAGTCGAAGCCCAGTTCGGGGAAGCGCTGGATGAAGAGATCCACTTCCTCCAGGTTCTGCCGCACGATGGTCATGTGGCCCCAGATCTTCAGCTCCGTGCCCAGCCGCTCCCGGGCCTGCCGCACCCGCTGGATGCACTCCAGCACCCGCTCCCAGCGCGAGCCGGCATTGACCAGTTCGTGGGTCTCTTTTGTGGCCGCATTGAGTGAAAAGTAGACGAAGTCCGAGTGCCGGGCGATCTTTTCCGCCCACTCCTCGCTGACCATCGTCCCGTTGGTCAGGAACGAGATCTTCTTGCCCCGGGCCGAGGCATGGTCGAAGAAAGCTTTGGCTGAAGGGATGAAGAGCGGTTCGCCCCCCTGGATCTCGATGCTGGTGAACGGTTCGAGGTCGAGGTTCTGCGACAGCTTCTCGAAATCGAGGGACAGGGTATTCTTGCTGTCCTGCCAGCACATGATGCACTCGATGTTGCAGGCCTCGCCGAACATCAGCTTCAGCCGCTTCAGCTCGCCGTAGTCGATCTCGAGATGCTGCTTGCGCTCCAGGACCGCACTCTTGTCCAGCAGGGTGCAGTTGCGGTAGCAGGCCAGCCGGCCCTCCAGGGAGTCCCGGCGCAGCCGCTGGATCGTCTCGTTGTTGCTTATTTCACGGAGTGTCTGATCGTAGATATTGCCCAGCACTTCGGGCAGACAGTGGCAGCAGGTATAGACCCTGCCCTGCTCGTCGATGAAGGCTTCGTCCCACAGACGGGGGCAGTAGGTTCCGTTTTCGCCGATGCCGATCCCGGTGATGAACATGGCCGACCTCCCACACCGGACCAGGCGCAGCAGCGCCGGCCGCAGTGTGGGGCATTATAGCATCGGCTTGGGATGTGTCGGCAGACCGGAAGGTCAGCTCCGGCGGCGACGGCGACGGCTGGCGGCACGGCCCTGGGCATATCCGCCCGGCCCACCAGCCGGCCGTCCACCCGGACGTGCGTTCGGCCGTCCACCCGGCCGTCCGCCCGGCCGGCCGCCAGACCGCCCGGCAGGCTTTGCCTGGTCGCCACCATGGTCGCGTATGCCGCGGCCAAAGTTCTTCGGGGCCGGCTCGAGGGAACGGTATGCTTCGTCGCTGTGATAGATGTGTCCCATCTCGGCAGGCACCGGCTTGCCCAGCAGGCGTTCGATATCCCGCAGATAGGCCCGGTCCTCGGCACAGCAGAATGAAATGGCATCGCCGCCTGCTCCCGCCCGGGCGGTGCGCCCGATGCGGTGCACATAGGTCTCGGCTTCCATGGGCAGGTCGTAGTTGATCACGTGGGTGATGTCGTCCACATCCAGGCCCCGCGCCGCCACGTCGGTGGCCACCAGCACACGGAACTGGCCCTGCTTGAACCCGTCCAGCGCCCTGGTTCGGGCAGCCTGGCTCTTGTTGCCGTGGATCGCCGCACCTTCGATGCCCGCGGTGGACAGCTTCTTCACCACCCGGTTGGCGGCATATTTCATCTGGGTGAAGATGAGGGCCTTGTTGACCTTGCTATCGTCCAGCAGGGAGACCAGCAGGGCATCCTTGTTCGCCTTGCCCACGAACAGCACTTTCTGCGCAATGCGCTCCACCGCCAGTTTTTCAGGCGAGATTTTCACCCGCACCGGATTGTGAACCATGGTGTGGGCCAGGGCCTCCATCTTCGGGGCCAGGGTGGCCGAGAAGAACAGGGTCTGGCGCTGGGCCGGGATGTGGGCCAGGACCCGCTTGATGTCGGGCATGAATCCCATGTCGAGCATGCGGTCCACTTCGTCGAGGATGAAGACCTCCACCTCTTCGAGGTGGATATACCCCTGCTGCATCAGATCGAGCAGCCGCCCGGGGGTGGCCACGAGGATTTCGACCCCCTGGTTCAGGGCCTTGACCTGGTGAAACTGGCTCACCCCGCCAAAGATTACGGTGTGGTCGAGACGCAGAAACCGTCCATAGGTCTGAATGCTCGCCCCGATCTGTGCCGCCAGCTCGCGGGTGGGGGCGAGAATCAGGGCCCGGGGAGTTCCCTTGCGCAGTTGCCGGGAGTCTCCCGCCAGCCGCTGCAATAGCGGTAAGGCAAATGCCGCGGTCTTTCCGGTTCCGGTCTGGGCGGTGCCCATGATGTCCCGCCCGTCAAGCAGGGGCGGAATGCACTTCTGCTGGATTGGGGTGGGGGTGACGTATCCCTCGGCGGCAACGGCGCGCTGAAGTTGCGGGATCAGGGCGCCAAAAACGCCGTTGCGATACGGGGACTGTGGTTGAGGGGCGGAATGACCGCTGCGGGCGCGCCGCGCGTGTGCGTGTTCTTTCATGTTTTTTCCTGGTCCGGCGTTTTACTAATCTCAACCCGCCGGACGCGTGGAAAAGAAA
>JAQAZP010000370.1:0-15667 GCA_032127265.1 Acidobacteriota bacterium
CCTGCTCAACGAGAAACGGGAAACACTGACCTTTCAGCTCTGGATGGAGGAGTTCTTCGGTGACGGATGAGGGCCGAGGTTCCACTGAAAAGGTGGACGCGGCCCTCGATCTGGCCAGGACGGCGAAAACGCGTATCGGTCTGCTGGGCAGGTAGCCCTGCAGTGTTCATATCAAGACCATGTCTGGAAGGCAATAGAAGGGGCGCCGGAGGTCTACACCTCCGCCGGCGCCCCGTTTTTTTAATGGTTCGAAGTCTTGATGGCTAAACGAATGGATTGAGGATCCGGACGCCGTGGATCGTCTGTCCGTGATTGAGATCCTCCGAATAGACAATTTCAGCGTTCGAGCGCCTTGCGGCGACGAGGATCAGGGTGTCCCGGTAGGAGAGCTTCAGTTTCCGGCAGATCGCCCCCGCTTCCCGAATCGCCTCGTAGTCTATGAGGAAGACCGGCCAGACAGCGAGATCGTCCATCACTTCGAGGGCCTTGGCCGCCGGGATGGGTCGCTTGATCTTCTTCGTCACGGTGACGAAGAACTCCTGGAGGACCTGGGTGCTCAGGCGGAGCCGGTTGTTCGCCGCGAGCCCTTCGATCAGCTGCGCCGCCAGGTGCCGGCGGCGGCTCTCCGAGCGGTCGAAACCGTAGACGAGGATGTTGGTGTCAACGAAGGCCGGTCGGTCATCGCTCATGGAGTTCGTCCCTCGTCCAGTGCTTGTCTCCCGCCTCGAGAATCCCGCGGGCCATGCATGATTTGAGGCGATCCAGAGCATCCCGGCGCTTCCGGTCTTCCTCCACCAGGCTTTGCAGATATTCCCGGATCAGCTGGTTGACCGAGGTGTTCCGGTCCAGGGCCAGTTTCCGTGCGGTCATCAGCAGGTCCTCGTCGATGGCGAGGGTCAGGTTCTTCATCGCGGCGCCTCCTACACATAATAAGGTAATACCTTATTATGTGTAGAGGCAACGAAAAAATGGAACCCCCCTTTTCCGGATGAACGATCCCCGGGGCGCACAGTTGACGCAATTTTCCGGTCGCTGACCGGACAAACGCCGGGATCCTGGCCCACGTGAACCAGACGACGCAATATCCATACCGGCAGGAAGAGGCGCGAGACGAGGGGTTTGACGCAGCGCACGAGTGCCGCCGGTGCCCTGATTTTTTTGCCGGATGGCTGAACGCGACCGCCCGTATCTGGTATTGTTACCTGAGAACTGAATGTCGCGGCCGGATTGACCACTTCCCGGAGGTACACGTGTCGAAACTGTTCATATCCCTGTTCGCCGTCCTGCTGGCCCTCGCCCTGGCCGCGGCGCCCGTCGTCGTCGCCGCCCCCCAGGGGCTGGAGGGATCGGTGGTGCGCATCGTCAACTACTCGCAGCGCGGCAACTGGTACTCCCCCTGGGACGTGACCGACGTGGCCCAGGGCTCGGGGTCGGGGTTTGTCATCGAGGGCGGCCTGATCATGACCAATGCCCACGTGATCAGCGACTCCCGCCTGCTGGTGCTTTTCATCCACAACGATCCGCAACCCTATGTCGCCGAGGTGGTGCACGTGGCCCACGACTGCGACCTGGCCCTGGTTCGCCCAACGGACCCCGGGGTGCTGGAAGGCGTGGCCCGGCTGAAAATCGGCGGCCTGCCGACCCTGGGCAGTACGGTGACCACCCTCGGCTACCCGGCGGGCGGCACGCAGATCTCCTCCACCCGCGGAGTGGTGTCCCGTATCGAGCAGACACTCTACGTGCACTCCGGGATGGACCTGCACCTCTCGGTGCAGACCGACGCGGCGATCAACCCCGGCAACAGCGGCGGGCCGGTGGTTCAGGACGGGCAGGTCGTGGGCGTGGCTTTTCAGGCCGACATGCGTCAGGAGAACGTGGGGTTCTTCATCCCCCGGGGGTGATCAACCGTTTTCTCAGCGACGTGACGGACGGGCGCTACGACGGGTATCCCGAACTGGGCGTGGACACCGCCGAGATGGAGAATCCGGCGCTGCGGACCTGGGCCGGCATGGATGACGGAGAGACCGGTGTGCGGGTCAACTATGTTCATGCCGGGTCCAGCGCCCAGGGCCTGATCGGGAAGGGGGACGTTATCCTGGCCGTGGACGGTCGAACGGTGGCCAATGACGGGTCGGTGTCCGATGGCGACGGCCGGGTGCCCTTCGGCATGCTGGTGGACCGCCGGCAGACCGGTGAGTCGATCCCGCTGCGTATTCTGCAGGGCGGGACCCGCCGGGACATCGACGTTCCGCTCAAGGCCTACGCGCCGGGCGACACCCGGGGCAATCTTTACGACCAGTACCCGCGTTACTACATCTACGGCGGCCTGATCTTCGTGCCGCTGGACCGGGAGACGCTCAAGACCTATGGGGCGGCGTGGCTCGCTCGCGCGGACCGCAACCTGATTCACGAGTTTTTCATCCGGCCGCTTTTCGAGCCCGGGGTCCAGCTCCAGGAGCGGGTGGTGCTGCTGCGCCGGCTTGATCATCCGGTGAACGTCGATATGGCCTGGTTCCGCAACCTGGTTGTGGAGCGGATAAACGGGCAGGAGATCAGGGGCATGGACGACCTGGTGGAAAGCCTGGAAAACCACCAGGGAGAATTCCACCTCATCGAGTTCTCCCACCTCGGCCGCTTCAGTGTGCTTGATCGACAAAAGGCCGAGGATGCGCACCAGGAGATACTGGAGCGCTACGGGATCGAGGAGGACCGCAACCTATGAATAGCAAAGGCATGCCGGTGCTGTGGTTCGTCCTCCTGCTGGCCCTGGTTCTCCCCGCGGCGGCTGACACCGTAGTGGCTGACACCGTGGTGGCTGACAACGACAGCGTCGCGCAGTACGAGAACAGCGTGGTGGGTCTCGACGTAACCTACCAGGAATGGGACGAGGACCGGCCGTGGGCCAAGATGATCCCCAAGCACCGCACCGCCGCGGCGGTGCTGGTGGACGGGGCGCACCTGTTGACCACGGCCCAGATGGTGGATCAGGCCACACTGATCCGGCTGGTCACCTTCGGGCGGACCCGGCCGGTGGAACCCCGTGTGGTTCGCGTTGATCCGGACATCAACCTGGCGCTGCTGGTGATCGAGGACCAGGAGATTCTGAAGAGCCTGAAATCGGTCCCCCTGGCCGAGAGCACGCCCACCGCGGGTGTCCTGCGCTCCGTTCGCTGGAGCGGCCAGCAACTGGAATCGGCCTCCTCCCGGGTGATCGGCATCATGGTGGAGCGGAGCTGGGGCGGCCGGCTGGATCATGCGTTCCTGCACATGCGCACCGATATGGGCAGCGGCGGTTGGGGCGAGCCTGTCTTTGCCAACGGTTCGCTGGTGGGCCTGACCGTCTCGCAGAAGGAGCAGCGCAGCCGGGCCATTCCGGTGGAGCTGCTCCGGGCGTTTTTCGACCGGGCGCGGGAGCAGGGACCGCTGGCTGGCTTCCCTTCGCTGGGGCTCAGCTGGCAGGTCAACGAGGACCGGGCCCTGGCCGAGTTCCTCGGTCAGCAGGGTGAGCCTCGCGGCGTCCTGATCCGCGAGGTGCCCTGGGGCACGTCGGCCCGCGGTGTTCTCGAGCCTCGGGACATCCTGCTGGAACTGGCCGGGAACCCAATCGATTCGGAGGGTTATTACAACCATCCCCATCTGGGCCGGCTGAAATTCAGCCACCTCCTGGTGGAGAGCTACCGGCCGGGGGATACGGTTGAGGCGCTGGTGTTGCGGGAGGGCAAGGAGTTGACGGTGTCGATCTCCTTGCGGACGTACCCGGCGGCCCTCGACCTGATCCCCGCCCGTCGCGATGGCCCGCCGCCGTACGTGGTGGCTGGTGGTCTGGTGATCCGCGAGCTGGACCTGCCCTATCTCGGCACCTGGGGAGCCGAATGGGATGACAGCGCACCGATTGGGCTGAGCACTCGCTACAACCTGAACCGCAGTGGCCAGACCAGGGAGCGGCGGCGCTACGTGCTGATCACGGCGACCCTGCCCGCGGAGTACAACGTGGGCTACCAGGATCTCCGGGACGTGGTGATCGAAGAGGTCAACGGCCGCCCGGTGAGCAGTATCCGGGACGTGGTGCAGGGTCTTGCCGCTCCATCGGGCGGATTCCAGGTTTTTCGTCTGGCGCCCGATTCCGGCCGCGAGGTGGTGGTGCTCGACGCGGCGACGTTTGACCAGGCAACGAAAGAGATCCTGGAAACCTACCGGGTGCCGGAGGCGGTGCGGCTGCCCGAGGAGCCGCTGCCCGAGGGTGGGGGGGATTGCCCCGGCTCGCAATGACAGTTCTGACCTGTACCATGACAGGTCAGAACTGTCAGTTGTGGCGGGAGCGCAGGTCGGCACAGGCGTCGGACAGCTCGATCTCCAGGCCGGGGATCTCGTTGCAGATGTAATCGAGGTGTTCCGCTTCGGCGTTCTGGAACATCTGGAAGGTGCGGACAAACTCGTTGTCCGTGGCCGACACCACCCCGCGGAAGATGCTGTTGATCTCCGACCCTTCGATCTCGATCACCAGCTTCAGGGCCTCGAAGGGGTCTGTCTGGCGATGCAGCCCGCTCTCCACCTCGGACATCCGTTTCTCCAGCCGCTGGACCACGTCCCGCCAGTCAGCCACCTCATCATCCCCCCAGCTTGAGTCGTTGGCCAGGCCGCGGCAGAATTCCAGCAGTTCGGCGTGGTCTTGTTCTTGCCGGGCCAACGTATCGAAAAAGCGGGTCAGCGATGGCGAGGCGATGAAACGCTGTGACAGGCGGCGGTATACTTCGCCGGCGCGAAGCTCCAGGGCCACGCACTGCTCGATAAAGGATGAGATGGTGGCCGGGGCTGAGGCGCGATGAAGGGTGGGGGCGACGATGGAGAGGAAGGTGCGGTTGCGGCCGGCAGTGAGGGCTCGGAAAAACACCTGCCAGCCAAAGCTCTGGATAACGGTCACCGGGTGGGCCATCACATGGCGCCGGCAGATCACACCCTTCATACGGCTCCTCCCTGTTGGCCAGTGTGGAGGCTGTCGTTCACAGACAAACAGTATATACGATTATCCGAAATTCCGGCACAATCCATTTATGTGTCGGGCCGGGGCAAAAAAAGCCCCGGCTCCGGTCTCTCCTCCAAAACCGAAGATGGGGCCTGTTCCCTCTGAGGGAACACTCATCACGTGTTTTTCGCTGTTGTGACGACGGCACCGATTCACCCGGCATCAGCCTGTTCCCCTGGCCCGCCGGTGTATACTGTCCGCTCGTCACCCTATAAGATGATTGCCGGGCCGATTGGTTACAGAGGCCGCGTTGATTTTCCGCCCGGTGGATGCCGTGGGGAGGGAGAGGCGCGGGCGGCCCCGTCATGCCGGATAGAATTTCCCGGTGAGCCGGGTCGATGTGCCTGATGAGCCGGGGAACTGCGTGAAACAATGACACTGCTGCAGGCGATCATTCTGGGCGCGATCCAGGGCCTTACCGAATTCCTGCCGATCAGCAGTTCGGGCCACCTGGTGATCTTTCAGCAGCTGTTCGGGCTCTCCGAGCCGGGGATCGCCTTCGACATCAGTGTCCACCTGGGGACGCTTGCCGCGGTGGTGATCTTCTTCCGGCGGGAGATCGGCGACATCAACGGGGCGGCGGTTTCGGGGTGCCGGCGGCTGCTGAGAGGGGAGGCCCGGTTCTCAAGGCTTTTTGCCGAAGAGCCGGGATTCAGGATGGCCATGCTGCTGGCCGTCGGGTCGGTGCCCACGGCACTGATCGGCATCTGTCTGCAGACCTACGCTGACCAGCTGTTCTCCTCGCTCTCCATGGCCGGCGGGATGCTGATGGTCACCGGACTGATCCTGGCGGCCACCGGCGTGCTGCTCTGGCTGACCCGGGCGGCCGAGCCCCGCCGGGAGGATGCTCGTCAATTCAGCCCCGCTATCGCCCTGGCCATCGGCACGGTCCAGGGGCTGGCCATCATCCCCGGCATCTCCCGCTCCGGTTCCACCATCGCCGCCGGACTGCTCTTCGGCCTCGATCGCCGGATGGCCGGCACCTTCTCGTTCCTCCTTTCCATCCCGGCGATCATCGGCGCCGCTCTGCTCCACCTGGTGCTGGACGGCCTGGCCGACTTCGCGCCGCTGCCGATACTCATCGGCACCACGGTCTCCTTTGCGGTGGGGTTCTTCTCCCTGGGCATCCTGATGCGGGTGGTCGGACGGGGCAAGCTCCACCTCTTCGCGCCCTACTGCCTGCTGGCCGGTCTGGGGGTATTGCTGTTCAGCCTCTGATGCGGCGTTTCTCCCCCCGGGTTGTCCAATGCGTTGAAACACCGCCCGCTTGCGGGGGCTTTTCAGGGGGATGTTGTGGCGCGTATCGCCACGGCGGACCTATATTGAAAGGGATGTCTTTTTCCCCGCCGTGCGCCGCATTGCTGTCTGCCGGCAGAAGGAGTTTTTTCCGATGAATTCGAGAGTGTTGTTCCGGTCACTGCTGGTCCTTCTCATCCTGCTGACGCCGGCAGCCCTGGTGGCTGACCCCTTTGACGGATACACCCTGGTGGCGCCGATGAACTCCACCACCACCCTGCTTGTCGACATGGACGGCGCCGAGGTGCACAGCTGGCCCTCGCCCTACAACCCGGGGCTGGCCGCCTACCTCCTCGAGGAAGGCAGCGTGCTGCGCAGCGGGCGGCTGGGCAACCCGACGTTCAGCGCCGGCGGGTCGGGCGGGCAGATCATGCTCATCGACTGGGACGGCTCCACGGCCTGGAGCTATGAGTACTCCACCGCTTCGCACTGCCAGCACCACGACGTGGAGATGATGCCCAGCGGCAACGTGCTGATCGTGGCCTGGGAGCTGAAGAGTCGGCAGGAGGCGGAGGACGCCGGGCGCAACCCGGCGTGGATCATCGACAACGTTCTCTGGCCCGACACGATCATCGAGGTGCAGCCCGACGGCGCCACCGGCGGCACCGTGGTCTGGGAGTGGCGTGTCTGGGACCACCTGGTCCAGGACCATGACCCGGCAATGGACAACTACGGCGTGGTGGCCGACCACCCGGAACTGGCCAACCTCAACCACGTCGATTCCGGGGCCCAGGCCGACTGGACCCACATCAACTCGGTGGCCTACAACGAGACCTTCGACCAGATCGTGGTCAGCGTGCACAACTTCGACGAGGTCTGGGTCATCGACCACAGCACCACCACGGCCGAGGCGGCCGGACACAGCGGCGGCAACAGCGGCCGGGGCGGCGATATCCTCTACCGCTGGGGCAACCCCCAGGCCTACGATGCCGGTTCGGAGGCGGACCGCAAGTTCTTCGGCCAGCACGATGCCCAGTGGATCGCCGGCGACTGCCCGGGGGCGGGAAACATCCTCGTCTTCAACAACGGTCCCGGGCGGCCGGAGGGGAATTACTCCACCGTGGACGAGATCGAACCGCCGGTGGACGGCAGCGGCAACTATGCGTACACGCCCGGCTCGGCCTATCTGCCGGCGGCACAGACCTGGGTCTACACAGCTTCGCCCCCCACCTCTTTCTTTTCATCGGGGATCTCCGGCGCAGAGCGGCTGCCCGACGGCAACACCCTGATCTGCGAGGGGGACAGCAACTACATCTTCGAGGTGGATACGGCCATGGTGACCCAGTGGGACTACAACGCCCCGGCCCATGTCTTCAAGGCCCGGCGCTTCGCCCCCTCATTCCCCGGGCTGAGCCGGCTCTTCACCATCGGCGGGTCGCTGGCCTGCAGCCCCGGTTCGGGGATCCTGCCGTTCTCATCCCTCTTCACCGTCACCCTCTCCAACCGCTATGACGGGCAGATCCGGCGCCTGGCCGGGCGGATCGACGTCGCCCTGGCCAATGGGGCCAACTACCCCAGCTGGCGGGCCGGGTTCACCAACATGGCTCCGGGGGAGAGTTACGTGGCGTCGTGGGTTCAGAGCTTTCCGGCCCTGGGTTCGCTGGTCGGGGTCAACACCTTCACCCTGGCGGCCGAGGACGTCACGCCCGTGCCCTACAATCAGCCGCCCTATCCGGCGTCGGGGGACACGGCTGTCGATGAGTGCACGGTGAGCTGTGCTACTCCAGCTCCCCCTCGTTTTGCATCCGCTCCACCAGCTTCTTGACCTGCTCGGTGGCCGTGCGGCTGGTCACCAGGGTGCGTTTGCCCGAGCGGACCACCACCAGGTCGCTGACCCCCACCAGGGCCACCATCTCCTCCGGGTCCTCGCAGAACACGGCGTTGGTCCCGGCGTCGAGAGCGCGGATGCGGCCGGTGCCCCGGTTGCCGTCGGCGTCCGGCTGGTGGAACTGTTCCAGGGCCAGCCAGCCGCCCACGTCGCTCCACTGGAAGGCGGCCCGCACCATGCGCACGTCGTCGGCCTTCTCCATCACGCCGAAGTCGATGGAGATTTTTTCCAGCGGCTCGAAGGCGGCAAGGAGGTCGGTGACCCAGGCCGAGCTGCCGTCCGATGCCTTCAGCGGCTCCAGCCGCTCGGCATGGCCGGGGAGGAAGGTGCGGATGGCGGCGCTGATGGCCGAGGTGCGCCAGGCGAACATCCCGCTGTTCCAGCTGTGACGGCCCGAAGCGACGAACTCCTGGGCGGTTTCCTGGTCCGGTTTTTCGCGGAACTTGGCCAGCCGGAAGTGATCGATCCCGTCACCGGTGGCCAGCGGCTCGCCGGCCTCGAGGTAGCCGTAGCCGGTGGCCGGGTAGGCCGGTGTGATGCCAAAGGTGTAGAGGGCGCCGCTCTCGCTGGCCGCGCGGGCGGCGGAGAGCAGGGTCTGCTGGAAGAGCTCCACCGGCTGGATCAGGTGGTCGGCGGTGAGCACGGCCATCACCGGGTCGCCGAAACGGGCTTCACAGAGCACGGTGGCCAGCGCCACCGCCGCCGCGGTGTCCCGGGCCACCGGTTCGCCGATGACGTTGGCCGCCGGGATTTGCGGCAGCTGCCGGCGGACCAGTCCGGCGTGCCGGCCGTTGGTCAGCACCAGGGTGCGCTCCGGCGGCGCCAGGCCGGAGAGCCGGTCCACGGTGAGCTGGAGCATGGTCCGGTCGCCGAACAGGGTGAGAAACTGCTTGGGTTTCGAGGGCAGGCTCAGCGGCCAGAAGCGGGTGCCCGAGCCTCCGGCCATGATCACGGCCACCAGGTCTTTTTGCGGGTCGAAAGAGTCGGACATGGGTCGCTCCAGAACGGGTGCGCTCAGCAGCTCCGCCCGTAATCGTCCTCGAAGCGGACGATGTCGTCTTCGCCGAAGTAGTCGCCGGTCTGCACTTCTATAAATACGCAGGGCACGTCACCGGGGTTGCGTACCCGGTGCCGGGCCTCCCGGGGGATGTCGATGGCCTCCCCGGCCCGGACGAGGAACTCGTCGTCGTTCAGGGTCACCAGCCCTTCGCCCTCGATCATCAGCCAGTGCTCGGCCCGGCGCTTGTGCAGCTGAAGGCTGAGCCGCTGGCCGGGGTCCACCACGATGCGTTTGACCTTGTGTTCGGGGTGGTCCTCGAGCACGATGTAGTGACCCCACGGCCGGTAGTTCTCCCGGCGGCCAAGCACCAGGCGGTAGATGGCGAGACAGGATTCGGCCATGTCAGGGCCCGAAGAAATCGTGCCCAGCAGCGGCAGGCCGTCCGGCGCGGCGCCGGGGTAGCCCTCGGTGAGGCAGGCGTCATTTCCCAGGCTGCGCCAGGCCGGTTCTTCCTCGGGGGGGCAGGGGCGGTGGATGGTGGTGAGCAGCGGCAGGTCGGACCGCGAGAAGAGGGCCGCGGCCGCCAGGCCGATATGATTGTGCACCAGGTCGAACGTACCCACGGCCTCCAGCACGCCGGCCAGTTGAAAGGCCTGCCTCACCCTGGGCGCCAGCTCCAGGTCTTTGTCCTCCGGCCCGGAACAGACCACCAGCTCGCTGCCTCCACTGGAGCCTTCGGCGGCAAAGAGGGTCACCTGGTGACCGTCGGCCGCCAGCGCCGCCGCCAGTTCGCCGATCACACGATAGGGGTTCCCTTCCGCCGTCGGCGAGACGGCCCTGTCCAGCGGGCAGACCATGGCGATGCGCATCAGCCGCTTCTCCTTCTATTTCGAATCCCGGCGGTGGCGGCAGGGCTCCCACCGGCCTGTATCCACGAGTGTCGTTGGCGAAAATAATCCTTTGTCGGCGGCAGGTCAAGGCCGCGGCTGTCCCTGCAGCCACCCGGCGATGGTTTCCACCAGCAGCGGGTTGAGCTCCCGGTCTTTGGCGTTGTAATTGACCGCCAGCTGCGGGCCCAGTTCTTCCGGCGCGGTCCGCTCCACCTTGAACACGTGGTCCGCCTCGGGAATGTCCTTTCGAACCACCGGCAGTCCTGCCTTGAGAGCCGCCTCCAGCAACAGGTCGGCATCGGGGTGCGGTTTCACCTGCATGTCCCGGTCGCCGTTGAGGATCAGTGCGGGCAGGCCGCTTGCGGCCAGCGCCGCTGCCGGGTCGAAGATCAGGATTTCCCTTATAAAGGCCTGGGCCTCTTTCTGCTGGAAAGCAATGGCCACCGAGAGGAGGCCCAGGTCTCCGCCCAGCAGCGAGAGATCCATCTCCTCGCCCGCCGCGCAATGCTCGAGCACCGTGCGCAGGCCGTTGATCAGCTGCTCTTCTTTCTCCGCGGTGGCTCCACCCAGGCGGATCTGGGCCCGGATCTGCTCGATCACCGTGTCCATCATCGTCCGGCCCGGTGTGGCCAGCAGAATCAGCCCGGCCAGCGGCGTGCCTGGATCTTCGGCCAACCGGACGGCATGGATGCCGCCCTCGCTGTGTCCGGCTGGATAGATCAGGCTCTGATCCACGCTGGCGCGGGAAGCCAGCAGGGCCAGGCCGGCCCGCTGCTCGGCGAGGTAGTCGTCCCAGCTCAGCTCTCCCGGAAACTCGGTCTCCCCGGTGCCCCGCTTGTCATAGCGCAGCACCACCACCCCGCGGCGCCCCAGTGCTTCGGCCAGCAACTGTCCGCTGCCGTTCTTCCCCGGCAGCAGCCTGCTGTTCCAGTTCCGGTCGGTGGGCCCGCTGCCGGCGATGAGCAGCAGGGCGGGGAAGGACCCGCTGCCGGCCGGCCTGGTCAGGGTGCCATGGACGGAAGTGCCTGCCGCTTCGAAGGTCACCTCCTCGGCCACCAGGTCGTAGGTTGGCTCGAGGGTCACCGGTGACCGTGGGGGCGCCGGGAGTTCCGGCGCTGCGGCTGTGGCGGGCTGCAGGCCCGGGGCCGGCGGCAGGGGCGGCGCGGGTGGAGCGGGGGCGTGAGGAACGCAGGCGGTGAGCGTGGCCAGGAGCAGGAATATGATCAGTGCGCGATACATGGTGCGAGCCTCCGTTGCGTTTCGATAGTACGGAGCGTGAACGGCATCTATTCAAAATTCACCATTGAACCGGCTCCGTTTGTGGCAGAATACCGGTATACGTTATCTCCAGACAACAACCGAAAGCCAGCCGGGGCCTGCCGCCCGTCGGGAGGCGTGACCGATGCACATGCAAAAATGTCTTTTCCTGCTTCTGCTGCTGCTGGCCCTCTGCCCGGCGGCCTGCTCGCCGCCGGACACGGCGGAAGTGCTTCTGCTGCCCGCCACCTATCCCATGGACCTCAATCGCTTGGAACCGGGTCCGGACCTTGCTGCCTGGGGTGATGACCTTGACGCGGCACTGCTCCGGTCGGCGGAGAGCTGCCGTCCAGTGCTTGCCCTGTACCGCGAGTTGGGGCATGGCCCGGGCGCCTGCGGGCTCACCGCCCAGCCCCTGCTGGCCGAGGCGGCCGAGGATCTCTTCATCCCCCTGGTCCTTACGGCAGATCGTGCCGGGGATGGTGTGCGCGGCAGGGTCTTCGATGCCGAGGGGCGGGACCTGGTGCCGCCGCTGACCGTTGTGGACACCCCCGGTGAGCTGGCCCGGATGATGATCGGAGCGCTCGACGCGGGGGAGCATGGGGCGCCGCCGTGGCTGCGCCTGGCCGCGGCGGAGAACGGGGCCGGAGAGCGGCGGATGCTCTCGCTGGCCATGTACTGCTTCTGGGAAGGCGAGGCCAAGCTGGGCGATCTCGACGGCGTGCTGGCCACCCGTTCGGGGATGATGGGCCAGGACGAGGTGGTGGAGGTGGTCTATGACCCGGCGGTGCTCGGGTTCGAAACGCTGGTCCAGTCGGCAGGGAAAATGGATTGCGCCAGTGCGGTCTATGCCCACACTGCCGGTGACCTGGCCCTGGCCCGCGAGCTGGTGGGTGAGAAGGCCAAGCCGGCGCCTGAGCGGGCCGAGCTGGTGGCCGACGACCAGGTCAAGTACGCCCTGAAGCGGACACCCATGGCCCGCCTTCCCCTGACCCCGCTCCAGGCGTCGAAGATCAATGCCGACATTCGCCTGGGCCCCGACCCGCGCCGCTGGCTCAGCCCGCGGCAGCTGAAGCTGCTTGACGAGGTGAAGCTGCTGCTGGAAAACGATCCCGATGCGCTCAAAGACTTCTCGCCCCCGGGCAAGCTCTCCCTGCTCGGCGACTACCAGTCGCGTCTCGAGCAGAAAATGGGACGTTAGAATGGGGACAGGACACTGAAATCCGGCACGGATTCAGTTCCGCTTTCTCACGCCGGCTCCCACTCATCCAACTCGGCCGGCGCCTGCGAAAAGTATTCCTCTTCCCGGGACTGTACTGCTCCGGGGTGGACCGCTTGCGTTGCGACAAGTGCGTTGAGGTCTGCGGCCTGATCCTTGCCGGGCTCCCGGGTTCGAAGTGCCGCTTCAATCGAGCCAGAGTTCGTTTTCGGCCAGCAGGCGAGAGAACTGCGCAAAGGACAGGACCTCGATCGAATCCCGCGTTTTCAGGGCGGGCCCCTGCGGGTAGACGATGATTCGGCGCTGGAGCCCCTCCAACGCTGCCGCGGCCCGCAAGCCCTTGCACCAGCGTTCCGTGAACGTCCGGCCTGATTTGACTTCCACGGCGATCTTTCCTGTGCCGCGGGAGAGGATGAAGTCAACCTCGGTTTTCGACCGGCCGGCCGGCGCCCAGTAGAACATCTCGTCAAAGAGGTCTCGATAGTCGCGGTAGGCCCGCAGCAGTTGGGCGACCAACCCTTCGAACAAGCTGCCCCGCTCTTCCGGAACGAGGGTGCCGGAACTCCGTTTCATGGCGCGGACAACTCCAGGGTCACACCAGTACCACTTGGGGTGCTTGCGCTCCCTGACCCGCAGTTTTGCCTCGAATGCCGGAAGCCGGAAGCAGAGAAGGGTTTCCTCGAGGATATCGAGGTAACCGTTCACGGTGGTTCTGGCTACCCCCGCTTCCCGGGCGATAGTGGACACGTTGACGGTTTGCCCGTGGAACAATGCGGCGATGGGCAGGAACCGGGCAAACCCGGGCAGATTCCGGACCAGTGCTTCCGCCTGGATCTCTTCCTTCAGGTAGAGCTGGGCATAGGCTTTGACCGTCTCTTGCCTGTCCGGTGCGTCCCAGACGATGGGCAGCAGACCAGTGGTCAGGGCCGACTCCAGGTCGAAGGTTTCACCCAGTTCTTCCGGAACGAAGGGATGCATCGCCCGGCGGATGGCGCGGCCGGCCAGCAGGTTTACCCCCGCACGTTTCAGCCGGCGGGCGCTAGACCCGCACAGCACGAACCGTTGCCTTCTTTCTTCGATCAGCCGGTGCACTTCGTTGAGGAGGTCGGGAAGCCGCTGCACTTCATCGACGATGACCCAGCGGTCATCCGGTTGTACGCGCAGTTCGTCGGCAAACTGGCCAGGATTGGCCAGCAATCTCTGGTACGTCGACTCGGAAAGCAGGTCGATCAGGTGGGCGTCGGGAAATGTCGCTTTGAGCCATGTGCTCTTTCCCGAGCCTCGGGGGCCCAGCAGGAAAAAGCTCTGATTTGGGGCATTGAAAATTCGATTAAACACTTATTGCTATCCTTGCCGATAAAAAACGCCGATTAATGACGATAATATAGTCATGTTTGTCGTTACTGTCAAGCATGGATCATCAAATATCCAGGGGCAGAGAACCAGGATCGAGGGATTTCAGGAAGGATTCGCAAGGCAAACAGAGGATTCCGTCTCGTTGAAGGCGATCACGGCCGCGGTAGATCAGCGCGAGTTTGGCTTCCGGATAATCCTCCCGGAACGACTTCAATCCTCTCAGGTCGGATGGTCCAATTCTCTTCCTATTCTTGACCTCGAAGGCCCATAGTCCGTCTTCCCCGTAAAGGACGAAGTCCACTTCCACCCCTGATCGCGTCCGCCAGAAATAAAGCCGGTTTGGTTCACCCCGATAGGCATTCCATGCTCGGAGGTGTTGATACACGAGTCCTTCAAGTGCTGGGCCTTCCATTTCCGTGGTCCTGTCGAGCGGTCCCCGGGGCCGCAACGAACGATAGATTCCGGGATCGAAGAGAAAGAGCTTCGGGTGCACAGATGTCGCTCGTTTCGCCTTTCGAGTGAATACCGGGATCCGATCTGCAAGAAGCAGATCCTCGAGGATCTCCAGGTAGCCTTCCACCGTCTTCCGTCCCACCCCGCACTCTCGCGCCACCGAGCTGACGCTGAGAACCGAAGCATGGGACAAACTGACCGCCTCGAGGAAACGGGTAAAGGCACCAACGTTCCTCACAAGCCCTTCCGTCTGAACCTCCTCTCTCACATACAAGGTCGCGTAACTTCTCAAGACGTCGGGCGGGTCGTCCGCACTCACGATCAATGGGACCAGGCCACACTCGAGGGCATTGTCGAGAGAGAACCGATCACCCAGTTCCGCTGCCATGAACGGGTGCATCGTTCTGAGAACAGCACGGCCGGCCAGTAGATCAACGCCGGTCCGTTTGATCTTCCTCGCGCTGGAGCCGGTCAGAATGAATCGAAGTTCCCGGTCCCGTTCCATGAGCGCGTGAACGACAAACAGCAGTTCGGGAATCCTCTGGATCTCGTCGATGACCACCGTCTTCTGTTTCGGGGATCCGGCGATGATTTCTTCCAGACGTTCGGGTCCAGCAGTGAATAGCCGGTACCGTTCGGGATCGAGCAGGTCGATGGTCAGTGCGTCGCTGCAGTGTTCCTTGAGCCACAGGGACTTGCCGGTACCGCGGGGACCGAAGAGAAAAAAACTCCCAGCAGCAGGTTGGAAAAATCGTGGATATATTTCCATATTGCGCCTCATTTCGGAATTAGATGCGCCATATGCTATCCATATTCATCCCTGCTGTCAACGCCAAATCAACTAATATTGGAGCCTGCCGAATCGAGATGTGAGAGTCGTTAGTCACCGGTTACCCCCGGGGAGCCAGATTTCACCTGTCGCGAAACGGACGTCACCCGGTTAACAAGACTTTCCCGGATCGGTCCCCTAAAAACGTACATCCGACCAAGCGTCAAATCGGTACGGGATCACAGCTAATATGATCAACAGAGATCATCACCGGTGCCGGCCCGGGCGATGTCTTTGGGCCCCACGTGCGTGGCTAGGATGTGGATGGTGGCGTGGCAGAACCCATTGGTGGGGTGAGCTACCTGGCATACGGCACGCCCGCTGGGGGGTAAACGTAACCTGTGGTGACATCGACGGTGACGGGATCGACGAGATCCTCACCGTTCCTGGTCCTCATCCCAATAATCCTGCACGCTTGAAGTCCTGGAACTACGATGGTGAGACCCTGACCCAGATCGACCGGATGAGTTTCATGGTCTTCGAGGAGGGGCCGTATGTTGCCGGGGCGCGACTGGC
>JAQAZP010000371.1:0-7161 GCA_032127265.1 Acidobacteriota bacterium
CAACAGCCTGTTCACGCTGGCGTTGATTGGGCTGGCCATCTTTGCATCGCGCCACCTGGTATCTCGGGTGTGGCGCGCACAAATCTGGTTGGCGATACTCGGGCTTGCTTCGATGATGAGTCCGGCGGCCTGGGGTGACTACATCCCCTTGCCCGCCATGTGGTTGCTCACCACGCTGGCGGTGGAAGCCAAAGGCAACCGAAAACTGGCAATCGGTTCTGGCCTCTGCTGGATCTTCTTCTACTTCCTGCTCGGGTTGGTGCCTCTCGGCGCCTACCCCACCCCCACGATCACCTACACCCTGTCAACCATCAGCTTCATCCTGCTCGTCGGCTTGCTGGCCTGGACCATGCTGCGGCGTCCACATCAGGTATCCATAATGGTGGGCGAAGGAGCAGATTAACTGGCACGATTGAGATCGCAGAAGAACGTGTTGGAGCCCCTATTTTTACTACCTTCCGACGTTCCATCTTTCCGTCGAGCGAGCTTCTCCTCCTGCCACAGTTCCGTACCGAGCTTGACGCCGGTCTGCTGTGTGCTGCCTGGTGGCCCTAAAAGGCTAATGTTGGGACCGCCCGCAGCACCACCAGAATCCTGCCCATCTTTCATCGTATTCCAATTTGGTCACGTCAATATTGGAATTAGCCTCAGTTTGGACGTATGAGAAGGGGAGCGAGTTCAAGTCTTCCCATTTTCCCTGCACAAAAATCCGGTGTATTCTCGTCGCATGAGTGAAGCGCGGACGGTTCGGACGCGGGTTCACTCGTTCCAGCCTCCACTCGAGAGCGGCGAAGAATGACATCGATCAAGCGCACGGCCCGGCTCCGCACCTTTTACCTCCGCCACCGGCAGGAGCTGTTCAGCTATGCGCTCTCCATCACCAGAAACAGGGCCACGGCCGAAGAAGCGGTGCACACCGCCTTTGCCCGCCTGCTGGAAAAGCCCCGGGCTCCGCGGCAGCTCAAGGCCTACGTCTTCCGCTCGGTGCGCAACGCGGCCATCGACCAGTGGCGGGAGGAGCGGGCGGGGCGGGACGCGTATCTCGAACTGGCTGGCGATAGTGGCGGCACCGGGGGTCCGGCCCACCGTGCGGGTGAGGACGAAGCGCTTTACCAGGCCCTGGACCGGCTGTCCGAAGACGAGCGGGAGTGCATCGTGCTGAAGATCCACCAGGGGATGACCTTTCGAGAGATTGCGGCGGTCCGTGAGGTCTCGATCAACACCGCGGCATCCTGGTATCGCCGGGGGCTGGACAAGATGCGGACGGCCCTGGAAAAGGGCAGGACCGAGGTGACGGGACGATGAAGCATGACCTGGAACAGCGGCTGAAGCGGCTACGGAGTGTGCCGGCGCCGGAGAGCCTCGACCGGCGGATGGAAGCGCTGTTTGACGAGGCGGCCCAGGGTGCGGCCGGGCAGGACCTGGAGCAGCGGCTGGAGCGGATACGGCGGGTCCCGGTGCCCGAGGTCCTGGACCGGCGGATGGAGACGCTGTTCGACATCGCCGGCCAGGATGCTGCGATCCGCCGTCCATGGCGGCTACCGGTCTGGGCCGCGGCAGCTGCCGGACTGATCCTGGTGGTCTCCTTCTTCATTCGCGGGGGTTTCGGGCCGGAACCGCTGGTAGTGGAGATCACCCCTGACGGCCAGCTGGAGCTGTTCCTGCTGGGTGGCGAACAGGCCGTGCCCGCCGACCTTGGCATTTTCACCCGGGGCGAATGCAAGGTGGAAACCGTCTGGCCCGTCGATGCGCCGGGCATGGACCGGCAACCCATCAACGGCTCCATAACCAATGGTGAACGATGATGCTTCTTAACCGGCGAAGATGGATTCCCGGTGCTGGATTCAATCCTGCATACACCATGAAGAGGTACCCGGGGGCCGGGATGTGGGGATCCACCGTACTGATACTGATCGCACTGTTCGCCATCCCTGCCATGGCGGTCGGTGATCTCTCGTCGTTCACCCTTGACCTGGTGGTGCTTACCGTTCCGTCAGCCCCCGGCGTCCGGATGGAGGTGGCGGGTCAGGAACCCGGCCAACCGGTGACCCGCTGGGGCGGCCAGACGGCCATGGTCTGGCCCGGGGTGCGCGAAGTACGGTTCGGCGAGCTGGCCCTCACCCTCGGCAAGGACTCGATGCAGTGGAACGGCAAGCCCGAACCGCCGATCGGTTCGGGTGTCCAGCGTCTCATCGAGCGCCGGGTGAGCCTCCAGACTGGACAACCGACCCAGATCCGGGCCATCGTCGACGCCCTGCACTACTTCGAAGTGGTGCAGGGCGGGCTTTTCGAACTGAAGTCGGTGAGCAAACGAGATCTGCCGGGACTGCTTCTCGACTGCGAGGTGGAAGGCTACCAGGGCAACCCCGGATCCGGCCTGGTGAACTTCGACTACAAGCTGCGGCTGGTGGTGGTGGAAGGCAGAGAAGAACTTCCCGGCGCCCCGGAGCCGCTGGGCAAGCCGTGGCTGGCACGGTTCAAGCTCAGCCGCTCGGAAGAGATCCCGTCAGGGGCCTGGCACCTGGTCAGCGGTCACCTCGTTTCCGACACCGGCGGCAGCCAGGGGAACTATCTCCTGGTCCTGATCCGCATCAACCCCGTGGAGTGACTAAATGAACAGAAATCATTCATGGATGTATCCCGTCATATTCACGGCGATGGTCTTGCTCACCGCCCCTCCCGTGCCGGCGCAGGATGCCGAAACCTTGGCCGCCGACTACGAGATGCTGACGAACTGGGAGTTCAGCGCCAACGCCGTCGCCCTGCCTTCAGAGGGGATCCACTTCGAGAGCGACACCGCGGAATGGTTCTTCGACACCGGCACGGTGCGCCCCATGCGGCCCACCTCCGGCGGCTCGGTCACCGGCCTGGTTTTCGAGGGGGAGGGGCGGTTCAAGATGGCCATCCCCGACAGGGTGGAGGCCAACCAGGTCGCTCGTTTTACCGTGACGCCGGGCGAAGCCATGCGAAGGATCGAATTACCGCCCACCGACACGCTCGAATACACCTTTCGCCGGATGGTCCTGCGCACCACCGCAGAACGGGTGATGAGTCTCTTTCCCGCAGCGTCCGGCGAGACCTTCGAGAAAAACAAGCTGGCCAGGCATAGGCGCCTCTGGTGGCTACAGTATGCCCGTTTCGATGTGGATGCCCGGGTGATCGCCGGCCTGCTGAACCAGGACAATGAATATTTGGCCGTCGACATGGAGACCGACGAACACGGTTGGCTCTTCTACGAATTCGAGCCGTGGCGCATGGAGGAGATCCGCCTCTGCCGGATGAGCAAGTCCTTCGATTTTGTCGAAGTCTGGGTCAGCCTTGACCGGGCGGAGCACCGCCGGCCTGACGGACGTCCCGGCAACATCCTGACCCCGCTCATCGACCTGGTCCATGCCGACCTGGAGGTGGACCTGATGAAACACAAGGGCCGGGCCGGGCAGGAGATTTCGAGAAAAAACTGGAGTTTGGAGTATCCATTGACCAGTTTCCGGGCGCGGATGGAATTCGCATCAGAAGTAGATGGGCTGCAGGCCCTGCCGCTGCGCCTCAATCCCTGGTCCAACAAGGTCACGGCAACCGATTCCGCAGGCCGGGCTCTGCCCGTGCTTCGCGCCCCCTTTGGCCGGCTCTTCCCGATGATCCGTCCAGAAGAAGAGGACCTCTCCCTGGTGGTGATCCTCCACCAGACGCTGGCCAGGGGTGAATCAGAGATGATCAATTTCACCTGGCAACGGCAGACCAGCAATTATCCGGGGATAAACGATGCCCAGCCGGTGTATGACAGTCCGACCACAGATTATCTGGACGGCGGCGGCCAGGACTGGTACCCGCCATTCCGTCACCGGAGCGGTCGCTACTGGTATCCTGAGCCGCTGGGGGAGCGGGATGATCCCCATACGGCGCGGGTGACCATCATCCACCCGAAGAAACTCGGGGTGCGGGCCACCGGCGCCCATACCGGCGGCAGCACGGAGGGGCGTCGGGTGATCGAAATCTGGGAGTCGGACGTACCACTGAAGGCGGCCGGCTTTTCCTACGGACACGGATACAAGGAGCGCCGGATTCTGCTGGACGGGTTGCCTGAGGTGATCGGCTTCGGCGCCAACCGCCTGCAGCAGATGGGCGACACGGTGGAGGCTGCGGCGGCCCACATGGCCGACAGTATTCAGTTCTACCAGGACATCTTCGAATACCCCCTGCCCCTGGATACCGTCACCGGGACCCGGGTAAACGGCGGCTCGCAGACATATTCCGGCTTCATCGCCTACGGTGACCACACCTTCGATCTCGCCAGCTCCTGGGACAGCGAGTGGTCGATGGCCAAGAGGACGGCGGAACTCTTCTGGGGCGGGCTGCTGGACTGGGAGAGTTACCGCGACAGGTGGCTGGTCGACGCCCTGGCCGGGTATTCGTCGATGATGTATCTCGAGGTCATCACCGAGGGTTGGGGGCGGATGCAGCGAGGATCGATAAAAAGCTATGAAGAGTTCATCCGCCTGCGCCAGCGCCGGCTGGCCTACGCCAACTCCTACCGATTCGAACGGCTCGGTCCGCTCGATGTGAGCTTCAGGGATAGAATCCCGGGAGTCATCTCAGGCGGCTACAACAAAAGCAAGGGGATGGCAGTGCTGCACATGCTGCGCGGCATCCTGACGGGCCAGTCCGAAGACGGTGAGCTCCTGTTCAACGCCATCCTTGCCGACTTTTTGAAAGCCCATGCCGGCAAAACAGCCTCCACCCGGGACTTCATCGCCACGGTGGAACGCATGACCGGCGAGGACTGGGGTTGGTTCTTTGACCAGTGGGTCTACGGTATGGACATCCCCACCTATATCTGGTCCCATGAGGTGACACAGGAACCTGCTGCCGACGGCTTGTACGAGCTGAAGATCAAGATGGAGCAGAGGGGTGTCTCACCAGGCTTCCGCATGCCGGTGACCTTTGGGCTGGAGTATGGGAACGCTGATCCCGAGGTCCTGCACCTCGAACTGGACCAGCCGGCAAAGACCTTCACCCTCCGCCTGCCGAACAGACCGGTGAAGGTGACCTTCGATCCCTATCACGACCTGCTCTATGTGATGGAGTGATCCGACACCGGGTAATCGGCGGATTCCGGCCCGGCGAGAAGCAGGAACCGGGTGGGAGCACCACCATGACAGTCCCTAATTTGACTCCCCGAAAAGAGACTTTTATTCTTGGGGACCGGAAAGTCCGGACTGAAAAGCAGTAGAATTCGTCCCATCGTTCCCACACCAGTCAAGAGGAGGAGTGCGCGTTGATAGAAAAATAGGGACCCGTCCCTACTTTTCTTCTTCCGGCATCAGGGCGTCCACCTCGGCAGGCGTGATCCCCAGCTTCTCCGCGGCCACGATCCTGTCCCCGCCGAGATAGTTCACCGTTCGGGCCACGTGCTCGCGTGTCGCCTGGTCGAGGGTTGTGGGGATGAAGCCGCCGACCTCCTCCCGTCCCAGCCTGATCCGCCGCAGCACATAGTGGGGCAGGGAGGTGATGGTCATCGTGTCCCCCTCCACCTTGCGGATGGAGGTGGCGATGATGTCGCGCAGTTCCTCGTGATTGCCGGGGTAATGGTACCCCTGGAGCAGTTCGGCCAACTCGGGATCGAGAGACATCTCGCCACGGCCGATCCGTCTCGCCTCGCGGGCCAGGAAGTGCTCGGCCAGCAGGGGGATGTCGTCGGGCAGCATGCGGAGCGGAGGCAGGTTGACCACATTGGTCCGCAGGCGGTAGAGCAGCTGCCGGGAGAAGGTGGCATCATAGGTATCCAGAGTCAGGTCCCGGCTCGAGGCGGTGATCAGGCGGATGTCGATCTGCTGCACCTCGGTGCTCCCCTCGCGGTAGTACTCCCCGGTACGGATCACTCGGTCCAGGCGGCGCTGCACGGCCTTGGTCATCCGGCCGATATTGGCGATGAACATGGTCCCCAGGTGGGCCTGCTCGATATACCCGGTGCGGCCCTCGCTGGCCCCCTGCCAGCCGCGGGCCACCCCGAAGAGCAGCGCGGCAAACTGGTCCGGGTCGTGGGAGGCGGCGTTCACCGCCACGAATGGGTGGTCCCGGCGGGGGCTGGCCTCGTGTATCACCCGGGCCAGGGTCCGACGGCCGGTGCCCAGCTCGCCGCGAATGAATATATTGAGGTTTCCGGCGGCCATCCGCTCCACCTGGTGGAAGATGCGGATCATCTTCGGGTTGCGGGTCTTCAGCCGGGCAAAGACCTCCTCGTGGTCAAGGTCGCCGCGGCTCAGCCGGGAGGGCAGCTGTTCAAGACTGCTCTGCAGGGTACGGGTGGTGATCGCCTTGCTCAGCACCTCGAGCAGCAGGTCATCCTCCACCGGCTTGGAGAGGTAGTCGAAAGCGCCGAGTTTCAGTGAGCGCACCGCCAGGTCCACGTCGTTGATCCCGCTGAGCACCACCACGGACATACCAAGCTCCTGGGTCTGAAACTCCTTGAGCAGGTCAAAGCCGCTGAGGCCGGGCATATCCAGGTCGAGGATCATGGCGTCGAACTGCTGCACCCGCAGCGTCTCCATTGCCTGCCTGGGATCGGTGATCACGGTGGGGTGGTAGATCTCGCTCTGGGTGAGAAAGACCATCAGGTAGTTGGCCACCGCCGTGTCGTCGTCCACGATCAGGATTTCATGCATCGACGCTCCTCATGGCGGTCACGTGCCTGCCGTGGCAGGTGTACTGTCGAGAGGGAGGTGGATGGTGAACGTGGATCCCTGGCCGATCTGGCTGGCGACGTGGATCACACCCCGGTGCTCATGAATGATGCGAAAGACGATGGAGAGCCCGAGGCCGGTGCCGCCGCGGGCCCGCTTGGTGGTGAAGAATGGGTCGAACAGGCTCTTCTGGGTGGCCTCGCTCATCCCGATGCCGTTGTCCTCCACCTTGACCACAATGCGCCCCGGCTCCTGAGCCGATGAAATGCGGATCACGCCCCGCCGCTGGTCAAGCATGGCCTGGCTGGCGTTGATCATCAGGTTGACCAGTACCTGCTCCAGCTTCTGCCCGTTGCCGGCAAAGGTGGGCAGGTCGGGCGCCAGATCCATCTCGATGTCGGCTTGTTTCTGCACCTGTTTTTCCACCAGCCGGGCACTCTCCTTGATCACGTTGTTGATATCCACCTGGTCGTTGAGCAGC
>JAQAZP010000372.1:0-4273 GCA_032127265.1 Acidobacteriota bacterium
GACATCCCCGGTGAGCGACAAACCATAGCGTTCGATTTCAGCCTCCACCGCGGCCCGGTCGCAGCGTGCGTTCCGTCCGGCGATCACACTGTATACCGTATCGTCGAGCACTTCGTTGACACCTTCAAATATCCTGAATGGCCGGGAGTCGACATAGGCGCGGCCCACGAGGTGGTTGCGCTTGTAGGCCGCCGAGGCAAACACCTGCAAGGCGCAGTCGCTGGCCAGGTGCATGGTCTCGGTGCAGATGATCTTGGCGCAGTTGACCAGCGTGTTGTCGCCGGACACATCCTGGTGACCGGCCACTCGAGCCCCGGTGAATCGGCCCAGACTGCGGTCCAGCTGATACATACCGCGGAGCTCGGATAGCCGGAACTGGATCTGGTCGAAATGTGACAACGGATAACCGAATGCCCGCCGGTCCTCGACACGGATGGCGACTTCGTGGGCCAGGCGCCGGCACAATCCGGTGGCGATGGCGGGCAGTCCCAGCCGGCTGCGAAACAGCGTATCGTAGATCACGCGCAGCGGGCTTTCACCGGGGAGGGCCACGACGTTGGACGCCGGGAGCGACACATTGTCGAAGTGCGTTTCACCGTAGGTGATGGGATTCAACCCCAGGGCATCAAAGTATGTGTGCACCTTGACGCCCCGGCTCTTCAGCGGCACGTAAAGCAGGCCCATTCGTTTCGTCGCCTTGCCGCGCCGATGAAGACGGGCAGCCACCAGCCAGTGGTCCGCCGTACCGGTCAGTCCGCCCCAGCACTTGGCGCCGTTCAGCAGCAGGAAGCCGCCCTCTTCGGTGTAATTGGTCTGGAACGCGGCCACATCCGTTCCCCCGCCGGGCTCGGTCAGCATCAGGCCGCCCAGGGCCGGCCGGGTCAGAAAATCATGAAGAATGGGGTCTCGCAGTTCGGGTGGCGCATGGAGTATTACCGGCCGCAGGAACAGCGACCCGGCAATGCCCAGTGACAGGCCGAGGGGCAACGAATGGTACGCCGTCAATTCGACGAATTCCATCAACTCCTTGATACCGCTGAACCGGCCGCCAAGGTCTTCCGGAATGAAGTGATGCAGCGCACCGAGCTCCAGAAACTCTCGCAGGAGCTCATCGGGATACGGATTGCAGTCACCCACCGCGCTGAAATGCGTGGCAAGGAACTCGGTCAGCTGGTTTGAAATCATCTATGACATCCGTCCTCAGCATCCGCGCCAGGCGAACTGGTCTGCCCGGGTCCCGGAGGGAACCCTCCTTTCTTTACCATATTATGGTTCGCGGTGCGAGTTGGGACCTTCCTGTTTTCGGGTTGCGCCGGCCCACAGAACGGCCAGGGGGTCCTCGGTCCGATACTGATCCGGAATGAACAAGTAGTTGAGAACTGGCGGTTGAATATGAAATCCAGGCTGGAAAGTCATTAAAACACCAGAGAAACAGCTGAAATTGATGGATAAACCTGGTGAAATGAAGTGAAAGATGGAATTTTTGAGTGTCCGGTTAAAATATGAACGGTTTTCCGTTCTCAATCTCCTTCAGGGCCCGGGCCCTTCGAACCGGTCAGCATCCCCGGATCGAGCAGCCGTTCCAGCTCATCCTCCGGCAGGTCGGTCATTTCCAGGGCCACTTCCAGAACCGGACGGCTTTCGGCGTAGGCTCGCTTGGCGATGGCCGCCGCCTTTTCGTAGCCGATCACCGGGTTCAGCGCGGTGACCAGAATCGGGTTGCGGGCCAGGGCCTGGCCCAGCCGGTTCCGGTTGACGGTGAAGCCGGCGATGGCCCGGTCGGCCAGCAGGCGGGCGCTGCTGCTCAGCAGTGCGATGCTCTCCAACAGGTTGCGGGCGATGAGCGGCAGCATTACGTTGAGCTGAAAACTGCCCGACTGTCCGGCCACGGCGATGGCCGAGTCGTTACCCATCACCTGGACACAGGCCATGGCCACCGACTCGGGGATCACCGGGTTTACCTTCCCCGGCATGATGCTGCTGCCCGGCTGCAGGGCGGGGAGGGCAATCTCGCCCAGCCCGGCCAGCGGGCCGGAGTTCATCCAGCGCAGGTCGTTGGCGATTTTGATCAGGCCCACCGCCATTGTCCGCAACTGGCCGCTCATCTCCACCGCCGCGTCCTGGCCGCCCATGGCGGCAAAGCGGTCACCGGCCAGTTCGAACTCGAAACCGGTCTTGCGGGAGAGCAGCACCGCCACGCCGGCGGCAAAACGCGGGTGGGCATTGAGCCCGGTGCCCACCGCGGTGCCGCCCAGGGCCAGCCGCCGGAGGTGGACCAGGGCGTTCTCGATCCGCTCGATCCCCTCCCGCACCTGGGCCGCCCAGCCGCCAAGTTCCTGGCCCAGGGTCAGGGGCAGGGCGTCCATCAGGTGCGTCCGGCCGGTTTTCACCACGTCCGACAGCTCCACCGCCCGGGACTCGATGGTCTCCGCCAGGTGGTCCAGGGCCGGCAGCAGCCGCCGGTGGATCTCCAGGCAGGCGGAGACATGGATCGCCGTGGGCACCACGTCGTTGCTGCTCTGGCCCATGTTGACCTGGTCGTTGGGGTGGACCGGCTCTTCCAGGCGGACGGAGGCGATGCGGCCGATGACCTCGTTGGCGTTCATGTTGCTGCTGGTGCCCGACCCGGTCTGGAAGACGTCCACCGGGAACTGGCCGTCGTGCCGCCCCTCTTCCACCTCGGCGGCAGCGGCAGAGATGGCCTCGGCCACCGCCCCGTCCAGCAGACCGAGATCGCGGTTCACTTCGGCCGCGGCACCCTTGATCATGGCCAGCGCCCGGATGAACGGCAGGGGCATGATCGTCCCGCTCACCGGAAAGTTTTCCACTGCCCGCTGGGTCTGGGCGCCATACAGGGCGTCGGCCGGCACCTCCACCTGGCCCAGGCTGTCGCGCTCGGTGCGGGTTGGTTTGTCGCTTTTCATCGGTGTCCCCTCCTGGTCTTCGTTCCAGCCATTCTACTCGTTATGCCGGTGCACGCCCAGTTGAACCACGTCCCGGCCGAAAATCAGGTCGAGGGTCCAGTCGAGGGCCACCCACACCTTGCGGGCCAGGCCGGGCATCTTTGAGAGGTAGACCGAGCGCCAGAGGAACCAGGCCAGGAACCCGGAGAGCTTGATACCGTAAATTTTTGCCACGCCGGTGCGGCAGCCCAGGGCGGCCAGGGTGCCGATGGTCTTGAAGACAAAGGGCTGCGGTCTTTCACCGGCGGCCAGCCGAAGCAGGGTGCGGGCCAAGTGGGCGCCCTGGCGCACGGCGTTCTGGGCGGTGGGGGCGTAAGCCTTCCCGTCAGGACCAGGATTGATCGCCGCGTCGCCGATGGCCCAGACGTTGTCGAACCCGCGAACGCGGAGGTCCGGTTCGCAGAGGACGTATCCCAGGCCGTCGAAAGGCAGCGGCAGGCTGGCCAGCAGGGGGTTGGGCGCGATGCCGGCGCACCAGATGACCGTGCCGGCACTGAGCCGCCGGCCATCCCCGAGCAGCACATGGTCCCTGCCGATGGACTGCACCGACGTACGAAGCAGGATATCGATGCCGCGGGTCGAAAGCTTTTTTGCGGCATATACCGACAGGTCCTGGTCCAGGGCGGGCAGAATCCGGTCACTGATCTCCACCAGGGTCACCTTGCAGAGGCCGGGATCGATCCTGGGGTAGTGCCCGCAGGCCTCGGCCAGGAACTGGCTGAACTCGCCGGCCACCTCGACACCGGTGAAGCTGCCGCCCACCACCACGAAGTGGAGCAGCTCCCGCCGCTTCTCCTCCGACCGCGCGGCGTCGGCCCGCTCCAGCACCTGGATCGCATGGTCCCTGAGGGCCACCGCCTCCACCAGGCTCTTCAGCTCGAAGCCGTGCTCCCGGAGCCCCTCGATGGGCGGCAGCCGGGTCACGCTGCCCAGGGAGATCACCAGTTGGTCATAGTGCACCCGTTCCGTCTCGTCCGACCCGGACATGCGGTAGGAGACGGTCTGCGCCCCGGTGTCCACCCCTTCGATCTCTGCCATGCGGAAGGTGCAGTCCCCGGTGAAGTCGCGGATGGACACCACGGTGTGGCGGGGGTGCAGGCTGCCGGTACCCGCTTCCACCAGCAGGGGGTAGAAGATGAAGTAGTTGTGGCGGTCGATGACGGTGACGTCCACCTCGCCCCGCCGCACCGCCCTGTCCAGCGCCTGGGCGCAGTACGCCCCACCGAACCCCCCGCCCAGGATCACCAGGTGCGGTTTCGGCCGGCCGTTGGTTCGCAGGTCGCTGTCACCATCCTTCATCTCACACTCCC
>JAQAZP010000373.1:0-21738 GCA_032127265.1 Acidobacteriota bacterium
GAAAAAAAGCACGGCCACCTGTTCGTCCTGGTCCAGACGAGCCTCGATGGTCTCCAGCAGTCTTGCCCCGGCCTCTTTCATCATCACGGGATCGGCGATGGTGAGGTCGAAGAGCGCCACATACCAGCCCGGCGCGACAAAACCGTCCACAGAGCTTGAGACCCCATTCGCGTCCGTTCCCGCCGGCCGCCGGGCAAACCGGGTGATAGCCGTTTTCTTCCCGTTCACTTCAAGGGTGAAGTCCCCGGCGCCCAGACCGTCCACCGGAAGAGCCTTGTTCTCCGCCACCGCGCTCAAGAGCACGGCATCCCCTTCAACCGGGGAGAACGAAGGCGGAGGCCCGTCACCGCCAAAGAGCCGGATCGGGCGTTCGCCAGACGATTCAAAAGGGTTCGCCGAGGTGAAGGGGGTATCCTGGGCCGCCACGGTGCCCCCGCAAAGGGCCAGCATGGCCAGGGATACAGTGAACCACACCCATATCCCGTATTGCCTGCCCGAACCTCTCATCGTCCTGGTCTCTGCTCGATTCATGCTTTCATTTTCTCCCTGGTGTGGTCGATGCAGGAAAGAACCCGAAAGGTTCCTCCCGGCTGAAATCAGGCAGGAACCGGTCCGTCTCGTCGGGATCGGGCATGGACTGGGTCCAGACCTGCTCGAAGCCGAGACGTTCCACCCACTGCAGGCACGTCTGGTATTCTTCGGGGGTCAACCGCCTCTCCGGCCCGGCTGGAGAGGCGCCCTCTCCCCCGTTTGACGAACCCCGCTCGGTCAGCGGAACATACTGGGACATAATACTCAATCCCGCCTCCGGCGAAACATCCTCGGCCAGCCAGGCCAGCACTTCGTAGGTCTCATCCAGCAGGCCGGGCAGCACCAGATGGCGGACGATGAGCCCCCGGCGGATCAGGCCCTGGCCGTCCAGACGGGGCGGGCCCGTCTGGCGGAACATCTCGGCCACCGCCTGCCGGTTGGCCTGCACGTAATCACCGGCGCCGGAAAGCCGGAAAGCCGTCTCCGGATTCGAATACTTCATGTCCGGCAGATAGACATCAACCAGCCCGTCGAGCAGGGCCAGCGCCTCCAGCGAATCGTACCCACCGCTATTGTAGACCACGGGGAGGCGAAGTCCGTTGCCGGCGGCCAGAAACAGGGCCTGCACCAGCGCCGGAACCGACTGGGTGGGCGAAACCCATTCCACATTGTGACAGCCCGAGGCCTGAAGATCGAGCATCATCCCCGCCAGTACTTCCGCTTCAAGCCCGGGACCCGCGCCGCCCCGACTGATCTGGTGATTCTGGCAATAGTCGCAGCGCAGCGTACAGCCCTCGACAAAGATGGTGCCCGCGCCGGAGGTGCCGCTGATCGGCGGCTCTTCGCCAAAATGGGGCAGGAAGCGGGCCACGGAGGCCAATGGGCCGACATTGCAGAACCCGCGTGAGCCGGAATTGCGATCCACCTCGCAGCGCCGCGGGCAGAGCACGCAGTTTCGGGACATGGCCCGCGCTGCCTCCAGCCGCTGTCCCTCTTCCGCCGTGCCGGCCAGCCGCAGGTAGGCCGGATCTGTATGCCGTGACGGCTTCTCCACTCAGCGGCCTTTCCGGGTCTTTCCCAGGCCCTTGCGGGCCAGCTTGTCCACCCGTTCGTTATCCTCGTTCCCGGCGTGGCCTTCGACCCAGCGGATGGACAACTGGGAAAATTGCCGGGCCAGGGACCTTATCTCGTTCACCAGTTCGGTGTTTTTCTTCGCCTTCCACCCCCGAACCAGTAACCCGCGCACATACTCGCTGTCGGTGTAGAGGTGCACCGGCAGTTCACGATTTCGAATCGCCTGCAGCGCCGCCTGCACCGCCTTCAGCTCGGCGATGTTGTTGGTGGCCTGGCCGATACTCTCCGAAATTTCCCGCTCACGGCCCATGTAGCGGAGCAGGACCCCGATACCCGCCGGCCCCGGATTGCCGCTGCAGGCGCCGTCGGTGTAAGCCACGATGGCCTCCAGGTCTTCCAGGGCCGGGTCCGGCACGGGACTGCCGGCCGCCGGGGAAGCCGGGGCACGGCGCCGCACCGGTCCGTCAGGGGTCTCGTCATCCAGGTCCCGGATCCGCGAGGCGGAAGCCTGGTATTCCCGGCCGTCGTCATGACGGTAGCAGATCCTGACTTTATCATCCCTCACCGCTGGACAGCCCTGGTCGTCCACCTGGACATAGACCTTGTTGCCCTTGAACCGCATCCGCTTCCAGCGCTGTCCTCCGCGAGTGAATGCCTCAGGCTTGGCCGGCATTGCCCTCCCTTTCCCAAAGTGGTTGAAAAGTCAAAAGAATATACCATATGGTGGACTGCGGGAAGCCACCCGGAGTGGCTGCCCATGTCATGAAGCACACGGGGCCGCATTCCCCGTCTGAGCGATCTGTCGAGAGGTGTTCGACAGGTCAACGTGAACTCGAGACCGTGAGCGAGGACGGGGATTGCGGCCCCGTAAACACCGTGACGTCAAACACCGCTTCCACCATGCCCGCGTTCCCCGGCGGCCGGCGCTTCCGCGCCCTCGGACCACACCTGCGGGAGCGCTTTGGCGGGCCGGTCTACAAGGTGCCGGTAGACGCCGGCTTCAGTTGCCCCAATCGCGACGGCACCACCGCAACCGGGGGCTGCATCTACTGCAACAACTCAAGTTTCAGCCCGGCCCGGGCTCATCTTCCGCTGCGGGAACAGATCGCCGGCGGGATCGCCGCGGGACGGCGCGGAGCGGAACGGTTCATCGCCTATTTCCAGTCGTTCAGCAACACCCATGCCCCTGCGCAACACCTGCAGGAACTCTACGAAGAAGCACTCTCCTGCCCCGGCGTGGTGGGGTTGGCCATCGGCACCCGGCCCGACTGTCTTCCCGACCCGGTGCTGGACTGTCTGGCCCGGATCAACAGTCGACACCCCCTGTGGCTGGAACTGGGGCTGCAGACCGCCAGCGACCGCACCCTGGCCGAGATCAATCGCGGTCACAGCTCCGCCGATTTCGAAGAGGCGGTCACCCGCTGCCACGGTGCCGGAATCGAGGTAGTCGCCCACTTGATCCTCGGGCTGCCCGGCGAGGAGCCGGGCGAAATGATGGACAGCGCCCGCCTGCTGGGCCGCCTGGGGGTCGAGGGGGTGAAGCTGCACCTGCTCCACGTGGTGCGGGGGACCGAACTGGAACGGCGCTATTACCAGGGCCGGGTTCCGCTGATGGGCCCCCGCCAATACGTGGAAACGGTCTGTGACCTGCTTGAAATCCTGCCCCGGGGCATGGTGATTCACCGGCTGCAGGCCGACTGCCCGGAGAGGCTGCTGGTGGCCCCGGCCTGGATGAACCGCAAATCCGCCACTCTTCAGGACATCGAACGAACCCTGAAAAGCCGCAACAGCTGGCAGGGAAAGATGTTCAGTGCCTGACCCGCCGTGCCGATATATCAATTGAACCCGTCCGAAATTCGGCAGAAACCCGTTTGGCCAGAAAAGGACACCAACGGAATCATGGTTCAGGTCAATCACAGCGAAAAAATCATCAATGCCAAGGTGGTTTACTACGGCCCGCCACTGGGCGGCAAGACCACTTCCCTGCAAACCATCCACCGGCTCACCGACCCGAAAAGCACCCATCCGCTGATCTCGATGAACACCGCCCAGGACCGGACGCTGTTCTTCGACCTCTTGCCCTTCACCGTGGCCAACGTGCTCGGTCACACATTGAAGCTGAAGCTCTACACCGTCCCGGGGCAGGTGCAGTACAGCGCCACCCGGCGGGTGGTGCTGGCCGGCGCCGACGCCGTGGTGCTGGTGGCCGACTCCCAGAAGCGGATGGCCAAGGAGAACCGCAAGAGCATCGAAGACCTGAAGGAAAACCTCAAATCCAACGGCCTGCACTACAAGTCCATTCCCCTGGTCATTCAATACAACAAGCGGGACCTCAGCCCGCTCTCCACCCTTGAGGAAATGGAGCAGATGCTCAATGACCGCGGTGTGGCCCACTACCTCACCGTGGCCACCACCGGCGTCGGTGTGATGGAGAGCTTTGTGGAGGTAATCAGGACCATGCTGCTCTCCTTCAGGGAGCGCTTCGGGTCGATGCGCAAGTCGTTCAACAGCGAACGGATCGCCGAGGATATCGAATGCCAGTTCTCCCGCTACTTCGTCGACCCGGCCGCCGTTGCCGAACCCGCGGCCGAGCCCGGAGCGGAGGCCAGCAACGGGGGGCCCAAAGTGACGCTCACCGGCCTCAAACCATTGCCACGGTTGGGAGAGACCTGGGAAGAAAGCGATGAGGCCGCCTCGGTAAGCCTCACCGGTGATATTTACGGTATCAACGAATCGGAGAAGACCGACCGCATCATCACCCGCGCAGAAAACAGAAAGCGCGGTCTGAAGCTGGAAGAACAGCTTCAGGAGTCGGTCCGCTCCAACATCGAGCTCTCCGAACAGTATCAGGAAATGGTGGAAACCCAGAACCTGCTCACCCAGCGGGTCAACGAACTGGTGACGCTGAGTGACATCGGCGGCATCATCAACACCTCGCTGGACCTCGACGACAAGCTGGAGGAGATGCTGAGCCAGGCGGTGAAGAGTTGCGGCGGCAGCCAGGGGTCACTGCTGATGTTCGACAGTTCGTCGAAGAACCTCGACGAACAAGCGCTGTATGGACTGGAACGCGATCCCCTTAACGCCATCTTCATCCCCGGCACCGGCAGCGTGGCCCACCAGCTGGCCATGCGCCGAGAGCCGCTGGTCTTCTCCAACGTTCGCCAGGACCTCTTTTTCGGTGAGGTCCAGGAATCATGCCGTGACATCGTGTCGATGATGACCGCCCCGCTGATTTCGGGCAAAGACCAGCGGGGGATGATCAGCATCTACAGTACCGACCCGATGGTGGTCTTCGACACCCAGCACCTGCGGTTCCTCACCGTGCTGACCCACCAGGCGGCGGCGGGCATCGAGAATGCCTTCCTCTACGAAGAACTGAAGAGCGAACGGGCGTCGCTGGCCCGCAAGGTCGAGGAACGCACCCGGGAGCTGAGCGACGCCCTGAACATGCTGCGGGAGGCGGACGCCGCCAAAGACCGTTTCCTCTCCTCGGTCTCCCATGAGATGAAGACCCCGCTGACCTCGATCGTCTCCTACACCGAGCTGCTGCTCTCCTTCACCGACGAACCGGCGGAGACCCGGCAGGAGTTTCTCGACATCATCAAGGGCGAGGCGGAGAAGCTGCACCGCATGACCACCCGGGTGCTCTACTTCACCGAGCTGGAGTCGGAACACCAGAAGCCGAGGCAGGAGAAGATCGAACTGGACAAGTTGGTGGTGGAGGTGGCCCGGGAACTGAAGGGCCGGCTGCGGGCCAAGGACCAGAAGCTGTCCATCCGCCTGCGCAAACCGGTGCTTCCGGTGATGGGCGACCCCCAGCGGCTCTACACGGTGTTCTCAAACCTGTTGGAAAACGCATCCAAGTTCTCCCCGGAAGGAACCGGCATCCAGCTCTCGGCGGAGACCATTCGCTCAGGCAACCACGACCTGCGCTATCCGGCGGTGCGCATCGTCCTCCGCGACCAGGGGCCGGGCATCGCGCCCGCCGACCACGAGCGTCTGTTCCAGCGTTTCGAGCAGGGCGGCGAGCTGCTGACCTCCAAACCGGACGGTATGGGCATGGGACTGCCCATCGCCCGCAAGATCATCGAGGACCACGGCGGCCGGATCGAGATCAACAGCGAGGTGCAGGACGGCACCGAGATCATTATAATGCTCGAAGCCTCAGACTGAGCTCCGCCCCCAAATCGCTTCTCATTCCATATATAATAGAGACCCGTTCGGCACACTTGCCGGAGTGCCGGACGTCCCATTTTGCCTGGAGGTTGCCCGACGGACGAGGTTGATCGATGGACGATGCAAAAACCGGGTGGGTCGACCACTCGCTGAACACCGGCAAGGTCTTCAATCTTGCCGAGCGGATCTGCAGCAGCACGCCCCGCGCCCTGCTCTACCGCGTCGTGGACCTGGTGATGATCTGGGCCTCGTACGCGCTCAAGGGGCCGCGGGATGCCATCCGCGCCAACCTGGCGGTGGTCAAACCGGAACTCGACCAGCGGGAGCGCTACCGACTGGCCCGCCGGACCTTTCGCAACTACGGCCGCTGCGTGGCCGACTACCTGCGCTACAGCAATCGGCCGGAAGTGCCCATGGAGCACCTCTTTTCCCGGGTCTGCGGCCTGGAGCAGTGCCTCGGGCTGCTGGAAGAGGGCAAGGGGCTGATTCTCGCCGCGGCCCACCTGGGCAACTGGGAACTTGGCGGCATCACCTTCAGCCGCTATGGCTACCCGATCAACGCCCTGGCCATTGCCGAGGACGACCCCGACGTGGAAGAGATGCGGCTGAGCAAGCGGGGCGATAGAGGGGTGCGGACACTCTACGTGGGTCAGGACCTGGGCACCATGTTCAAGGTCCGCAAGGTGCTGGCGAGGAACGAAGTGGTGGCCCTGCTGGCCGACCGTTGTCACGGCCGGGACCGCATCGAGGTCGATTTCTTCGGCCGCCGGACACCGATGATGCGCTCGCCGGCCCTGATCTCACGTTTCACCAACACACCCATCGTCCCCTGCGCCATCATGATGGACGGCAAGGGGCGCTATGAATCGGTCACCGCCGATCCGTTGATGCCGCTCCCGGGGCATGTCAACGACGAAGAATGCGCCCGGCAGACCATCCAGGCGCTGGCCAGGGTCCTGGAGGGGTGGATCGGTGAGCACCCGGACCAGTGGTTCAATTTCTACCCCTACTGGGGAAACGGGGAGCAGGGATGAGCGGATCGCGGCGGCAGGTCAAACTGATCAACCCCAGCTGGCCGGAAGGCAGTCTCCAGCAACGCCTGCGGCTGAAGTTCCCGGTGCTCGGCATTTACACCCTGGCCTCGCTCTTCCCTGCGGAAAAGGACGGCTGGGAGGTGCAGGTCACCGACGAGGCGGTTGAACCGCTGGTGGCGGACGACGATCCCGACCTGGTCTGTATCACCACCCTCACCCCGCTGGCTCCACGGGCCTATGCCATCGCTGACCAGTACCGCCAGCGGGGCGTGCCGGTGCTGCTGGGCGGGATCCACGCCTCGGCCCTGCCCGACGAGGCGCTGGGCCACGCCGACGCGGTGGTGGTCGGCGAGGCGGAAGGTGTGCTCCCGCGGGTGCTGGAGGATTTCGCCTGCGGCGAGATGAAAGGGATCTACCGCCACCACGAACTGGTGGATCTGCGCATGGTCCCGCCCCTGCGCCAGGAACTGGTGGAAGCCAAGCCCTACTTCATGAAGAGCCTGCTGCAGACCACCCGGGGCTGCCCCCACGACTGCGAGTTCTGCACGGTCACCGCCTACTACGGCAACACCTTCCGCCGCCGGCCGCTGGAAACCCTGCGCAGAGAGCTGGAGGCCTTCTCCCGCAGCTACCTCTTCGTGGTGGACGACAACATCATCGGCCACCGCAGCCATGCCTTCGGCGTTTTCAGCCTGCTGGCCGAGTTCAAGATCCGCTGGTGGGGCCAGTCCTCGCTGGCCATCGCCAGCCGCCCCGACCTGCTCAAGGCCTGCGCCGACAGCGGCTGCCTGGGTCTGTTTCTCGGCTTCGAATCGCTGGACCAGCAGTTGCTCAATGACTCATCCAAGCGCTTCAACCGTGTGGAGGAATACCTCGACGTGGTGAACAAGATCCACGATGCCGGTCTCGGGGTTCAGGGCTCGTTCATCTTCGGCCTGGACGGCGAGGGGGAGGGCTGCTTCGACCGCTTCCTGGAGTTCGCCATGGCCGCGCAACTGGACGCCGTGCTCTGCGGCATCCTCACCCCCTTTCCCGGCACCCGTCTGGCCCAGCGGTTGGAGGAGCAGGGCCGCGTGCTGCACCATGACTGGGAGCTCTTCGACACCCAGCACGTGGTCTACGAGTCCCGGGGGATGACGCCGCAAGCGCTGCAGGAGGGCTACCACCGGACCATGCTCGAGGTGCACAGCGAGGAGAAGGTGCGGGAGCGGCTGGCCGGATCGAAACGAAACTACACCTATTACCTGAGCCAGAACAGTTCCTTCGGCAAGGCGATCCGCGAGACCTTCGGCAGTGGAGAGGAGTGAACCGTGAACGGGGAGAAAGCCGACATCGTCCTCGTCTCCCTCAACCGTGAACGGCTGCCCAGTCCGGTGATCCCCATCGGCCTGGCCAGCGTGGCCACGGCCCTGCTGCGGTCCGGCCACCGGGTGCGGGTCGTGGACCTGGCCATGTGCGGCGAAACGGCCGACCCGCGCGAAACCGCCCGGCTGGTCTCCAGCCTCTCCCCCAACCTGGTCGGCCTCTCCATGCGCAACCTGGACAATGTCAGCTGGCCCGACTCGGTCTGGTATCTGCCGGAAATCCGCGGCTTCGTCGAAGCCTTGAAAGAACAGACCGACGCCCGGCTGTTCATCGGCGGCTCCGGTTTCACTGTCTGCCCCGAACCGTCGCTGGAGTACCTCGGCCTCGACCTCGGCCTGGCCGGCGAGGGGGAGATCTCCGCGGTTCGGCTGGTGGAGGAAGTGCTGCTCCGGGATGGCTCACCGGAAACGATTCCGGGCGCGGTATTCCGCGATCCCGACGGCATGATCCACCGGGTGTCATCGGAGATTTGTGCAGTCCCGCCCGGCGGGGAGGGAAACGGCTGGCCCGGATTTGTCTCTCTGGAGGCGCGGGACCTGCTCGACATCCGCCGCTACCTCGAGACCGGGGCCAGCTTCAACGTCCAGACCAAGCGGGGATGCCCGCTCCACTGCACCTATTGTGTCTACCCCCTGCTGGAAGGCCGTCAGTTCCGGCTCCGCTCACCGGCCTCGGTGGTGAACGAAATGGAGCAGGCGATTGAACAATGGGGTGCCCGCCGCTTTACCTTCGTGGACAACATCTTCAACCTGCCCCTGGATCACGCCAAGGAAGTCTGCCGGGAGATGGTGCGGAGAAAGCTGAATATCAAGTGGGAGACCTACCTCCACCCGCTGGCCGTGGACGAGGAGTTGCTGGGGCTGATGATCGACTCCGGGGTGCTGGGGCTGGAATTCACCCCCGACACCGGCTCGGCCGCAATGTTTGAGTCATATGGCAAGGACATCGAGGTGCAGCACCTGGAGAAGGCCGCGGACCTCTGCCGCCGCATGGATCTGCCTTTCTGCTTCAACTTCATCTTCGGCGGTCCGGGTGAAACCTGGGAATCAATAGATGAGACCTTTGCCCTGGCCGACCGCCTGGACCCCACCGCCGTCCTGGCGACACTGGCCATGCGCGTGCTGCCCGGAACCGACCTGCGACGCAGAGCCATCGCTGAAGGAACCATCGACAGCGGTGATGACCTGCTCTCCCCCACGCACTACATCTCGCCGGCAGTGCGCCAAGGCTTCGAGGAGGGAATCCTCAAGCGTGTGAGTACGAGACCCCACTGGATCGTGCCCGGACTGGGAGTCAACTACTCGCCGCAGCTGTTCGAACTGGCCCGCCGCTTCAGCAGGGACGGCGCCCACTGGCGCCACGTCAAGCGGCTTCGCTCATCCCACCGCCGGCCGATGGACGGGAAGTGACGACATCTTCAGAGGGGCGATTGACGCCTCCGGCAGAATTCCCTACACTCGGTTTCATCGAACCGATCCCCTGCACCGTCTGAAACACAACGTATCGCCAGGAGTTCCGGATGACGAAGCCTGCCGCCAGATTCCGACTGATCGCCAACTGGCTGCTGATGTTTTCGCTCGTCTGGTTCGCGGTGGAGCTGATCTCATACTCCGGGCTGGAGCTCCTGGACAAACTGAAAGGCATCCGTTACGAGCCGGTGCGCTTCGAACTCACCGAACAAAGCCGGCGCTATGTCCAGCGGCTGATCGATGATCAGGACGGCATCAGGACCCTGTCCTCCACGCTGGGCTGGACCAATAAGCCGAATTCAATGAACGAGGGGAAGGATATCGGCGGCCATGACCAGGGGAGCATCAGGATCAATTCACAGGGTCTGCGGTCATCTCGCGAATATCCGCTGATCCCCGACGGCGATACCGTTCGCATTCTGACCTTCGGCGATTCGTTCACCTTCGGAGCCGAGGTGGATGGAAAGGATTGCTGGGCAACGTGCCTGAGCAGATTCGCCCCGCAGGTGGAAGTGCTCAATTTCGGCGTGCCGGGGTTTGCCCTCGACCAGGCATACCTGCGTTACGAGGAAGAGGGGAAGCCGTTCAATCCCCGGATCGTGCTGATGGGCTACCTGACCGAAAACATCAGGAGACACGTCAACGTCTACCGTCCCTTTCTCTACAGGGAGGGGTTGCCCGCAGCCAAGCCGAGATATCGTCTGGACAATGGGTCGCTGAAACTCGTCCCCAACCCCCTGCCCTCGCCCGCCCACTACGAGGAACTGCTCGAACACGAAGCCGAGATCATTTCGGGCCTGGGGAAGTATGACTACTATTACCTGATGGACTATCGAGAGGGCCGGTTCGACCTGCTGCCCTCGGTGCGTTTGTCCAAGGTCTTAATCCACAACCTGCGGGAAATCCGCCAGACGGATGCGATCGAACTGGACCGTCAATACAACACCCGGTCGGAAGCCTACCAGGTCACCGTCAAACTGTTCGAAGAGTTCGCCGGCGCCGTGACCAGGGACGGAGCGGTGCCGGTTGCGGTCATCTTCCCCAGCGGCGAAGATATCAGGCGCTACCGCCAGGATCAGACAAAGTGCTACACCCCCCTTCTCAAGGACCTGGACCGCCGGGGCATCAAATATGTCGACCTGATGGATGCCTTCTCACGAGCCGGAAGAACACACCCGCCGGGAGATTTCCTCTCCCCCGGATCACACTATTCAGCCCTGGGCAACCTGATAGTCGCCCACCACGTGTGGCAATACCTCGAAGAACATGAATCCATTTGACGGAATCAACTCCAGTGGAGCCGGTTGCCGTCTCAACGTGTGCCTCCAGTAATCGTCAGGAGATTTGACCGGTCACGCTGAACCGCTATTGGCTGGGATGAAATTCAGCAGCACAGGTTCAGCCCTTGAAACGGGAGAGGGGGCGTTCAAGGTAAACGAGGCGGCCGAAACGCTCGAACCCTTCGCGCTGCAGTACGTTGAGCAGCGGCTGGTGGGTTTGGGGCACCGGCCCGGCCTGGATCCACTCCAACCGGGGATGCGCGGCAACCGCCGCAGCGGCGGCCCAGTGGAGCCCGGCGGTCAGCAATTCCTCCCGAGCGCCCTCCTCCGATCGAGGAGCCAGGCACTTGAGCACCTTGGCCGTGGTCACCGCCTGCGGATCATACTCGGTGAGCAGGAGACGTATCTGCGGCCCGGCGGCCTCCCCTTTCAGCAACTGGGGATAGATGTCGGGATACCAGGAGACGAGGCCGGCCGGGTTCTGCTCCCCGCCGATGAACCGGATCCGCGACAGACAATCCTGCTGCTCCATGTGGTGCTGGAGACGGGGGTCCAGCGGATAGAGTCGAGTGACGAGAAAATGGATGTCGCTGCGGTTCCGCTCGCAGTGTTCGGCCCACAGCCGGTGGTAGACGGACACGTCGCCCCCCTCCCAGCGATACGGACGCCCTTCCACGCTGCTCCCGCCGGCCGCCGGCGGCGGGGAAAGTCCAGCGCCTCCGGCAGCGACAGGTGAACGGTAGTAGCCGAGTTCGATCAACGGGGCATACCCCAGATCGGCCAGCGGTTCGTTCAACCGCGAGTCGGCCAGGGGACCAAAAGGACTGCCCACCGCCGGAAACCCGGGCAGCGCATCGTCCTCCATTTCCAGCAGGGCGACCTGGAAACTCCTCACGCCCAAACGCCTGGCGATCTTCTGGCCATCGTCCAGCAGACGCTCCAGCATTTCATTCAGTGAAAGCTCCGACTCCGGCGGGATGAAAAGCCGCTCCACCCGAAAGACCGGCCAACCCATCTGGTCCATCATCAGGCAGGCCTGGTATCCGCCCATCCAGACGGCGGACTGGCCCGGTTTCGCCAGGTGACCCAGCACACGGCAGAAGGTGGCGGGACGGATCACATTGGCCACCGGCACCACCCGGCAGAGCACCATGGGGAATATCTGGTCCAGGGAGGGGTACCAGCCGGGCATCTCCCGGCCATTCAGCCAGAGGCGCCGGTTCTGACGTTCGGCATAGGGAAAGGCATCGTAGCATTCCGGTCTGTGGTCTTCGGCCATCAAAGCACCATCCCCAGGTCCCGCCCCAGGTCCCTGAATTCCCGGTTCACGACCTTCATCAACTCTTCTTCGGACCTGAAGTGCTTCGTGTTCACCCGGAAGAAGGAGGGAAATATCAGGGGCGTTTTGGTCACCATCCGCTGGACCTGCTCCATGAACGCTTCATCGGTGGACATGGGAGACCCGCTGACATAGCTGCCGGAGAGATTGAATTCATCGGTGATCTCCGAGGCGATCGCCGTCCCGGGCAGGGCGGTGAGCCGCTGAAAGGAGATCCAGCGCGCGCCGGACTGCCAGCACTCGAGGGCCAGTTTGGCTGAAAGGCCGATATCCTCCGCCGTTTCCTCGGGAAAACCGTAAATAAACGAAACGATGGACTCGAGGCCGTTGCGTGAAAGCAGTTTGATCGAGCGGCTGACGTCCCTGGGGTCGATCTTTTTCTGGATCGAGCGCAGGATCCGCTCCGATCCAGACTCGGCCCCGACAAAGACGTGTGTGCACCCGGCCCGGCGCAGCAGGGCAACGATCTCCTCGTCAAGGGAGTTGGCCCGGGCGCGGCAGAGCCACTCCAGCTCCAGCCCGCGGTCGATGATTTCGGTGCACACCGCCTTGACGTAGTTCCGGTTCACGGTGAAGGTGTCGTCGGCGAATTCGATGAACTCCGCACCCCGCTCATGCTTCAGCATGGCCAGTTCGTCCACCACGGAACGGGCGTCCCGGAACCGGGCCTTGCGCTGCCAGAACCGGGAGACCGAGCAGAAAGTGCAGCCGAAGGGGCAGCCCCGGCTGGTCAGGATATTGGCCCGTTTGACCAGGCTGAACGGCTGATAGCGGGCGAGGTCGGGCACCAGGTGGTAGGCCGGAGGCCCTAGGTCATCCAGCTTGCTGCTGAGTGCGGGAATTTCGGGGATGTGAATGTCACCGTTGTCCCGGCAGGCGACGCCCTCGATACCCACCGGCGAACGGCCCTTTTCCAGTGCGTCCACCAGCCGGGGGAAAGGGACCTCACCCTCGCCCAGCACCACCATGTCGATCTGGGGGTAGCCGCGCAGGGTCTCGGCCGCGGTGAAGGTGGCCTGGTGGCCGCCGAGCACCACCGGTATCCCGGGTAGACGACTCTTGATCCCGGCCGCCATGTGCAGGACCAACGGATAGACATTGGCCATGGTGCCGATGCCCACCAGGTCGGCGGCAAACGCTTCGGCCACATCACAGACCCGCCCGATCATCGCCGTAATGGTCTGCAGTTCCGTCTGCTCAAGGTTCATGTCGAGGATTTTGACATCGTGGTCCGCGGTCACCGACGCCGCCAGGTAGAGCAGGCCGAGCTGGGGCACCTGGAAGGAATAATCGTTCACGTACAGGGACAAGGGGTCCCCGACATAACATGGCGGCTGAACGAGCAGGATCCTCATGACGAACCCATAGGTATCAGACTGTACAGCATGATATCAAAAGACGTCCTTGTTCCGTTCGAGGAAGCCTTCGAGGCCCTGGATGTGCTCGGCCATGACCTCGGTGATCATCGGGGGCCGGCGATCGAGGAACATCACCTTGCGCTGGCCGGCGGGGATCAGGTCCATGGTCTCCGGGTCCTGGCCGATGCGGGCCTCGCCCTCGAAGACGCAGACGCAGGTCAGTTCGGGCCCGCGGAAAATGGAGATGATGGTGCCGGTAACCTCGATCAGGCCCTCGGGCGTGCGGACGTTGAACTGGCGGCCGGGGAAACCGGGGCCGGTCTTCAGCCGCAGTTCGCCGGTGGCCACTTCGCTGAACATCACTTCACCGGCCCCTCGGCCGGGATTCTGCGGCACGGTGGCGTCGGCGCCCTCGTCCAGCTCGAGCAGCAGCACGTCGCCGGCGATGAGGTCCAGAGCCACACCCTCGGGGACGACGATCCGCGCACCGGGCTTGATCAGCCGGGCCAGGGTCTGCACGTCCGAGGCATCCACTTTTACGTCGTTTACCGCCACCAGGCCCTGGCCGGTGATGCCCTTGAATTTCCAGGACGTTCCGGGGGCGAGGATAAAGAACATCGCCACCGCCAGTGCCACCGCGGCAGCGGGCAGCAGCGCCTTGCCCAACCAGCCGAGGAACCCGGGCCGGGTGTCAAGTTTGAGCACCTTTTGACGAGCGATATCCCCGGAGACGAACTCCTGCTTCAGCCGCTCGCGGAAAGCGGCGGCGGCAGGGACCTGACCCAGCGCGCGCACGGCATCCCGCGCACGTTCCTGTCCAGGTGTCAGATTCAACGGTTCGTCCATCATCCCAGCACGTCCTTCAATTCTTCATGCAACCGGGTCAGGGCCCGGGAATAACGCTTTCTCACCGCGGCATGGCTCTCACCGAGGGCTTCGGCCACTTCGGCGTGACTCAGCCCTTCGAAATCGTGGAGCAGCACCACCGCCCGCATCTCCTCCGGCAGACGGCCCACCGCCTGCTCCACCAGCGCTTGCCGCTCGCCGTTGACCACCCGCCGCTCCGGAGACCGTTTGCCGTTGACCAGCCGTTCACCGATCCCGTCCTCACCATTGATGGTGGCGGTCTGCTTATCCTGCCGGTGACCGCGGGACCGCCAGTGCTCGCGGCAGGCATTGTAGGTGATGGTGGCCAGCCAGGGCGCCGGGTCGCGACTCGGGTCGAGTTGGTCGGCGGCGTTGTGCACCTTGAGGAACACCTCCTGGGTCACGTCCTCGGCCTGCTCCCTGCTGCCGGTGAGCCGCTGGGCCAGCGAGTAGACCCGTCCAAAGCAGGCTTCGAACAACTGGCCCAGGGCATCCGGGTCCCGCTGCCGTACAGCCTCCAGCGTCTCCGGAGAGAGAAATCCCTCACCGGACGCGCCGCCGGCTGATCCGGCCGGGTGTGCTGTGGACAGTGCAGCCACCATCCTTCGGTCCTCATCTGGTAATAGACGAATTGTCCGGTGCGTGTGACGGGTTCTTCTGTCTGCGTCGCAGTATTTATCATGAAAACAAAGCAGTTACAATTTTTCCGAGCATACCCTGTCACAGATTCCATTGCAAGTGCATAGAGATAGCGACAACGGCGGAGCGACAGGGCCGCCGAAGATACGAACACAAGAACGACCCGCTTCAACAACAGCAACAGAGACAAGGAGAAGAAACAATGAAGAGCACCCTCAAGAGCACGCTGGTTTTCGGTCTGGCCGCCGCGGCCCTCATTTTCAGCCTCGGCACTTCCGTCGATGTCTCGGCGCAGATCAGCCCCTCGTACCGCGCTGCGGTGACCATTACCAACATCACCACCGATCAGATCTTCAGCCCGCCGCTGGTGGTTTCGCACGACAAGCGCGCTTCCGTGTTCACGCTGGGCGAGCCGGCCAGCGAAGAGCTGGCCATGCTGGCCGAAGACGGTATGACCGGGCCGCTGTCCGATCTGCTGGAAGGCACCACCGGCGTCCGGGACGTGATGGCCGCCGATGGCATGGTCTTTCCTGGCGAATCGATCACCGTGGAAGTCAGCATTTCCCACCAGCAGAGCCTGATCAGCGTGGTCGGTATGCTGGTCAGCACCAACGATGCCTTCCTCGGCGTGGACGGCGCCAGCGTGGAGCTTCGGGGCCACCGTCCCTACCGCATGGTCACCACGGCCCGGGCCTATGACGCCGGCAGCGAGGCCAACACCGAATCCTGCGAGCACATTCCCGGCCCGCCCTGCGGCAACCCCGGTGTCCGTGTGACCGAAGGCTCTGAGGGTTACGTGCTGGTGCACAGCGGCATCCACGGCATCGCCGACCTGGACGCCTCAGCCAAGGACTGGAACAACCCGGTGGCCGTGATCACCATCGAACGCGCCAACTGACCCTGATGGGCCGGGGCGGCAAGCCACCATCGCCGCCCCGGCCGCATCCACAAAAACCTTTCAACCGCTTTTTGCTGTAACCAATGGTCCCTCACATCATCTGATCTATAGAACAGGGAATGATCTCAACCACTCTCAAGGACAGAACGATGAAATACAGACGGAACACCATCATTCTTGCCGCACTTATGATCTTCGCGGCCGCCTCCGGCGCCACGGCCCAGGACAGCTGGTATGCCCAGAGCTCCGGGACCAACGAGTATCTCTTCGACGTCCACTTCGCGGATGCGGACCATGGCTGGGCCGTGGGTGTGGGCGCCATCATCCTGCACACCGACAACGGCGGCAACAGCTGGGCCCCGCAGACCTTCGACCCTGTCTCCTGGCTCACCGACGTCTATTTCCTCGACAGCCAGACCGGCTGGACCGTGGGCTACGGTGGACACATCCGCCACACCGCCGACGGCGGCAGCACCTGGGTAATGCAGACCTCGGGCACCAGCTACACCCTCTGGGGTGTCCACTTCAACGATTCCCTCACCGGCTGGGCAGTGGGCGGCCGCGAGCCCGACTTCACCCCGGGCAGCCGGCTGATCAAGTACACCGACGACGGCGGCGCCACCTGGAGCACCCAGTTCGGTGATTTCGACGCCCCGGTGCTCAAGTCGGTTTCCTTCGGCAGCGCACTGAGCGGTATGGCCGTGGGCGGGAACAGCATCCTCTTCACCGCGGACGGCGGGGCCAACTGGAACGAAGCCACCCACAACCCGGTTTACGAGATGGAGAGCGTGCAGATGGTGGATGCTTTCACCGGTTTTGCCGTGGGTCGCAGCGGCGAGATTCTGCGCACCGATGACGGCGGGGCCAGCTGGGTGAACCAGGATGCGGGCACCGCAGCCTGGCTCACCGGCGTCAGCTTCGTCAATGCCGATGAAGGCTGGGTCAGCGGCCGCTCGGGTCTGGATGCCCTGATCCTGCGTACCGCCAATGGCGGAGCCACCTGGGAAATGCAGTCCAGCGGCGAATTCGCTTCGCTGTCCAATATCTTCTTCTCGGATGCCGGCAATGGCTGGGCGGTGGGCTACAACGGCGAGATCGTCCACACCTCCCCGGTTCCGCCGGATACCGTGTCGGCCAACCTCGGCTGTCTTCCCGGGTCGGGCGTGCTGCCGTTCACCGTGTCCATCCAGGCCGGCCTGGGCAACATGACCGGCTTTGACCGGGTGGTGGCCGGCCGCATGGCGGTGACCCTGGCCAACGGCGCGTCTTACAAGAACTTCCGTTCGGGCTACACCACGCTTAACGGTTTCGAAAACTTCACCACCGGCTGGAACCAGAACATGCCGGCGCTCTTCGCCCTGGAAGGCAACAATGTCTTCACCCTCAGTGTGCGGGACGTGACCCCGGCGCCCTACAACCAGCCGCCCTACCCCGCTTCCGACGACACCGACATCGACAGCTGCACCGTGATCGGACTGGTGCCCTGAGACAGGTGAACTACTCCTTACCCGGCCGCCTTCGGGCGGCCATTTTTTTTGTTTCCCCGCCTTGACTCTCCCCCAGGGGGAGACCCTATACTTTCCTTCGAAGGTTGGCCGACCTCAGTTATGTTAAGCAGCGAGAGCGAGTTATGAGATTCAGCATCGGTGAGTTCTCGAGGATCACCGCCTTCTCGGTGAAAACGCTCCGGCTCTACCACGAGAAGGGCATCCTGGTCCCGGCCCACGTCGACCCCTCCTCGGGCTACCGCTTCTACGACGGGGAGAATTACCACCGGGCCCGGGGGATCAGAACGTTGCGGGAGTTCGATTTCTCCATCGCCAAGATCCGGACCCTGTTCGAGGAATGCGACGAAAAAAGTTCGGACGTGCTCGGGCCGCTGGAACAAAAGCTGGCAGAGGTGGAGAAAACCATCGAACGCTACAAGGGGATCTCGCGCTCCATTGCATCAATCATCGAGACCGAGAAGGAGACGGCAATGGACCAGCCGCACGAATTCGAGATCGAGGAAAAACAGCTGGACACGGTGCTCATCGCCGGCCACCGGATGACCGGGCGCTACGAAGAGGTGGGACGGGGCCTGGGCCTGGTCTGCCGTAAAATGGGCCGCCAGATGAACGGCAAACCGATGACCCTCTACCACGATGGAGAATACAAGGAAGAGGGCGCCGACTTCGAGCCCTGCGTTCCGATACGCAAGGGCAAGGACGGCGAAGGAATTTCGGTCCGCGAGCTGCCCGGCGGCCGCTGCGTCTCGCTGATTCACAGAGGCCCTTACGAGAACCTGCACGAGTCTTACAAGCAGGTCTTCGGCTATATCAACGAGAAGGGCTACACCTCGAAAATCCCCTCCCGCGAGGTCTACCTCAAGGGCCCGGGGATGATTTTCAAGGGCAATCCAAATAACTACCTCACCGAGATTCAGGTGCTGATCGAGGAGTGAGCGGAAAGCGGGCTAGAGCCGTCTCAGCCGGTCGATACGGCGGGGGTCACCGGCCACCAGCAGGATGTCGCCGCGGTGGATCCGAACGTTGGGGCTGGGCACCTTTTTCAGGAACGCCCCCCGGGCCTTGCCGGGCCGCCCCGGCGGGCTGGCCTTGATCACCAGGATCTCCACCCCGTAAGTGGCCCTGACGTTCAGTTCGGCGATGGTCTTGCCGTCGAAACTCCCCGGAGCCTCCACCTCGGCCAGGGCATAGCCCTCGGCCAGCTCCACCGTCTTCACCGAACCGGCGGCCAGGGAATCGACATTGGTGCTCAGGGTACCGGCCAGGTCGCGCTTGAAGATCGCCCGGTTGTAGATTTCGATCACGTGGGCCCGGTGCACCGACCCGATGATCTTTTTTGATTCGATCGACTCCACCACCGGCAGCTCGTCGACGTAGGCCCGTCCGAAGAGGCGCATCACCAGGTCGAGGTTGTCGTCCGGAGTCACCGGCCGCACATCGGGATTGGCCAGGTCCTGGGCCACGATCAGGTCGGAGAGGCTGCTCTCGTCCCGCACCAGCTGCCGCAGGTCGCGGGAAGAAATCACACCGCAGAGCCGCTGCTCATCGTCCACGACGTAAAAGCGGGAGTGGGGTGAACGGGTCAGGCGGTCGATCATCGCCGGCAGGCCGAGGTGCCGCTCGAAGAGGTCCACATCCTCCTCCATCACGTCGCGGACGCTCAGCGGCTTGAGCACGTTCAGTTCCTTGCCCTGGTAAATATCCACCCCCCGCCGGGCGAGCTTCATGGTGTAGATCGACTCCTTGCTCATCCACCTGACAAAGAGAGTGCTGATGATGCAGGCGGTCATCAGCGGCAGAATAATCGAGTACTCGTTGGTCATCTCGAAGATGATCAGGATGGCGGTGATCGGTGCGTGGGTGGTGGCGGCCACCACGGCGCCCATCCCCACCAGGGCGTATGCCCCGGGAGCGGCGGTGTGCTCGGGGAACAACGCGTGTGCGCCGGTCCCCACCACGCCCCCGGTCATCGCCCCGAGAAAGAGCGAGGGGGCGAATACGCCGCCCGACCCGCCCGAGCCGAGGGTCAGCGACGTGCCGACGATCTTGGCCACCAGCAGGGCGCCCAGCAGGGTCCAGCCCAGGTGGCCTTCGAGGGCCATATCCACACTGCCGTATCCCGAACCGTAGATCTGGGGGTAGAAGATCGCCAGACAACCCACCAACACGCCGCCGATGGCCGGCCGCAGATACCCGGGGATGAACGTCATGTCTTCGAAACGGTCTTCGCTCCAGTAGAGGATTCGGACAAAAGCCAGCCCTACCAGGGCCGCCACCACGCCGAGGATCAGATAGCTGAAGAACTCCCAGGGGCTGACCAGGTGGTAGGCCGGCGGCTGGAAGGCGGGGTAGTCGCCGAGGAAGTGCCGGGAAACCACGGTGGCGATCACCGAGGAGATGACGATGGGGCTGAACTGGTGCACGGCGAAATCGCCGAGGATCACCTCCACGGCGAACAGCGCGCCGGCCAGCGGGGCGTTGAAGGTGGCGGCGATGCCGGCCGCCGCACCGCAGCCGACATAGGTCTTCATCCGGCCGGCCGACACCCGAAGGAACTGTCCGACCAGCGAGCCGATGGCCGAGCCGATCTGGACGATGGGCCCTTCCCGGCCGGCCGAGCCGCCGGTGCCGATGGTGATCGCCGAACCGACGAACTTGGCCATCACCACCCGGGGGCGCATCACCCCGCCCTTGCGGGCCACCGACTCCATCACCTCGGGGACGCCGTGCCCCTTGGCCTCGCGGGCGAAGAGGTAGACCAGCGGGCCGATGACCAGGCCGCCTGCGGCCGGGATGAGGATCTTGGCCCAGATGGGCACGGCCATGAAGTGCTCGAGATGCGGCTCCATGGATCCCCAGGAGAGCTTCTGCACGCCGCCGATCAGGTAGTGGAAGGCCACCGCCCCGAAGCCGCCCAGCAGGCCGATGATCAAGGCCACGATGACGTTGAAGGTGTAGTCGGCCAGCTTGGCCCGGTTCACTATCCAGCTGGTCATGCGGAACATGGCCATCCGCACCGCCATCAGGCCGGTCAGGCCCTCCTGCCGCATCTCGGCCATTGAGCGCATTTTTCTGTATTCTTCCGGGCTCATGGATCCGGCCTCATCCCCCCCCGCGATCGATTCGGCGACCGAGGGCTATCCAAATAGAAGCGGCATTAATACATGATGCGGTTCCGGAAGTCAAAGATCAGCTGCTGCTGTCCCCGGACCGGGGCCGGGCCCCTCAACCTGCTCATCGGCAAGGTAGGAGCTGCGCACCAGCGGCCCGGAGGCCACGTGGCGGAACCCGAGGGATTCGCCGTAGCGCCGGAGCTGCTCGAAAGCGGCCGGCAGATAGAAGGACACCACCGGCAGGTGGTCCCGTGAGGGCTGAAGATACTGCCCGATAGTGAACAGTTCGCAGCCGGCGGAGGCGGCCTCGCTCATCACCTGCTCCAGCTCGGTCACGGTCTCCCCCAGGCCCACCATGACCCCCGACTTGGTCAGACCGTCGCGTCCACTTTCGGAATACCAGCGGCGGGCCCGGCCAAGGAGCTCCAGAGACCGCTGATAATCGGCGCCGGGCCGCACCCGGGGATAGAGCCGGGGCACGGTCTCGATGTTGTGATTGAGGATGTCGGGGCCTGAATCGAGGACGGTCTCCAGGGAGGCGGCGCTGCCGCCGAAGTCGGGGACCAGCAGTTCTATCCGGCAGGAGGGGGAGGCAGAGCGGATGGCCCGTACCGTGGCGGCGAAGTGCCGGGCACCGCCGTCCGCCAGATCGTCCCTGGTCACCGAGGTGATCACCGCATGGCGCAGCTCGAGACGGTGGACCGCGGCCGCCACCCTGGCCGGTTCCTCGGGGTCCAGCGCCGCCGGCTTCCCGCCTTCCACGGCGCAGAAGCGGCAATTCCTGGTGCAGACGTTGCCGAGGATCAGGAAGGTGGCCGTGCCCCGCTCGAAACAGCGGCCCACGTTGGGGCAGAGCGCCGAGCGGCAGACCGTGTTCAGCCCGTGCTCCTTGAGCAGGGCATCGACTTTCTTGAAGGAAGCCCCCTTGCCCACCCGCACCTTGAGCCAGCGGGGCAGCCGGCGGCGTTCGCCGTCCGGGCCCACGGCGGATATGGTCTGTGCTTCGGTCTCGTCGGTCATCATTCAAAGCTCCTGGCCGCTGCGGAGGAAACCGGCAACGGCCCGGACAGTGTAGGGTGCCGGG
>JAQAZP010000374.1:0-20852 GCA_032127265.1 Acidobacteriota bacterium
GGTGGTCAGCGCCACCGGCCGGACCCTGCGCACCGAGGAGCGGGTCTACCGCGAGGTGATCCAGACCGACGCCTCGATCAACCCCGGCAACAGCGGCGGCCCGCTGCTCAACATCAACGGTTCGCTGATCGGGGTCAACACCGCGATCTACGGCGGCAACGCGCAGAACATCGGCTTCACCATCCCCATCGACCGGGCGCGGCGTATCGTCGACGACCTGATCCGTTTCGGCGCCGTGGTCCCGGCCTGGCTGGGGGTCGAGGTCCAGGACCTGAGCGGCAACCTCGCCGAGAGCTTCGACTTCCCCCGGCGCAGCGGGGCCCTGGTCTCCGAGGTGGTGGAGCAGGGGCCGGCCGGGGCCGGCGGCCTCCAGCGGGGCGACATCATCACCGCCCTGGGCGATGACAGCATCGAGTCGGCCCAGGATTTTCGTGAGAGCCTCCGCGGCTACACCGCCGACGACGAGGTGCGGCTGACCTATTACCGGGGCGGGGAGGAGAAGCAGGGCACGGTACGCAGTACCGAGTTCCCTGCCGAGCATGTGGACCGGGAACTGTGGAGCCGGGTGGGTTTCGAAGTGATCGAGATCACCCCGGCTTTGGCCCGCAGCTACAACCTTCCGGCACAGCAGGGAGTGGCCATCCGCAGGGTCCGTGAGAACAGCCCGGCCTACAGCATCGGTCTTGACGGCGGAGACGTGCTGGTGCACATCGACGGCACGCACATCGAAACCCTGGACAAACTGCACCAGGCCCTGCTGCCGGCTTTTGGCCGCGGCTCGTTTACCCTGATGGTGCAGCGGGGACGGCACCGCTATCGCGGGGTGCTGGAGTTCTAGCGAACATGCCTGTTTCGCCGGAACTGAAGATGGCGCTCAAGCCGGTCCAGCGGATGTCGCTGATCGGCTGGACGGTAATGACCTTTCTGATCCTTGTCTTCATCTTCCTCACTTTCGCCAGCCTTCGGGAAACCAATCCGAATACATCGAAGTCGATCTACCTCATCGTGCCGCTCACCTTGATCTCTCTTACACTGGCGTTGATTTCCCTTCTGTTGAAATGGTATGTCACCTCGGCGCGCAGAATTCGATTGAGGGTCGGAGATGCCAGTAAGGCGGCCCTCGACGCTTCAGCCACTCCGTCCCCCGCGGATCTGCTTGTCGTGAGGCTTTACAAAATGTGCCGGATCCAGCGGTTCATCGCACTGACGCTGCACATTGCCATTACGCTCTATGGAGTGGTGCTTTCCTTCACTTTTCACCACCCCTGCTTCATCCTTCCCTACGCTGGCCTTGCCCTGATCTTGAATGTCGTATGGTTTCCGCGGTATCGTTCGCTTGCGGCCAGGATCAGGGCGCGCAGGGATATCGATGGCGCAGCATCTGACGGGCATTAAAAACTCTGGAAGAAGCGACCCGGTGGCCGGGTGTAACCTGTCCTGAAGGGTGGCTGTATCAGGAGCCCTCCTCGTGAGAAGATGGCAACGATTGCTGGTGGCCGCCTGTATCCTGGGTGGCCTGGGCCTTGCCTACTGGAAGTTTGCTATCCCGACCCACCGCGTCGTTGTTGATTCCGAGCTGGTCATGCTGGGGGACCTGGACGGTGATTACCGCTGGACGGAGGCTGACCTGGCGGTGCTCGACAATGTGATCCGGGATCCCTTTTCCGCACCGGACACCACGGTGTGGCTCATCGATGTGAACCTGAACGGCGTCATCGATGAAGAGGATCTCGGAATCATCCGCGCGCTGGTCGCCGCTGCCGGGAATCCCTACGATGCGGAAGATACTGCCCGGAACGATGGCCGGCTGTTCCCTCGTCCCCGTGAACTGTATCGCTACATATCGCTGGCTGAATACCGCCCCCGACCACTCTGGTCGCTGACCTGCCCGCTCGCCGAAGAATCGGTTCTGGACTGGTTGCCAGGTCTCCAGCCGCCAGTCTGCACCAGCACCTATGCCGACAGGTTGCTCACCGCGGTATACACGGAAGCCGTGCGGTTCGACCGGGCCTGGAGAAAACGCCAACCAGGGCTGCTGCCCATCGAGCAGGAGTATGCGGAACGGAAGCTGGCACGGGCCAGGCAGTTCTTCGAGGAGGGTGACCACTATGAGCTTCTGCTGGCGTTGACCGAGCTCGTCGAGGATGCGGAGACGCTCACCGTGCTTCACCAGCCGAAGATCTCGCTCCAGTTCCTGGCGTTTCGCGACCATCTGCGCGAGGTGCTCGGTTCAGCGCAGTTTGACCAATTCGCCTCCGGGACAGTGGAATGGCAAGCTGTTTTGCAGACAGTCTCTCGATACCTCGAGAACGACCTGGGGTTGACCTACGACCTCACCACCCTGGGGCCGCCTCGGAATGTGACCGACCTGGAAAACTATCTGCAGCGCGCCGAGTGGCAGTATTACAAGAGTACCACCGGCGAACAGGATTTCCGTGCGATCATCGGCTACGCGCAGCACGACCCCCGTTACCTCCGCGCCGTTTCGCGGACCAGCCGGAAACACCATGACCGCAACGTCGAGAACCACAACCTGCCCATGGTGCTGCTCTACCGTGAGGCGCTGCGCATCGTGGACGGCGACAAGAAGCGGGCGGTGGGGCTGCTGGACGAGGCCATACGCATTCCCTACAGCTGGATCAAGGTGATTCCGCCCGAGTCGCTCCCCGGTTCGCTGGCCCTGGACAACTTCCTCCTGCCCGGCAACAAGGAGGATGGCGCGGACAAAAGCAGGCACTGGAATGTGTTTGGCGGCATCTGCCTCTACAAGTCACCGCAGGAAGCGCTGGACCTCGCGCTCAAGCGCGAGGTGAAGGATCTTCGCGATGCCGGCTATGCCGAGGAGGCGATGCGTGAGTTCCTCCGCGACATGATCGCCAACCTGAACGGTATGTACCATGTGCTGACGGTTAATCCTGATCTTTTTTCCTGACCTTCGACCGCCACCATGAGCTTCCGCCGCAACCACCACCTGGCGGCCCATCTCACCCGCGGTCGCTTGATAGGAGACGGATTTTTCCGTATCCTGCTTTCAGAAAATATTGTGAGGAGAGTGAAAACCTTCGGGAGCACATTCATGAATACACGGCGTGTTTTTCTTTCCATTCCGGCAGTACTGATCATATGTTCCATCTTTGCGACCGCGGCTGGCGCGTGGTTGTTCGACACAAGGATGGAATTCCTGGTCGGTGAATTCCCGACAGACATGGCCATCGCTGATCTGGATGGTGATGGCCACCTGGACCTGGTGGTAACGGACGGTGTCGGTGACGCTGTCCTGGTCCTGCTGGGCACCGGTGACAGCACTTTTCTCGATGCCGTGGCATACGGGGTTGATGATCACCCCATCGCGGTGGCTGTCGGTGATCTGGATGGGGACGGCCATCCGGATCTGGCCGTAGTGAACTATACCGACGGTCCGGTCTCGGTGCTGCTCGGCCGGGGAGACGGCACTTTCGAGGACGCGGTGAACTACGGGAGCGCTCACTCGGCCAACTCGGTGGCCATCGGCGATCTGGACGGGGACGGCCACCCGGATCTGGCCGTGGCCAACGGCGGTTTCCAAGCGGTTGCCGTGCTGCTGGGCAACGGCGACGGCACGTTTGAGGCCCGGGTGAACTACAGCGCTGGTCTGGGGCCCCAATCGGTGGTCATCGGCGACCTGGACAACGACGGTGACCAGGATCTGGCCGTGGCGAATTCCAGCCTCGACTCGGTGTCGGTGCTGCTGGGCAACGGGGACGGGACGTTCCAGACGCGCGTCATGTACACGGCCGGAGAGGGCCCGGCCATGGTCGCCATCTCCGACCTGGATCAAGACAACCTCAGGGACCTGGTGACGGTGAACCCGGGCGGGGATATCGCGGTGCTGGCGGGCAACGGGGACGGGACGTTCCAGGCCCCCGCATTTTACGGTGCCGGGGAAAGTCCTGAGAATCTCGCCGTGGGCGACGTGAACGACGACGGCCATGCGGATGTCGTGGCGGCCAACCGGTCCGGTGAGGACGTCTCGATACTGCTGGGCAACGGGGACGGGACACTGCAGACGGCGGAGCAGTTCCCCTGCGGCAGGGCCCCGGAAGCGGTGGCCGTCAGCGACCTGGACGAAGACGGGTCACAGGACCTGTTCGTGCTCAACGAATTCGATGGCTATGTGTCGGTGCTCCGGGGGCGGGGCGACGGGACCTTTCATACCGCGAGCGAATACGGCGCCGGGGGTGATCCCTGGTCGGCAGCCTCGGGCGATCTGGATGGCGACGGGTACATCGACCTGGTGGTGACGAACCCGGAGGAGGATTCGGTCACGGTGCTGCCGGGCCTGGGGAACGGCGAATTCGCCTCCCCGGTACAGCACACTGCCGGGAACGGGGCCTGGTCGGTGGCTGTCGTCGACCTCGACGGCAACGGCAACCGGGATCTGGTCACAGCGAACTACAATGGCGGTGATATCTCGGTGCTGATCGGTCACGGTGACGGCTCTTTTTCCGAGCCCGTGAACTACGAGACCGGCGAAACGCCCTCTTCGGTGGCCGCAGATGACCTGGACAACGACGGGCGCCAGGACCTGGTGGTGGTGAACGAATATGACAATAACGTATCGGTGCTGCTGGGCAACGGCGACGGCACCCTCCAGGCGGCCCAGGACTTCATGGTCCAGATGTTTCCCACCTCGGTGGTCGTCGGCGACCTGAACGGTGATGGTGATTCGGACCTGGCAGTGGCGAACAACCTGGGCGATTCGGTTTCGGTGCTCCTGGGCCTGGGGGACGGGACGTTCCAGGCGGCAGTGAACTACGCTGCCGGTCCTGATCCGTACTCGGCGGCGATTGGTGACCTGGATGGCGACGGCCATGAGGATTTGGCCGTGGTTAGTTCGACCTTCTTCGGCAATGTGTCGGTGCTTATCGGCCTGGGTGACGGCACCTTCCAGCCCGCGGTGCAGTACGCCACCGGGAACTATTCGATGGCCGTGGTCATGATGGATCTGGACGGCGACGGCCACCTGGACCTGGCTGTGGCGAACAACGACAACGACAATGTCTCAGTACTGAAGGGAAACGGGGACGGCACCCTGGGCCCGGCGGCGCTGTACGGAGCCGGAGACAGTCCGGTTTCGGTGGTGTCGGGCCGCCTGGACGGTGATGGGTACCCGGACCTGGCTGTGGTGAACGGGGATGGGGATACGGTATCGGTCCTGGTGAACCGAACAGGAGCGGCATCCCTGGCCTCTCTCTTTGTCGGTCCTGGCCCGGCTTTCGAAAACAGCCCCGTGGTCCGGGTGTTTCCACCGGCCCAGAACGCGTCCTTCGAGCACGAGTTTCCCGCTTATGGCGCGTCGCACTATGGGGTTAACGTGAGCAGCGGTGACCCGGATGGTGATGGAACGGACGAGATCCTCACCGGTGCGGGGCCGGGTGACATCTACGGCCCGCAGGTCAGGGGGTTCGAGACGGACGGGACACCCGTGCCCGGGCTCAGCTTCCTGGCCTATGGCACGAACCGCTACGGGGTGAATGCCGCTGCCGGCGACCTCGATGGCGACGGAATCGACGAGATCATCACCGGTGCCGGCCCGGGTGCGGTCTTCGGGCCCCATGTGCGCGGCTGGATATACAACGGGCCATCAGGTGTCACGCCGTTCTCCGGGGTGAGTTACTTCGCCTACGGTACGCCGAAGTGGGGGGTGAACGTGGCCGGCGGTGATATCGATGGCGACGGCATTGATGAGATCATCACCGGTGCGGGGCCGGGTGCGGTGTATGGCCCCCATGTCCGGGGCTGGAACGTGGATGGCGGTGCGGTCTCCTCCATTCCCGGTGTGAGCTTCCTGGCGTACGGCACGAACAAGTACGGTGTGAATATCAGCGCCGGCGATGTGGACGGCGACGGTATTGACGAGATCGTCACCGGTGCCGGACCGGGTGCGGTGTTCGGGCCCCACGTGCGCGGCTGGAACTATGACGGATCCGCGGTGACCTCACTGCCCGGCTGCAGTTTCTTCGCCTGGCAGACCGAACCTCTCCGCTTCGGGGTCAATGTCTTTGCCGGGACCGATCTGGACGGTGACGGCCGTGACGACCTGCTGGCCGGCCGCGGACCGGATCCCACCGCGGACACCGAGGTGAAAGCGTTCACCTACAACGGGTCGGCGGTAACCGAGTTGTTCTTGCTCGAAGCATTCCCGGGCCTGACGCAAGGGGCCAATGTGGCGGCGGGAAAGAACTGATACATTTCACGCAGGATTAGCGGCTCCCGTTTCACATTGTCATTGCGAGGAGAGGGCCTTGCCCTCGAAAGCAGCAATCTCCTTCCAGCGTTAGTTATGTTTTTGAGATGGCCACGTCGCAGGCTTTGCCTGCTCCTCGCGATGACAGGCGTGAACTATCCCTTGATCACCGCCAGGGGCACCAGTCGTGCCACCTTGCGCGAGATCCCCGAGCGGTGCACCGCCTCCACCACGTCCTCCACATCCTTGTAGGCTTCGGGCATCTCTTCGGCCAGGGTGTCCCTGCCCTTGGCGCGGACGTGGATTCCCCGGTCCGACAGCTCGAAGGCGATGGCCCGGTCCCGGGCGGCTTTCTTCGCCCTGGTGCGGCTCATCACCCGGCCGGCGCCGTGGCAGGTTGAGCCGAAGGTGGTCTCCATCGCCTTTTGGGTGCCGGCGAGCACGTAGGAGCAGGAACCCATGTCCCCGGGGATCAGTACCGGCTGGCCCACCGCCCTGTACGCCGACGGGACTTCCGGCCGTCCCGGCCCAAAGGCGCGGGTGGCGCCCTTGCGGTGCACCATCAGTGTCTGCTCCCTGCCTTCGAAGGTGTGCCGTTCTTTTTTTGCGATGTTGTGGCAGACGTCGTAGACCAATCCCATTCCCAGGTCGCGGGGGCCGGCCTGGAAAACGCGCTGGAAAATCTCACGGGCCAGGTGGCTCATGGCCTGGCGGTTGGCAAAGGCGTAATTGGTGGCGCAGGACATGGCCGCGATGTAGTCTCTGGCTTCCGGGGAGCTGATCGGTGCGCAGGCCAGCTGGCGGTCGGGAAGGTCGGTTCTGCTGCTGCGCACCAGTCGCTTGAGATAGTCGTCGCAGACCTGGTAGCCCAGACCCCGTGACCCGGAGTGGATCATCACCGTGATCTGACCTTCCCGCAGACCGTAGGCCGCGGCCGCGGTCTCGTCGAACACCGTCTCCACCAGCCCCACCTCGATGAAGTGGTTGCCCGAACCGAGGGTGCCCAACTGGTTGCGGCCCCGCTCCAGGGCCCGTTTGCTCACCGCGTCGGGGTCGGCGTCCGGCAGACAGCCCCGCTCTTCCATGTACTCCAGGTCGCTCTGCTCGCCGTAGCCGTTCTTCACCGTCCAGGCCGCGCCCTGGGACAGCACCTTGAGCTGGTCGGCGGGGGAGAGGCGGATGGCTCCGCTGGAGCCCACGCCGCAGGGGATCCCGTTGAACAGCGCATCGGCCAGCGCCCTGATCCTTGGCTTCACCGTCTGCAGGTCAAGCCTGGAGCGCATCAACCGCACGCCGCAGTTGATGTCGTAGCCCACACCGCCCGGGGAGATGATCCCCTGGTCGAGGTCAAAGGCCGCCACCCCGCCGATGGGGAAGCCGTAGCCCCAGTGGATGTCCGGCATGGCCAGCGAGTAGCCGACGATGCCCGGCAGCTGGGCCACGTTGGTCAGCTGGTCCAGGGCCTGGTCCTTGCGGATCTGATCCAGGGCCGATTCCCGGGCAATGAAGCGGGCCGGGACCCGCATCCGGCCCCGTTTGCCGATCTCCCAGGTGCACTCGCCGATTTTCTTGAACCCGCTGCTGCTCATCTGCTGTCCCTGCTTCCGCCTGGTCTCAGACGTCGAAGAGGAGTGTCGCCTCCAGCCCCTTGCCGGTGTCCCGGATGCCCGACTGGTGGTAGGTTATCGCCTTGATCTCGCAACCCAGGGTGCCGGCCCGGCGCATGAAGCACTCGGCCCGCAACCGCACCATGTCCAGCTGTTGAAAGGTAATCGCCTGGGGCACCAGGCCCCGGGTTTCGGCCTGGAAGTGCAATTCTCCCATCCAGCGCACCAGCAGGTCGTCCGGATCCAGGCCTTTGAGATCGACATCGATCCGGGCGGCCAGGATCTGCTTTTCGCCCGCGGAATCCTCGTCGAGGAACATGGTTTCGGTCAAGGCTCGGGCCGCCTGGCGGAAGAGACTCTCCCGGTCCGGGGCCCAGATACGGAACCGCAGGTCCGCCGGGTGATCCATCATCTCGTATCCGGTTTCCAAAGATTCTGTCACGGCGCGGCCCCTTTGGTCCAAACTGTTCGCAAGCTGGTCATTTGAATAGTATTATTGTATATGAGATTCCCCGAAGACAAGCGAGGATAAACCCCTGGCCGAGAAGACCCACAGCAAAAAAGCCGAGAAATCCGGAAAGAAAAGGACAGGCCGGCGCTTCTCCCGTTTCGGCCTGGCCGCCAGGCTGACCGGTGCCGTGGCGATCATCCTCTTCATCGGTGTGCTCTACTTCCTCCTCGGTCCGCCGGTGGACCGGGTCACCAGCCGTCTGCTCAGCGGCCTGGTGGAAAAGTACTTTGCCCCGGGTTCGGGATTCCGGTCGCTGGACCTCGACCTCCGTTCCGGTGAACTGAGAATCAGCGGCATTTATCTCGAGGTCCCGCCGGCCCCCGTGGAGCCCTCCGTTGCCGGCGGTCTTTCCGGTCCCTGCACGCTCTCCCTCGAGTCGCTCCGTTTTGCCTTCGGCCCTTCGTTTGAACGGTGGACAACCTACGGGGCCCAGCAGCTGGACCTCGAGGGCCTCGACGTGCTGCTGGACCAGGACTCGCTGATGGCCTTTGTCGACCGCTTCCGCCGGAAGGAGAAACGTGAACCGCGGGAGATTTCCATCAGCCTCCCCGGCGTCACCGTCCGCCGGAGCACCTTCCGCTACGGGCGGGTCGAGATCCCGCTGGACGTCGAGGTGCAGGATGTGCGTGTTTCGCTGGCCCCCACCGACAGCACCAGGGTGATCGAGGGGGTGCTGCACTGCGGTCCCGCCCTGGTGAATGCCAACGACTACCTCTTCCCGGTGGACTCCATGGTGGCCTCGCTGGCCATGGACCTGGGGGGATTGCGGGTGCGCCACCTGGAGCTCATCTCACCGGCGGCCGACCTGACGGCCAACGGGGTCATCGGCTTCCGGCGCTATGGGGAGGTCCCCCGGCGGCTGTATATAGATGGTGTCTGCCGGCTGGGCCGGGTGGGCCGCTTCACCCGGTTGCCCTTCGACCTGGCCGGGATCTCGACGGTGGACCTGGAGCTGAACGGCAAGTGGGGCGAGCCGGACGACACAGGTCTCTGGGCCCTGTCCGGTACGGTTACCGGCGACACCGCCTGGATCGGCGACCTGCCGCTGGAGGACTACAACATTCTCGCCGAGGTGGGCAGCACCGGGCTGACCGTGCACCGCTTCGATACCGGCCTGTTCGACGGACGCTGCCGCGGTGCTGGAAGCCTCAGGCCGCTCAACACTCACGGGGTGCTGGAAGCGACGCTGGAACTGGACAAGCTGAGCCTGCCGCTGGTCCAGCCCTTGCTCGATCTGGGGGAGGAGTGGCCGGCAGGACTGGTCAGCGGCCTGGTGGCCGGGACGGTGCCGGTGGACAGCTGGACCGACCTGGTGGCCGCGGGGGACCTGGAGGTGGATCCCGGAGTGCGGAAGGACACGCTGCGCATCATGGGCCCGCCGTCCATGCGCGGCCGGGTCTCCTTCCACGCGTTTCAGCGGACGCTCCATTTGCAGGACGGCGCGTTCACCGTCGGACAGACCGCCATCCAGTTCTCCGGGCCGCTGAGCCTGGAGAACGGCGACTCCCGTCTGAACATCCGGCTGGCCGCCGAGGACCTGCGGCGCAGCAGGAGCGCCATGGAGCGGATCTTCGGCTCCCGCTACCCCAGGCACCGGGAAGGGGAGGAGCAGGTGCCGCTGGCCATGGCCGGTACGCTGGAGCTGGATGCCACCCTGATTCGCGAGGAAGGCAAGCCGTTCCGCTTTGAGGGCTGGATGCGTGGGGACAACCTGCTGCTGGCCGGGTTCCGTCTGGGGCGGACCGACGGCCGCTTCCACCTCGACAACGGGCGCTTCGAGTTGCGGGACCTGGTGCTGGATGGCGACGGGGTCAACGGCCGGGTGGACTATTTCGGCTGGAAGCTGGGTCCGGACAAGGATGGCAGTGCCGAACGGGCCGAGGCGGCGGAGGTGGTGTCGGTGGAGGAGACGGAGGAAACGCTGACCCTGGTCCTGAGGGAGCGTGACACTGAGCCGCTGCCCGGTGCCCGGGGCCCGCTGGGCCCGCTCAATCCGCTGATCGGACTGCGCTGCGATCTGGTCAACGTGCCGCTGGACACGGTGAGCAGTATTCTGCCCATGCCGGCGCTCACCGGGGCGCCGGCCGAGGTGCAACTGGATCTCGACCGCGCCGATCCCTTCTCACCGCTCATCGGCTGGGGGGTGGTGGAGAGTGACGGCTGGGACCTTGACCCCTGGCGTTTCGGCTTCACCCGGGCCGGTGTGGGCGTGGACGGGGGCGGGGTCCGCTGGCACGGCGAGATCAGGGGCAACGGCCGGATGACCATCTCCGGTTGGATCAAGCCGGGGTTCGAGGACGTCCACTTCCGCTGCAGCGGTTGGGCGGTGGAGTTTCCCGGCGCCTGCACCGTGCTGGTGGACGAAGAGACCGGCGAGCCGTATTTTCGGGCTCCGCTCGACTTCACCGGTCAGGGAGCCTGGGAGGATGACCGCTTCACCCTGCGGGCCGGCTTTGATTACCCCTGGCTCGCTTCGGGTGCAAACCTGCTGGGCCCGGGCCGGGCCAGCCTGGCCATGGGTGGGGATATCTGGCGGCTGGAGCTGGAGCCGGAGACCGGAAGCGGCCGTATCCGGGGGTTGCTCTTTGCCGATGGGCAGAGTTGGCCCCTCTGGCTGGCCGGCGAACTCTCCTCGCTCCGCGTGCGGCAGTGCGAGGAGGACACCGCCGTTCCGCGGCCCATCCCCGGCCAGTGGGCCGACCTCACCGGCCGGGCCTGGCTGCGCGGGCCGGGGGCGTCCGCCGAGCGGCTGGTCCTCGGCGGCCTGGTGGAGCAGTGCCTGGTCAGCACGTCGGAGAACTACCGCTTGGAAAGCCGCGGCGCCTTCCCCATCCTGATGGACCAGGGCGTGCGCAGCCTGAAGATGCCCCGGGCCAGCTTCCTGGGCCCGGCCGGGTCGCGGATCAGCGCCGGCGGCCGCCTGACCTTTGAGGGCGCCGAACCGCCCACCGACATGCTGCTCCTGGGCTCCTTCGACCTCGACGGTCTCGGTTTCTCCCGGGAGGCATTCCAACTCAGCGGATCGGGGCTGGCCGAGCTGCACCTGGGGGGCTACTACCCGCTGCTGACCCAGACCGGCCGGGTGGACCTCACCGGCGGCAAGCTGACCCTGCCCGAGATCCACTTCGCCTGCACCGACATCGAGGCCACCATCGCTCTCGAGCCGGACCATCTGGACCTGCTGGACTTTGCCGGACGTATCGGCGGCGGGCCGGTGAACGGCAGCGGCACCCTCCGTTTCGGCGAGGAGTATTCGGCGGAGTCGTTCCGCTTCGAGGCCGGCGGCAGGGACATGGTGCTGGCCTACCCGGAGAAGGTGAGTACCCTCTTTGACGCCAGCCTGGTACTGGAAGGGGACCGGCAGGGTCACACCCTCTCCGGCCGCGGCCTGATCCGCCGCACGGTGTACAGCGGCTCGGTCTTTGTCGAGGAGGAGGAAACGATCCTGGTGGAGGACCCGGGGGTAACGGCGGATGTGGAGGTCGACTGGCTGGGGCGGACGATTCTCGACCTGACGCTGGAAGCGCCGGACAATCTCTTCATCCGCAGCGAGGAGGGCACGGTACAGTTCACCGGCAGCCTCGAGGTGGGCCAGACCTTTGCCGATCCGCGGATCGCCGGCTCGGTCACCTCGGTACCCGGCGGGCGGTTCCTCTTCCGCGACATCGAATACGATGTGGAAGAGGCACGGGTCGATTTCGTCGATCCCACGGGTGTGCAGCCGGTGCTCTACCTCAAGGCTTCCACCACCGTGGACGCCTACCTGATCACTCTGGTGGCCGACGGTCCCTTCGAAGACCTGTCCTTTAACGTCACCTCGGTGCCCCGGCTCAACGACCGGGATATCATCTCGCTGCTGGCCTTTGGCCGGCTGGCCTCCGAACTGCCCGGCATCGAGGGGGCGACACTGGCCGGTCAGGAAGTGACATCCTACTTCACCGGCGGTTTCACCGGCGAGCTGCAGTCACGGCTCAAGGAGGCTTTCGGCCTGACCCGTTTCGAGATTCAGCCGATGTTCCTCGAGGGCACCACCGACCCCACGGCCCGCATCACCGTGGGCAAGGACCTCTCCGACGACGTATTCTTCACCTACTCCTCCAGCCTCACCTCCATCGCGGACACGCTGCTGCTGCTGCGCTACCGCATCGACGAGCGGCTGGCCATCCTTGCCTCCCGCGAGCAGGACGGCTCATACGGTGGTGACATCCAGTACCGCACGTCGATGAGTTTTGCCCAGGGCAAGAACAAGAATCTCTGGGATAGCCTCCTCGGCCGGCCGGCCGGCCGGCGGTCCGCCGAGGGAGAGACAGGTGCCTCGGCCGACGGCGCCCCCCTGCCGCTGGTGGGGACGATCCGTTTTGCCGACCCGGACCATCTTCCGCTCAAGGAAGGGGCCCTGGCCGGGAAGCTGAACATACGGACCGGGGAGACCCTGGATGCCAAACGGCTGGTGGACGACCAGGAACGGCTGACCTCCTATCTGATCAAGAAGGGCTACCTGCGGTGCCGGGTGTCGGTGGACCGCCTGCCGCGGGATGTCGGGGAGGGTGACCGTCCGGTGACCAACCTGCTCTGGACGGTGGCCGCCGGGCCGCGCTTCAAGGTGGACTACCGGGGGGGCCGCGTTCCCATGGGGCTCAAGGGCAAGGTCCGCAAGCTCTGGTCCGGTGAGGCGTTCTTCGACGACAACCTCCGCCGGGCCAGGGAGATGCTGGTCGGCCAGTTCCGGAACAAGGGGTTCCCCGACGTGGGCGTGTCGGTGGAACAGCTGGCGCCCGGTGATGGCGAGGAATGGACGGACCTGGTCTTTGTGCTGGACAAGGGGCCGGCGGCCCGCATCGGCCATATCGAGGTCACGGGCAACCAGGTGCTCACCGCCGAACAGGTGGCCGGTCTGCTGGAGGGCCAGCCGGACCAGACCCCGCTGAAAACAGGCGTCCTCTATGTGGAAGATCAGATGGAACAGGCCATGGCCCGCGTGCGTTCGGCCTACCGGGCCCGGGGATACAACGGCATCCGACTGGATCACGTCACCGGACCGCCGGCCTCCGGCTCGTCCGGCGACGGGGAGAAAACCGTCCCCCTGTGGATCACCATCACCGAGGGTGCGCGCAACGTGGTGAACCGGGTGCAGTTCGCCGGGCTCAACGGCCTCAACGAGATCGATATCCTCCACCGCTTTCTCTATCACGAGGGTGAGCCCTATGATGCCTCCCGCCGCAAGACGGCCGAAGATGACCTGGTGCGCTACATCGACCAGGAGGGGTTTGTGGAAGCCCGTTTGAAAATCGAGGTTCTCAAGCAGGAACCCCGCGAGGACGGTGCGGCGGTGCCCCACCTGATCAAGGTGAGCGTGGAGGAGGGCCGGCGGCATCTGGTGGACCACTGGCGCTTCACCGGCAATGTGCTGACCGACAACCGGGTCATCGACCAGGAGATGGTGGTCCGGCCCGGAGAGCCGCTGAGCCGCTTCGGCATGCTGCAGAGCCAGCGCAACCTGTATCGCACCGGGCTCTTCGACCAGGTGTTGATCCGCTACGAGCCGCTGCCCGGCCCGGTGGACGGGCCGCTCCGTGTCCGCCTGCTGGTGGAGATGGAGGAACGGGACAACCTCCAGCTCACCGGCGGAGCGGGATACGACACCGAAGAACTCCTCCGGGGCTACCTGCAGTTCAACAACCTCAACTTCATGGGCGCCCGCCGGATCCTCGGCCTGCAGCTCAGGGGTTCCAGCAAACGCCGGCGGCTGCAGGTCACCGGCACGGAAACCCGCTTCCTCAACCGCAGCGACATGGAGGCCACGGTTGTGGCCTTTGCCGCCCAGGAAGTGGAGCAGAGCTATGACATCTCCCGGTTCAGCGCGTCCTTCCAGGTGGACTGGGATTACTCACCGCTCTGGCGGTTCCTCTACGGCTACAATTTCGAGTCCAACCGGCTGGACGCGGTGCGGGTGCTGGAGGACGTGGTGGAGAACCGTGAGGAGACCTATCGAGTATCCCGGCTCAGACTGTCACCGATCTACGACGCCCGTGACGACATCTTCAACCCCACCCGCGGGCTGTTCATGAGCGGTGAGCTGGGGACTGCACTCGAGGCACTGGGTTCGGAAGTGCAGTTCCTGCGCTCGCTGATCAGCGGCAGTTATCACAAGCCGCTCTTTGACCGCACGGTCTGGTACTCGTCCCTGCGGCTGGGTCTGATGGGCTGGCCGGGGTCCACCGAGTATATCCCGCTATCCGAGCGGTTTTATGCCGGCGGGTCCAGCACCGTGCGCGGGTTCCCCTTCGACCGGTTGGGGCCGCTGGACCCCAAGACCGGCCTGCCGCTGGGCGGTGAGGCGCTGGTGGTACTGAACCAGGAACTGCGGTTTCCACTGTTCGGCGACCTGGGGGCCACAGTGTTCGTCGACGTGGGCAACGTGTTCCCCAGGGTCAGCGACATGTTCAAGGATTTCGACCTGCGCAGCACCGCCGGAGTGGGGCTGCGCTACCGCACGCCGGTGGGGCCGGTGCGTATGGAATATGGCTGGAAGCTGGACCGCGAGGAGGGGGAGGGGATAGGCGAGTTTTATCTCAGTATCGGCAACTCGTTCTAGGAAGGATTGCGGAGAGGTGAAGTTCCCCCCTGCTCACGGTCTGCGAGTGCACGCCGGTGTAAGCTTGAAAACCGGCGGCACGTCTCCGACAGATCGCTAGGGAAGAAAATCCCAACCCCGCTGAAACATGTTTCGCTTTGACAGCTGTAATCATCCACCGGGATAATGGGATAAAACGTCAGGAGAAGAAGTGGGGAAGAAAAGGGAGATGAAGAAGAGCGAGAAGGGCACTGAGTTCCGGGTCGTTTTCCGGGGTGTACGGGGCAGTCACGCGGTACCCGGTGCCGGGACGGTGAAGGTGGGCGGCAACACTTCTTGCCTGGAGGTACGGGCCGCCGGCCGGGTTCTGATCATCGATGCCGGAACCGGGATCGTCGGCCTGGGCCAGCAACTGGTGGCCGAGCAGGCCGTCCGCAATGACGGCGGCCTCGAACTGACCCTGCTGATCTCCCACACGCACCACGACCACACCCAGGGCTTTCCCTTTTTCCGGCCGCTCTACGATCCGCGTAGCACGATCCACATTTTTGGCCCGCGGTACAACGGCGAGACCATGGAGGATGCCCTGACCAGCGCCCTTCTGTCACCCTACTTTCCGGTGCAGCTGGAAAACCTCTCCGCCACGATCAATATCGGTAACCTGCAGGGCGGTGAGATCATCGCCTGGGGTCGGGGAAGCGCCGGGCCCGAACTGCGGCGGCGCGTCTCGTCCGCCCGGGACCTTCCACGGGTGCGGGTGCTGCGCTGCCGTAATCACCCGGGCTGGGGCGTGCTGGCCTTCCGCGTGGAACTGGGCGAGCGCAGCCTGGTCTATGCCAGCGACATCGAGGGTAGCGGGGGAAAGGACGGGTCGCGCCTGATCACGTTCTGCCGGGATTGCGACCTCCTCGTCCATGATGCCCAGTACCTGCCCTCCGAGTATGCCGGTCAGGACGGTGGCCGTAAAGGCTTTGGCCACAGCACCTTCGAGATGGCCTGCGATCTGGCGACCCGGGCCCGGGTCCGCCGCCTGCTGCTCTACCACTTCAGTCCGGACCACGACGACCGCCTGGTGGCCCGCGTGGAACGCGCCGCCCGGAGCCTCTTCCCCGGTGCCGGGGCGGCCCGCGAAGGCCTGGCGATCGACCTCTGACTTCCTCCGCGATAATTAATGACAGGCACCGGTTTTCCCGCCTTTCGGGAGATATCTTCGTCGCCTGTGGTTCCGCGCGATGACAATTTTGATAGTCTCTCTCCACCATTGAAAATAATGCCTTTATCGTTGTCTTCCCCCCGCCGATACGTACTATTGGTTGGTTTGAATGCAGGCACTTCCGGTGCGCGGGGTAAACCTGTATCTACCGGGTTTCGACTTGTGGAGGAGCGTATGACCCATCGATCCCGATACGGCGGCCTGCGGCTCATTGCCGGCCTGCTGAGTTTGTTGCTTCCGCTGGCCGTTAATGCCGGTGAACCTCTGGACGGCCTGGGCGGGGAGAGTCGGGTAGCGCCGGGTCTGCTCTGGGTGGACACACACCACGAGGATGCTTCGGTGAACCGCAAGCAAGTGGCCATCACTGCTGACGGGGAGTTCGTACTCTCCGGATGGTGGGTCAACAACGAACGGGTGCAGCTCTACCGGCGGGGCGAGATGAAGAGCGTCGAGTGGCGGGCCGACATTACGGGCACCGACTGGTTCCTCCCTCTGGAGAGCGACCGCGAGGGACGGAGCCTGGTCTGCGCCACCCGGGGCGACGATGCCGAACTGCAGTCGCTTCTCTATCTCTGGGACAAATCCTCCCCGAACCCGGTCTACCAGGTTCATTCACCGTCCGACCACCTGTGGGTCGACGCCGAAACCTGTGACGACGGCCGGTTCTTCTTTGGTCTGGCCCAGGGGCCCGCACCGGACTTCGTCGGGCGGGTGATCTGTTACGATCGAGAGTCGGGGCTGCTGCTCTGGTGGCACGAAATGAACGACCAGGCCCTGGGCCTCGACTGCTCGGCGGACGGGAGACGCCTGGCCGCGGCAAGCAGATTTGAGACGGTGGTCCTGGATACGGCCACCGGCCTGCCGCTGGACCTGGTGACACACCCTGGCGGGAGCCAGGCTCTGCCGGCCCTGTCCGGTGACGGGACGCTCCTGGCGGTGGGGACCACCACCGGGCAGCTGGCGCTCTTCGGCTGGGACGGGTCGTCCTATCTCGAACGCTGGCACTACAACTTTCCGGTGCTGGACGATATGTCTTTTGTCAGTTGCGTGGATATCTCCGGCGACGGCAGTACGGTGGCTGCCGGTACTCTCGATTTCTTGAGCGGCAGCCTCTACGGCGGCAGCTGTATGGTCTTCGATGTTTCGGCGCCGCTGCCCCGGTTCAGCACTGCCGGATTCGGCGACCAGGTCAACGAGGTTGAATTGACCTCAGATGGATCACGGGTCGCGGCGGTTTCCCATGGACGGTTTGGCGGCGGGGACGGTGCGCTGCTGGCGGTCTTTGACCGGGACAGCGGCCGGACCGTGTTCAGCGTTTCGGACAAGGCGGTCCCGGGCGTTGGCTCGGCTTTCAGTGTGGCCCTTTCGGAAGACGGTTCGCTGGTGGCCTTCGGGGGCAAGGCCGGTCATGCCAGGGAGGAAGGCTCCGGCGGGTATGTGGCCATGGCCCAGCTCCCCACCGCTTTTCTCTCCTTCCTCGACACCCTGGGCGGGGAGACCGGGGAGATCCTGGTGGGTCTGGATCTGGGTCTGCTGCTGGAGGACCACGTTGCGAACATCGATCCCGAGAGCAGGGAAACCGTTGAAGTGCGCGTGGTCAATACGGCCGCCGGGGACGAGGAAAAGGCCACCCTGCTGGAATCAGCGCCGGACAGCGGGAACTTCAGGGGCACACTGCCCACATCCTTCTCTCCGTCCACAATGCCGGTGGCCGGGGACGGGCGCCTGGACTGCGGCAGCGGCGACCTGGTGCGGGCGATATATGTCGATGCCGGTATTCCCTTGAACCTTACACGGGCCGAAGCCCTGACCCGCTGGCGGACCCAGATTGTCAGCGCCCCGGGACCGGAGCGGAAGAACCTGGCGCGTGGCCGCATATTCGATCCATTTGGCCAGGCCGACCTGGCCGGAGAAATCGGAGCATACGGGAACATCGGCTTTGGAATGCGTGTTGCTTTGGGAGACGTGGACGGCGACGGTGTTGACGAGATCGTCACCGGCCCGGGCCCCGGCCCGGAATACGGACCGGCCGTGCGGGTCATCGAAGCCAATGGAGACATTGTGCACCACCTGTCGTTCACGGCGTACGGCACCTGGCGTTACGGCGTAAACGTCGCCTGCGGAGACGTGGACGGTGACGGGATCGACGAGATCATCACCGGTGCCGGGCCCGGCTCCATGTTCGGCCCGCATGTCAGGGGGTGGAACGCCGATGGCACGGACGTCTGCGCGATCCCGGGCCTCAGCTTTCTGGCCTACGGGACCAACCGCTTCGGGGTCAACGTGGCCTGTGGTGACGTGGACGGGGACGGTGTCGATGAGATCGTCACCGGCGCCGGTCCAGGTGCGGTGTTCGGCCCCCACGTCCGGGGGTGGAATCACGACGGGGGGTCGGGGGTCACGCCGATTCCGGGACTCAGCTTCCTGGCGTACGGGACCAACCGCTTCGGGGTCAACGTGGCCTGCGGTGACCTGGATGGTGACGGGCAGGCTGAGATCATTACCGGGCCCGGACCGGGCGATGTGTACTCAACCCACGTGCGGGCCTGGCGCCCGGATGGCGGCGGTATCACCCCGGTGCCCGGCGTGAGCTTCCTGGCCTATGGCCATGACTACCGCTTTGGTGTGCAGGTGGCGGCGGGTGATCTGGACCTCGACGGCATGGACGAATTGATCACCGCGCCGGGGGCCGACCCCCAGGCGCCCTGCCGGGTCCGCGGCTTCAAAGCCGCCGGGAGCGGGGTGCTGGAGCTGGAGTACTGCGACTTCTTCGCCTTCGAGGAACTGGTGAGCTGCGGTGGGAACGTCGCCGCCGGCAGTTTGCGGTAGCAGAAAAATGGGAACTGGCTCGCGATTTCCACAGGAAGTCGGAGGCTGTCCCCATTTTTCTGTCGGAGATTGCTTCGTCACCCGCAGGGCGGGTTCCTCGCAATGACAAAATTACGACCGTCGCAGCCAGCGCAGGATCTCCAGCGGCCCGGGCCGCTTGCCATACATCAGGATCCCCACCCGGAAGATTTTGCCCACCAGCCAGATCATCACCACGTTGGTCCCGATGAGGAGGACGATGGAGAGGGCGATCTGCCAAAAGGCCGGGGTCACCGTGTTGATCCGCACCAGCATGATGAAGGGGGTGAAGAAGGGGATCAGCGACACCACCTGGGCGGCCATGGACGTGGGGTTGTTGATGAAGAAGAAGACCGTGGAGATGACCGCCATCAGGATCAGGATGATCGGCATCTGCGCCTGCTGGGCCTCCTGGTCGGTGTTGCAGACCGCCCCCACCGCTGCGTAGAGGGTCGCATAGAGGAAGTAGCCCAGGACGTAGAAGAGGATCATGTAGCCGAACATGGAGAGCGAGAGCCCCTCCAGCAGCGGCCCCAGCGTCTCCTGGGACGACCCGTAGAAGAGGAAGGCCGCGCCGGAGAGGGCATACACGGACATCTGGGTCAGCCCCACCAGGGCGATGCCCACAACCTTGCCCATCATCAACTGGAAGGGGGTGACTGACGAGAGCAGCACCTCGACGATCCGCGAGGACTTTTCCTCGATGACTCCGCGCATGATGGCCACGCCCCAGAGGACGAACATCATGTAGAAGAGGAAGATGAAAATATAGTTTACCACGAAGCCGATAACCCGGGCCTCTTCCGATTTTTCCGTCTCCTCGCCCCCTTCGGCCACTTCGACCACGTTCATTTCGATCTTCCTGGTCAGCTGCTGCAGTTCGTCGCTGTCCAGGCCGGAGTCGCTGGCCGCCAGCCGCAGGTCCAGCACCACCTTGTAGAGGGCGCTGTCCATCCGCTGCTGCTCGTTGAAACTGATGTTGCGGGCGAAATAGCGGATGCCCCCTTCCTCGTCGAACTCGTCCTCCACCACGAGGTAGGCGTCGAGGGTGCCGTCCAGCACCCGCTGGTTCAGTTCCTGGCGGGCGGCGGAGGGGCCTTCGTCCCCCGGGACCACGGTCTGCAGCACGTAGCGGGGCCGCTCGTCGCTGAGCGTGATGTCGGCCAGCGCCTCGCTGAGCGGCCCGGCAAAGTGGCCATTCAGATCCACCAGGGCCAGCTGCTGCTGGATCTCCGGCGAAAGCATCATCATCACCGAGGGCAGGCCCATCAAGAGGGCCATCAGCACCGGGCCGAGGATGGTGAAGATGACGAAGCTTTTTTTCTTGACCCGGATCAGGTACTCACGGCGCAGGATGGCAAGTATCTTGTTCATCACGCTGCCTCCTTGCCCACGATATTGATGAAAATGTTGTGCAGGGTCGGTTCCATCACCTGGAAACGTTTCAGATTGCAGCCGCTGGCCACCGCCCGCTCCAGCAACTGTCTCGCTTCGACGCCCTCGGCCAGTGTGACCTCGGCGTAGTTGCCGTAGCGGTCGACGCCGCCCACCAGCGTCTTGTCGTCGAGAAAATCCGCCTCACCGTCGAATTCCAGGGCGATGGTGTTCGTGCCGTAGCTGTGCTTTACATCACTGAGCCGGCCGTCCAGCACCTTCTTCCCCCGGTTGATCAGGCAGATGTATTCGCAGAGTTTTTCCACCTGCTCCATGATGTGGGTGGAGAAGACGATGGTCTTGCCCTTTTCGTGCTGCTCGAGGATGATCTCCTTCAACAGGTCGACGTTTACCGGGTCCAGGCCCGAAAATGGCTCGTCGAGGATCAGCAGCTCCGGGTCGTGGATCATCGCCGAGACGAACTGCACCTTCTGCTGCAT
>JAQAZP010000375.1:0-24174 GCA_032127265.1 Acidobacteriota bacterium
GGAGCGAGGATGACCCGTTGTATGACGAGATCCACTACGGCTATTCCACCGACAGCGGCGTCACCTGGAGCTGCAGCACATCCGACCGCTTGATCAGCTTCAACGACGGCGAGGCGGTCTTCGACACCTGCGAGATCGCCATCGACAGCCAGAACAACATCTTTGTCGTCTGGAGCGAGGACGAGCCCGAGCCCTCGGGGCAGAACGAGATCCTGCTCACCTACTCCACCGACGGCGGGGCCAGCTGGTCGGCGGTCACCGCGGCGGCCGACGTGGTGATCAGCGACCCGCTGCAGGACGCCACCAGCAACTACCCGGCGGTGATCGCCGACCTCAACGACACGATCCACGTGGTCTACAACAAGACCGAGGCCACTTCCGCCGCGGCCAAGATCCACACCACCCGCTCCACTGACGGCGGGGCCACCTGGTCGGCGGTGAGCGGCGGGGACCAGGTGATCACCAGCACCGGTAACAGCTACGCCGACGCCAACGCCGACATCGACGTCGATTCCAGCGGCACCCTGTGGGTCTCGTACAAGAAGTATCTGGGCACCGGCGTGGGGAGCCAGATGTATGTCACCAAATCCACCGACGGCGGGGTGACCTGGAGCGGCACCACCGCCGAGACCCCGGTGAGCACGCTGTTCAACATCGCGTCCCTGCCGCGGCTCTGTATCGATTCCAACGACTACATCCACCTGGTCTGGTATGCCTCGGACGAGACCGCATCCCCCTACCACTACGAGGTCTACCACACCCACTCCACCGACGGCGGGGTGACCTGGAGCGGTGGCTCCACCGAGCAGATGATCAGTTACGAGGCCGTCGGGGCCGCCAACAACTCGGCTTTCTACCCCAAGATCGCCGCCGACAACTGCGGCAACGTCTCGGTGGTCTGGGACGAGCAGCCGCTTGATCAGGCGACCACCGAGATCATGGTCAGCGCCTCCACCGACGGCGGAGCCACCTGGAGCGGTTCCACCGCCGACGAGCTGATCAGCTTCCCTGACGGTGAGAACGGCTACCGGCCTGACATCGCCACCCTCAACGACGGTACCTGGATCTCAGTCTGGAACGAGTTCAACGGCACCACCAGCGACAACTACGAGGTGCACTTCTCCATGGGCGAGAAGCTCTGTGTCTTCGGCACTCTGGGGTGCGACTATACTATCAGCCCGTCCAGCGGCACCCTGCCCTTCGCCGTCAACATGTCGGTAAGCCTCGACAACCTCTACAAAGACCAGATCCGGCGCATGGCCGCGAGGATCAACGTGCTGCTGGGCAACGGGACCCACTTCACCAGCTGGCGGACCGGGTTCACGAACATTCAGCCGGAAGCCACCTTCACCAGCATCTGGGTCCAGAACCTGCCGGCACTGGCCACCCTGGTGGGAACCAATACCTTCACCCTGGCCGCCGAGGACGTGACACCAGCGCCATTCAACCAGCCGCCCTACCCGGCGGCCGGCGACACCTGCACCAGCATCCAGACCGTGGAGGCCTATGCGCCGTAAGGTCATGAAGAGGGGAGCGGGGACCGGTCCCCCGCGAGGAAGAGCAAACCCCCGGGCTACGGCGATGAATCCGCTGTCCGGGGGTTTTTTTTGAGGTCGGGTCGAGCGCGGTCAGTTCCGGCCGAGGTGCTGGGGGGAGCGCAGAACACGGGCAAGAGACAGCGGCGAATGATGTTGCCGGTTCGCGTTGGCGCTCACCACTTGAGTTTGAGGCTCACGCCGTAGTGGCCCTGGTCGATGATCGGTGACACTGAATAGTTCTTCGGCGATTCGGTGAACCAGTAGCCGCTGATGACCCCCAGGGCCGCACCGGCCAGCACATCGCCGGGGTAGTGCTTGTCCGACTCGCCCTCCACCCGGCTGTAACCGACGAAGGCCGCGCCGATGTAGGCCGGCAAACCGTATCTCCAGCCGTATCGCCGCTGAAGAAAGGTCGCTCCCTGGAATGCGGAAGAAGTGTGGCCGGAGGGGAAGGAATGCCCGCCGTTCCCTTCCGGGCGCTGGCTGTTTATGGTGTATTTCAAGCTTTGGGTGATGGTGAATGTGCAGAAGAAGGAGTAGTAAAATTGCTTTCGGCCTTCCGGGTCCTTCTTGATGAAGGTGGTGCCGTACGCCGTTGCCGGGATCAGCAGTTGCAGGATGTCTCCTGCCTGCTCGGTGGAGCTTGTGGCGTGGGCCGGCAATGCGATGAAAATGGCGATGGCAAATGTGCACAGAGAGAGACCCCAATTTTTTATTCGCGATGTCAAGGTGTGCCGCCTTCTTTGAGATGTTGTTCGCCGAGCCGTGTGGCGCTTGCCGCCCCGGCGTCGCTGTCGCGCAGGGCGGAAACCTGCAGGATTTTGCGGCGCGGGTACCGGCCCGTGTACGGCGTGCCGAAATCGCCGTGCCGCAAGGAGAACACGGCATACTCGGTGCTCTCGGCGCGCAGCCTGAACCTGCCGTCCCCGGCGTATCCGGCATAGGTGGGAGAAGCTTTCTGCACCACGACCAGTCTCCCGGGAAGGCCGGGGGGGCCGTCACTTGCATACTCTTCCCTCCCGCCGCCCTCGACCCAGCCGCCGCCGCCGTAGAAGGCCCCGGAATAGTCGAGGCAGCCGTCGAACTCGATCGGACGCTTCCCGGAGCCGGCCCAGGCTCGGCATTCCGCGACGAGCCCTTTTTGCGAGTAGCGGTCGATCCGCTCGTGAAAGCAGAGGACCAGCCCGATGAACAGGCAGGGGAACCAGAGCGCGAACGCGATGTGGGACCGTTTCAGCATGCCGGGTCCCCCTCCGGCCCCGCCCGCAGCGCCCCGGCGATAAGCAGGGCCAACGCGGGAAGCCCGGGGTAGACGTAGGTCACCACCGTACTCCGGGAGAGGGTGAAGAGGACCATCGGGGAGATGGCCCAGAGCAGGAGGAACGCCTGCGGGCTGCCGCGGAACCCCGCGATCAACCGGTGCCGGCGCCGCCACAGGTCGGCAAGGAAGACCAGCGTCCAGGGGAAGGCGGCGAGCAGCCAGAAAGCCCAGATGGTGCCGGGGAGCGTTTGGTGAACATGCCCGTACATATCTCCGCCCCAGCCGGGGACGAAGAACCGCTTGATGTTCTCGCCGATGAAGAAGTACTCGAGAAACCCGGGGATTCGCCGTTCCATCAGCAGAAACCAGGGCGCCGCGATGAGCAGGGCCAGCAGCGGCCCGGAGAACCAGGGGAGCGCCCGCCAGACGTCACGCCACCGCCTGGTCCAGAGGGTCCAGGCGGTCACCGGGATGAGGATCAGGGCCACCGCCACCGGCCCCTTGGCCAGCAGACCGAGCCCCAGGCCGGCGAAGAAGAGCAGGCCCCGGATGCGGTGGGTTGCCGGCCGGCGGAGGTCAAGGCAGGAGATGAAGGCCGTACAGCTGAGGGTCACGCAGAAGCCCAGTGCCGGGTCGGTGAGCACCGTGCCGGCGAGGACGAAATGCAGCGGCATCGAACAGAGGACCACGACGGCGAAGAGGGCCGTCCGAACGTCGAACAACTCGATGCCAACGGTAAAGAGCAGGGCCGCGGTGAGCAGCAGGAGAATGAACGACGGCAGCCGGACGGCGAATTCGGTGTCGCCGAAAATGGACATGCTCGCCGCGGAGAGCCAGAAGGAGAGCGGGGGCTTGGCCATGAAGGGCTCCCCCAACAGCCAGGGCACCACCAGGTCTCCGCTGGACTCCATCTCCCGGGCGATCTCGGCATAGCGCGACTCGGACTTGTCGATCAGCGGGTAGAGGCCGAGCGAGACCAGGCGGATGGAGACGATGGCGCAAAGCAGCAGGACGAGCAGCGGCAGGTCGAACCGGCGGCTTTCCGCCAGGCGGTATTCGGCCGGCCGCCGTCTGTGCCAACCCGCCGTCCGCCTGATCCAGCCCACTAGGGGGGCCGGCCCGGAAAGCTCTCTCCCGACCTCAAGGCTCATCGGGTCATCTCCCTGCGCCGCGGCGCACATTCGATTTCGAATCCTGAGCTTCAATACCAGGTATGATCGTCAATCCGGTTGATCGGGGACGATGCGCTGCTGGTGTACACGATACTGAGCATAGCCCCGCGATAATGAGAGGACGATGAGAAGAACCACAGATATTTTCGGTTGAGCAGGCATGGCAGCCGGCCCACCGATCATGCGCCGCTATTGACGGGGTGATGGACGGACCGGGATGAGGTTGTGGGAACTACTGTGTCGGTTTCGCCGTTCTGCCGGAGCGGGCGAGCAGGAAGTAGAGCGTGGGTGTGGCCACCAGGGAGAGCAGCACCGAGATGCACAAGGCCCCGATCACGGCAATGGCCAGGGGCTTGAGCATGTCGGCGCCGGAGCCGATGCCCCAGGCCAGCGGCAGCATCCCCAGCGCCGCGGCCAGCGAGGTCATCAGCACCGGGCGGAGCCGCCGCCGGCCGGAGCGCACCAGGGCTTCGGCCAGGCCGAGCCCCTCGGCCTGCAGGTGCCTGACGAAGTCGAGCATCAGGATGCCGTTCTTGGCCACGATCCCGATGCCGATGATCGCCCCGAGGAACGACACGACGTTGAACGACGTTCCGGTCAGCCAGAGGGCCAGCACCGTGCCGAACAGCGCCAGCACTGCCCCGAACATGATCGCCAGCGGTTCCCGGAGCGACCCGAATTCCAGCAGCAGCACGGCGAACACGAGCCCGACGGCCATGAAGAGCACCAGCATCAGGTTGCGGAACGACTCCTGCTGCTGTTCGTAGAGCCCGCCGTACTCCACCGTCCCGGGCGGGATCGAGGTGTCCCGGGAGAGCAACAGGCGGATATCCGCCATGGCGCTCCCCAGGTCGCGGCCTTCCAGGCGCGCGGTGACCGCCACGTCCTGCCGCCCGTCCTCCCGCCGCAGCTCGAGCTGCCCCGGCTCCTCGGTCACGTCCACCACCTGGCTCAGCTTGACGATCGTTCCGTCCGGCGTGCGGAGCGGGAGCTGGCCCAACTGCTCCAGCCGCCTGATCCGCCCCGGGTCCACCTTGACCCGCACGTCCACCACCCGGTCCCCTTCGAGCACGGTCGAGGCCCTCTGGCCCAGCATGGCAATGTTCGCCACGTCGGCGATGTCCGTGGTGCTGAGGCCGAAGCGCCTCGCGTCGGCCGGGCGCGCCCGCAGGCTGATCGTCGGCCCGGTGTAGACCAGGCCGTCGAAGACGTCCACCACGCCGGGAATCTGCTCGAGCAGGGCGGCGATTTGCGGCGCTTTCTGCTCGAGCCAGGGCTGGTCGGTGGAGAAGAGCTTGACCTCGATCGGCTGGGGGGCCCACATCAGGTCCCCGATCAGGTCGCCCAGGATTCCCGGGAACTCCCACTCCAGCCCGGGCAGTTCGGTGTTGAACCGCTGCCGCAGTTCGCTGATCACTTCCTCGGTGGCCCGCCCGCGGTCCGCGCGCAGCTTGACCAGGAAGTCCCCGGTGTTCGGCTCGGCGATGGCCAGGGCCAGGCGGGCGCCGGTGCGTCGGGAGTAGCTCTCCACTTCCGGGACCGTGCGCAGGATCGCTTCCGCCTGGAGCAGCTGGCGGTCGGTTTCTCCGAGGCTGGTCCCCGGGGGCGTGAAGTAGTCGATCACAAACCCGCCTTCGTCCATCGGCGGGAGAAATTCGCTGTCCAACTGTCCGTAGAGCAGACCGCCGGCGAGGAGAACCACCGCGCAGAGCCCCATGGTCAGCCACGGATGCCGCAGCGCCGGCCGGACGGCCGCCTCGTACCCGCCGATCAGCCGGCGCAGGATTGGGCCGCCCAGTTCCGGCCCTGAGCCGGTGTTCGCGCGACGCTGCGGCCGGATCAGCCAGGTGGCCAGGGATGGGGTCAGCGTGAGGCCCAGGACGAGGGAGGTGAGCAGCGAGACCACCATGGTCATGGCCAGCGCGCGGAAGAAGACCCCGGTGATCCCCTGGAGAAAGGCCAGCGGGATAAAGACCACCACCGGGGTGAGGGTCGACCCCACCAGCGGCCGGAAAATCTCGGCGATGCCGGCCTGCACCGCCTCAAGCCGGCCCAGACCCTCCATCAGACGGGTGTGGATGGCCTCGACCACCACGATGGCATCGTCGATGACCAGCCCGATCGCCGCCGCGATCCCGCCCAGGGTCATCAGGTTGAAGGTCAGCCCGGCGATGCGCATCGCCACCAGGGTGATCAGCACGGTCACCGGGATCACGGTGATCGCCACCAGGGTCGTGTCCCAGCGCTTGAGGAAGAAGAAGAGAATCAGCACCGAGAGGATCAGCCCGAAGATGATCGCTTCCCAGACGCCGCCCACCGAGGAGCGGACGATCTCGGACTGGTCGTAGAAAAAGGCCAGCTTCATGTCCGGGGGCAGCTCCTGCCGCAGTTCGGCGATCTGCCGCCGCAGGGCCGCCGCAATGTGCAGCGTGCTTCCGTCCGGCTGGCTGCGAACATTGAGCAGCACCGCCCGCTGACCGTCGGCGGTGACGATGTTGAACACCGGCTCCGGGCCGCGCTCCACCGTTGCAAAATCTCCGATGCGCACCGGGTGCCCGTCGGGGGCGGCGACCACGACGGCCTCGATCTCGGGGATCGTCCGCACCCGACCGTCCACCACGGTGAGGAAGAGCGTGTGGCGCTCCTCGTGCAGCCCGGCCGAGGAGATCACGCTGTTGGCCTCCAGTGCGGCGGTGACATCAGTGAGGCTCAGCCCGGCGGCGCCCAGCAGCAGCGGGTCCACCAGCACATGGTATTCGGGCGCGCGGCCGCCGACGAGATCGACACGGGCCACCCCGGGGATGCGCAGGAAGCGCAGTTTCAGGTTGTAGCGCGCCGTTTCCCACAGTTCGGTGATGTCGCGGGTGTCGCTGGTCAGGCTGACGCCGATGATCGGGAAGGCCGAGAAGGTGAGGCGGAAGACTGTCGTCTCGGCGGTCGCGGGCAGCGTGCTGCGGATCTGGGAGAGCCGGCTCAGCACGTAGAGCTCGGACTGCACCATGTTCACGTCCCAGGTGAAGAAGACATTGATCTCGGCGGCCCCCCGGCCGGTGGCCGACCGCACGGTGACCACACCGGGGATGTCCTTCATCGCCTCCTCGATGGGGCGGGTGATTTCAGCCGTCATCTCGTTGCCCGGCATCACGCCGTTGTCGACAAGGATCACCACCCGGGGGAAATCGGTCCGGGGAAAGACCGACGAGGCGATGTCGAAGGCGGCGAAGATCCCGCCCACGCAGAGCGCAAGGGAGAAGAAGACGATGGAGAGCGAATTCCGCGTTGCAAAGCGTCCGAGCATGTCAGTTTCCGATGATCCTGATCCTGGTTTCCGGCGGGAGGCTGTAGGCATCCTCCGTCACGATGGTCACCCCTTCGGCGATGCCTTCCCCGGACACTTCGACCAGTCCCCGGTCGTGCAGTCCCTCGCTGACCGGCTTGCGCACCGCCCGTTCGCCTTCAACTACCATCACCCAGGTCCCTTCGTCCGGCCGGCTGACCAGGCCCGCTTCCGGGATCACCAGCACCTCCGGATGTTCCTCGGTGACGATCCGCACCTCGGTGAACTGCCCGGGGAGCCGGCCGGAGCCGGGGGGCAATGAGACCTGCACCAGGCGGGTCCCGGTGCGCGGGTCGGCATCCCGGCCGACCAGCGTCACCGCCCCTTGCGCCGCTCCGGCGTCCGGACCGATGAAGGCCGCCTGCCCGGCCGAAACCCCGGCCGCCTCATTGACCGGGACAGCCGTGGAGACGACGAGGCGGTCCAGGTCCACCACCTGGGCCAGCACCGTGGACGGGTCGACATACCGGCCGATGGCCGCGTCAAGCCGCATCAACGTCCCGCTCAGCGGGGCCGTGATGGTGCGGTATGCCAGCTCGGTCTCGGCGGCCGCCAGGTCGGCGCGGGCCGTCTCCAGCCGTTGCTCCGCTTCCTGGGCCGCCCGCCGGGATGTGCCGTCATGCTGCAGAAGTTCTTGCTGGCGGCCGGCCGTCTGCTCGGCGAACTCCAGTTCCTTGCGGGCTTTTTCAACGGCGACCGTTGCCGCGCGGCTCTCGAGGCTGAAGAGCACGGCCCCTTTGCTGACCTGCTGACCCTCGGCGCAACCAATCGTCTCGAGGACGCCGCCGGCAATCGGTGAGACGGTGGCGCCGGCTGCCGGCCGGCCTTTTCCAGACGGTGCGGGCTCGACATAGCCATAAGCCGAGACTGAGCGGTGAAGGGTGGCGCGGCTGATCCGGTCGACGTGCACCGCCACTTCGGTAACGGTCTCCTCTGCGCCTCCGCTGTCGCCCGGCCGGCAGCTGATGGTTGCGGTTCCGATCGCCGCCAGCAGGGCGAGACCGATGGTAGCGACTCGAAGCCTAGTCATTTCTCAAGCCTCCCGTTTCCGGCTCGCGGGCCGGCGGCTCCAGCACCCACTCCCCGATGTCCAGCGGGCTCTGCATGGCATCCTCCAGCGAACCGAAGGCCGCCCGGGCCCCGGCCAGCGCATCCAGCTGCGACAGGGCCGCGGCGATGAACTCTCCCCGCAGGGTGAGCAGTTCGAGTTTCGATATCTCCCCGATCCGGTAGGCTTCGGCCGAGGCCTGTTGCTCGGCGTCGAGCTGTTCCAGCAGCCCTTCGGCCAGCCGGAGCTGTTCGGCCGCCGGGCCGACCGAGACGATGGCTTGCTCCAGTTCGGCGAACACGGCCGACTGCAGCGCCAGGAATCGTGCCGCCAGCCCGCTGCGCCGGGCTTCCGCTTCGGTGATCGGGCCCTGGTTGCGGTTCAGCGGGGGCAGCGCGATGCTGATCCCCAGTGTCCACTTGATGTCGGTCTGGTCGAGCTGGTAGGCCGGGCCGAACGAGAGGTCCGGATACTGCTTGCGGACCTCGAGCCGCAGGGCTTCCTGGCCCGCTTCGTATTCGGCGAGCGCGGCGAGGATGTCGGCGCGGCCGGTCAGCGCCCGGAGCTTGATCTCCCGCTCGGGCGGACGGAGATCGAGCTGGCCGATCTCCCCCGGCAGGAGGGTCACGCCGTCCAGCGCCGCCGGCGGCACCCCGACGGCATCGGCCAACTCGCTCAGCGCCCGGGCCCGGCGTTGCCGGTTCTCGAGCACCGCGGTCCGGCCGTTGGCCAGCGCGATGCGCGCCTGCGAAACCTCGTAGGGTGAGATATCCCCCGCGCCCCGCCGGTATTCGAGGATCCGCACAATCTCGGCCTGGTTTTCCTGCTGTGCGTCGAGCTGCGAAGCCGCCCGCCGTGCCGCGTCGAGTTCGAGGAAGGACTGGCGGACATGGCTGCGGACCTGCCACGCCGCGCTGAGCACGTTGAGGCGCGCGGCTTCGGAGAGCTGCCGGGCCTGGGCGATCCGAATCCCCCGCCTCCCCGCGATGTCGATGGGAAGGTCGAGCGCCGCGTCGAAAATCCACGGGGTGACTTCGGCTGTCGGGGTCGTCGTGTTGTAACCCACCGCCGCACCCACCGTCGGGCCGGGCCGGCTCCCGGCGGTGACCACGCCGCCGCGGGCCACGCCCCACTCGGCCCGGGCCGCGTCGAGCGCAGGACTGTAGAAAAAAGCAGCGAGGGTGAGGCGGCGGAGATCCCACTGGCCCGGGTGTTCATCCGGCGTCACGCCGAGACGTTCGAGATGCCGCTGCAGCTCGGGGGCATCGAGTCTTCGCGCTTCGAAATCCTCGAGCGATTGTCCGGGCGAGACGGGCGCGGGGACGTAGTGGGCACAGCCGGCGGTGAGCAGGGCCGCGAGCGCGAAGCAGGTCAGGATGCACCGTGCGGCCGTGCTTCGAGCGCGGGGCTCGAACGCCGGTCGCAGCCGGCAGGAAAGCCGCAGCAAGGGATGTCCTGACAAGATTGGGCGCCTCCCGTGGGCCGGCCGGCAGGCGCCAGATCCCGGGGCATTATACTTCAGCACGATCTCTCGTGGGCACATTCTGTCCATCCCCCTCGCCAACCACAACCGCCGCGATCCGCCGGCCCAGCATGTTCTTCATCATCCCGCCCGCTGCGATCTTCAGCGACTCGGTCATCTTGCGCATGCCGCAGAGGAAGAGGGCCAGACCGCCCCCCATGCCGGGAATGACGGCGCCCTACGGCAGTGCACTGGTCGGGGTGTTGATCACGTGTTCGCTCCTCGGTTCCTGAAACCTTACCACCGGCCCCGTGGACGCAGCAATAGAAGAGTGCTGCCCGGCGTGGGGCAGCACGGTTTCGTGCGGGGGATGGTGTCACCCGGTCTGGGGGAGTTCGGTGTCCAGGATTTTGCGAACCCGCCGGGCCAGCTCCTGGGGTCGGAAGGGCTTTTGGAGGAAGTTGATGCCCGAATCGAGCACCCCGTGGTGGGCGATGGCATTCTCGGTGTATCCCGACATGTAGAGCACCTTCAGATCCGGCTTCAGTTTCCGGATGCGCTCGAAGAGCTGCTTGCCGTTCATCCCCGGCATCACCACGTCGGTAATCAGCAGGTCGATCTCGTCGGCATATTTCTCGGCGGCCTCCAATGCCCTGATTCCCGACCCGGCTTCCAGCACCGTGTATCCCTTCCCCCGCAAGGCCCGCAGGGCAAGATCACGAACCATATCCTGGTCTTCAACCAGCAGGCAGGTTTCACTGCCCGAGTTGGCAGCGGTGGTGTCCACGGGCTGGGGCTCCATGTCCTCGATCCCGGCACGGGGGAAATGAATGATAAAGGACGTCCCCTGACCCGGGGTCGATTCCACCATGATATGGCCGTTGGCCTGGTGCACGATCCCGGTGATGGTGGAAAGCCCGAGCCCGGTGCCTTTGCCCACCCCCTTGGTGGTGAAGAACGGTTCGAAGATCTTGTCCATGATCTCCTGGTCCATTCCCATTCCTGTATCGGTGACGGTCAAGCGGACGAAATCGCCGGTTGGCGTGTCAAGGCAGAAGTGGCAACAGAGTTCGTTGAGCGTGACGTTGCAGGTCTCCATGGTCAGCGCGCCGGGATCCGGCATGGCGTCCCGGGCATTGACCGCCAGGTTGATGATGATCTGGTCCACTTGCCCCGGATCGATCTTGGTCTGCCAGAGATTGTTACCCGGTTTGAAAGTCAGGTCGATGTCCTCGCCGATGATCCGGCGGATCATCTTTTCCGCCGTGCCCACCGTTCGGTTGAGGTTGATCAGCTTTGGCATGACCAGCTGTTTGCGGGAGAAGGCCAGCAACTGCTGGGTCAGGGATGCCGCCGAGTTGACCGCATTCTGCACCTGGATCATGTCCCGGCGCAGCGGGTCGGTGACGTCCAGCGATTCGAAGACCATCTCCGAGTAGCCCTGGATCACGGTGAGCAGGTTGTTGAAATCGTGAGCCACGCCCCCGGCCAGGCGGCCGATGGACTCCAGCTTCTGCGACTGCTGGAGCTGCTCCTGGAGCCGTCCCTTCTCCGAGCGCATGATGACCTGCTCGGTGATGTCCGAGTGGGAGACCACCAGCCGCACCGGGTTTGCCTCCTCGTCCCGGACGCAGACCCCGCGGGCGAGGAACCAGCGGTATGAGCCGTCCTGGTGCTGCAACCGGTGCTCGAGGCGCAGCTCGGTGGTTTCGCCCCGAAGATATTCCTGGACCACCTCCCAGACCAGCTCGGCGTCCTCGGGGTGGAACCGTTCTTCCCAGATCTTGTGCGAGTCGCCGGTTTCGTGGACAGGTATTCCGAGCATCTCCTTCCACTGCCGCGAGTAGTAGACCGTGTTGGTCACGATGTTCCAGTCCACCAGACCGTCGTTGAGGCCGTCCACCACCAGGGCGTAGCGGCGCTCGCTTTCCTTCAGCTGCTCTTCGGCCTGTTTCCGTTCGGTGATGTTCTCCACCACGGCGATGTGCTCGGTGGGTTCCTCACCCTCGGCCCAGAGCGGCGAGACGGTGAGATTGACCCACACGGTGGTGCCGTCCGGCCGCAGGTAGCGCTTCTCATGGGTGAATTCGCGGATCTCGCCGATCAGCATTCGGGCCAGGTAATCCAGATCTTTTTGCAGGTCGTCGGGGTGGGTTATTTCCTGGAATGTCTTTGAAGTCATCGCTTCTTCGGAGTAGCCGACGATGTCGCAGAAGCGCTGATTGATCATCTTGAACCGGCCATTGTTGGAGTCGAGAATAGCGAAACCCACGGCAGCCTGCTCGAAGACGCCCCGCAACCGCTCCTCGCTTTTACGAAGGCGCACCTGGGCCTTATTCGGCTCGGTTACGTCACGGCCGATGCAGTAAAGCAGCTGCCGGTTGACCATCGAGGTGGCGGACCAGGAAATGGTCCTCACGGTTCCGTCCTTGTGCAGGTAGCGATTCTCGAATCCCACGGTCTTGCGCCCGGTCAGCAGGCTGGCCACTTCGTCGTCGTTTTTTCCGTGGTCGTCCGGGTGGATGAACTCGATGAAGGGACGGGCGAGCAGTTCTGTTTCGGTATACCCGAGCACCCGGCGCCAGGCCGGATTGACGTATTTGAAGTATCCCGAGGCACCGGCGACGCAGATCAGGTCGAGGGACATCTCGCAGACCCGTGCCAGGTCGGACTCCGCATGCTTACGCTCGGTAATATCCTGAATTGTCCCGGTGATGCGTTCGAGATTTTTGTCGGCGTCGAAATGCCCTCGGGCCGTAGAGATAACGTGGCGGATCTTTCCGTTGGGCCGGACGATCCGGGCGTTGAACGTGAACCCGCCGGGCCCCTGGGAAGCGTCCGTCAGAACCGTCTCGCTCAAGTGGCGGTCCTCGGGGTGGAAGAGGTTGATCACCCGGTCGATGTGTGGTTGGAATTCTTCCAGGTTGACCGCAAAGATGCGGTAGATTTCATCGCTCCATTCCACATCCCCGGATGCCACGGTCCAGGACCAGTTCCCCAGGTGGGCCAGCTCCTCGATATCGGTGAGTCGTTGTCGATAGGCAACAACCTCCTCGATGAGCTGTGAGACTGGTTTTTCTCTTTCCCTCATCGGTATCCCGTACAGGCCAATGGGAATTGTTGTCCGGAGCTGCCACAACTCTCGCGCCTGGCCAGTTGCCTGATCGTAAGGCTGACTACCACTAACAGTATCTTTGTATTAATTAAATATGTGTTCCTGCTCGGACAAAGTCAAGGTATTGGCTGGATGGCGCCGGGCCCTCCCCGGTATCTCCTGTACGGATGACTTGACGGGTGAAAGCGGTCCCGCTTACCATTTCAGCAGTTCCAACGTCTCAGCATACTAAACTGAACATAACGATGTGACTTCACCGGCAATCTGGTTGTCTGTCTGGATGCCGCCCCAGGCGGCTGTCTGCCGACCGGGGCCTACAACGTAAAGACAGCAATTCAGTATCACGGATCTGTGGCAGATCGGCCGCACAACATGAGGGAGGAGCCATATGTGGAAGGAATTCAAGGAGTTTGCCATTAAAGGCAATGTGATGGACATGGCCGTGGGCATCATCATCGGTGCCGCCTTCGGGACCATCGTCAAGTCGCTGGTCGCCGATGTGATCATGCCCCCGATCGGCCTGCTGCTCGGCGGCGTTGATTTCGCCAATCTCTTTGCCGTGGTCAAGGAAGGCGCAGCAGCGGCTGCCCCGTATGCCACCCTGGCCGATGCCCAGGCTGCCGGTGCCGTTACCGTCAACTACGGTATCTTCATCAACACCATCATCAGCTTCCTCGTGGTGGCCTTCGCCGTCTTCATGGTGGTCAAGCGGATCAATGCCATGAAGCGGGAAGAAGAGGCGCCGCCGGCCGAGCCCACCGAGAAGGACTGCCCGCACTGTTTCTCTGCCATCTCCATCAAGGCCACCAGGTGCCCGATGTGCACCTCCGAGGTCCCTGCCAGTTGATCTCCGGAATTCGTACATGAGAGGGGCGGCGTCTTTTGGCGCCGCCCCTCTTTGCGCCGCTGGTGGATCTGGCGCTGGAAGCCACCCTGGTCAGACCAAGGCCCGGGAAATTCCGTGAAGATGATTTGCGCTTTTTGCATAATATTTGTACAGACCGGCAATGCTCATCCAGGGGTCAAAGTGCAGCAGTGCATGTGGATGATTTCCGAACACTATTTTGCCTGGTGGATTAATATCCTCAGTGCTTTTGACGATAAGAAACGGGACTGAAGTATTTTCTTACGTCAGCCAATATCAATGGAGAGCGACGGGACGGACAAGGGGGCCACCTTCTGGTTCACCGTCAAGCTCGACCTGGCCATCTGATCGGACGGTTCTCCGGGTCGCCGCCGCTTTTCCTCCTTCCCGACATGCCCTTCAGATTTGATCCACGGTGAACGAGTGTCATATGCTTCCTCTGCCGGGGCACTGCCTGCAGGGAGATCGCTTCGCTGCGCTCGCGATGACAGCTGCGGGCGGGAACCACATTGGAGAATGTGCAATGACTGAGGTCAAGAAGCGGCGGACACGGAAGTGGATCATCGGCATCCTGCTGCTGCTGGTCTTTCTCGAAGTCGTCTACCTGGTGGGAGGGAACCTCTTGCTGCGCAGCGATTTCCTCGCCCGGAAGCTGAACCGCCGGCCGGAGAAATTCGAGATCTCCTGGGAAAGGGCGACCACCATCCTGCCCGGCCGCGTGAAGGTCTCCGGGGTCCGGGTGGCGGGGCACAGCCCCCGCATGGACTGGTCCATGGACCTGGAGGCGGTGGTGCTCCGGGTGGGGTTGACCCGGCTCTTCCACCGGGAGTTCCACACCAGCGGGGTCACCGGCAGCGGACTCAACGTGCGCTTCGAGCCCAGGGAGCCGCCGCCCGAAGAGGGTGGTGAAAAGCGTCCGGCCTCCAGCGGTGGAACCGGCTCAACCGGTGTACCGGGTGAGCCCCGGCCCGACCGTCCCCGCTGGACCATTTCCCTCGGCGGCCTGGACATCACCGGGTTTCGAGATCTCACCGCCGGGGCCTACCTCCTGAAGGGCCAGGGGGCCCTGGGCGGCAGCATGACCTATGTCACCCGCGGCCCGCTGCGGCTGGACGGTGTTACGCTCTCCTTTCCTTCACTCGAGCTCAGCCGGCGCGAAACCCTGGTGGCCGGCGACCTCCACCTGGAGTGCCGGCTGGAGAGCGAGGCTTTCGACCCCCGGGAGAACCGGGGCCGCCGGGCGCTGCAGTTCGTTTCCGGCACGGTGAGCCTGGAGGGGCGGATGGCCGAACCGGTCTTCCTCAACGATTACCTGGTCAAGGCCGAGTGGCTGGAAGTGCACGGAGAGGAAGGCCGGGTGGATGCCGAACTGGTCATCGACCACGGCGCGGTGAAACCGGGCAGCCGGGTGGACTACCATTCTGACCGCCTGGCCGCCCGGGTGCTGGACAACATGGCCGAGGGCCGGGGGACGATCAGTGCCCGGGTCACCGGCGACGAAGCCGGGGTGAAGACCGGAGTGGCGGTGACCTTCGAAGCGATGGAAATCACCCGGGAAGGGGATCCCTCGCCGCACATCCGGGGGTCGGGGCTGCAGATCACCGGCCACGGGCCGGAAATGAATCTGGCCGGCGATTTTCCGGAGCTCGAGATGCGGGTTGATCTCGTCAACGCCGAGGCGCAGGACCTCAGCCTCTACAATGACTATTTCCCGGCCAGTGCCGATGTTGCCTTTGATGCCGGCGGAACGTGCCGGGTGGACGCCTTCCTCGAGGCCCGGGGCGAGCAGTGCACGGCCGGCCTGACCCTGGGCGGCAAGAAGATCGGTGCTTCGGTCCGCCAGGTGCCCCTGGAGGGGGACCTCGATCTGGAAATCAGCCTCACCGGCGGCCAGATCACCGAGATGCAGTTCGACATCGCCGAGACCGAGCTGAGCCTGGTCAATGTCACCTTCCCCGAATCCGAGGAGCAACTGGAGGGCGGGTGGTGGGCCAGAGCCTGGCTGGAGGGGGGCACACTGAAGTGGGCCCGGCCTTTAGCCCTGGATGCGCCGGTGAAGCTCGAGATGCGCGACTCCCGGCCGGTGGTGGCCCTCTTTACCCAGGGAAAGAGCAAGATCAGGTGGATCAAGGGTCTGCTGGAGATCGAAAACATCACCGGCCGCACCGACCTGCACGCCGACCAGCGAGTGGTCACCGTCACCGATCTCGAACTGCACGGTGAAAAGCTGGAGATCCTCGCCGACCTCGAGTTCGTGCGCAAGAAGGCCGACGGCCTGATCTTTGTCGAGTTCCACGGGTTCTCCACCGCCACCGAGGGCTGCAGCGGGGACCGTTCCTGGAAGCTCTTCGGCGCCCGGGAGTGGTTCGACGCGCGGCGCGCGTTACCCCATCAGTAGCGGCCGCCGGCCACCGTGGCCCCGTGGGTCAGCCCCTCGAATGCTTCCAGCGAAAAGACCAGGGCGACCACCCCGTCGTAGCCGTAGACCTTGACCGCGGTTCCCGCCAGGGGATCCGCGCCCTGCCCCACGATCAACTCGTCCCGGCCGTCGCCGTTGATGTCGGCGGTGGCCGAAACCTGTGCGCCGAACGCGAAACTTCCGGGATCCCAGGCAAAGAACGAGCAGCCGGGGAGCGGGTCGACCTGGACCCCGTCATAGTTCCAGCCCCTGACGTGGGGCCCGAAGACCGCGCCCGGACCCGCGCCGGTGACGATCTCGTCGATCCCGTCGCCGTCGATGTCGCCGGCAGTGATGTTGACCCCGTACTTGTTTGTCCCGTAGGCCAGGAAGCTGACCCCGGGGAGGGCCGTCGCCTCGCCGCCGTCGATGTTCCAACCGCGGACGTGGGGTCCGAAGACCGCGCCGGGCCCGGCCCCGGTGACGATCTCGTCATACCCGTCGCCGTCGATGTCGCCGGCCGCCACGTTGACCCCGTATTTCAGCGTGCCGTAGGCGAAGTAGCTGACCCCCGGCACCGGCGTCACCGGCGGGGCGCCGTCAAAGTCGAAAGCCCTGACGTGGGGTCCGAAGACCGCGCCCGGGCCGGCCCCGGTGATGATCTCGTCGTACCCGTCACCGTCGATGTCGCCGGCAGCCACGTTGACGCCCCACTTGTTGGTGCCGTAAGCGAGGAAACTCAGGCCGGGAATCGGGGTGCCGTCGGACATGAAGCCGCGCACGTGGGGGCCGAAGACCGCGCCTGGACCGGGCCCGGTGAGAATCTCGTCCAGATCGTCAGCGGTGACGTGGCCGGCAGCCACGTTGACTCCGTAGCGCTGTACGCCGTACGCCGTGAACTCGGCCAGTGGCAGGGCATCCTGCGCGGGCGGGAACCGGCGGACCGTGGTCGGGTTGGCATAGGCCGGCCCCGGCCCGGCCAGCAGCCCGCCACTGGGAGGCGGCAACGGCCGGCCGCTGTAGGCGATGAGGCACTGCGGCTGGCTGGTCTGGTCCTGGAAACAGATGGCCACGTCCCGGTAGCCGTCGCCATCGAGATCGCTGAGCGTCTCCACGTCGTAGATCCGCTCGCCGTAGACCGGCGTCTCGTGCAGGACGGCGCCGTCGGCGCCGCTGATGAAGGCGGCCAGGTGACCGTTCAGTGCCCCGGCCACCAGGTCGGGGATGCCGTCGAAGTCGATGTCGTCGATGGCCTCCACGTTCCAGACGTCCTGGCCCACCATGGCCGACCAGAGTTCCGACCCGTCGGCGCCGGCGAGACAGCGCACCGAGTAGCTCCAGTTGCCCACCGCCAGCTCGGGCAGCCCGTCGCCGTCGATGTCGGGCAGTACTGCTGCTTCCATCACGTTGTAGGGATAGGTTTTTGACCAGACGGCGGTCCCCTGGGCCACCGAGACGGCATAGACCCCGCCGTAGCCGGTGCCGGCGAACCCGGTGACGAAGAGGTCGCCGGTGCCGTCGCCGTCCAGATCGCCGGCGCTCTCCATGGCCCAGCCGTCCACGTCGAGCACGATGGACCAGAGCGGCGTGGTCACCGTGCCGCTGGAGGCGCCGTCGATGCAGTAGAGCGTGTGGTCGTCGTAGTTGCCGCCGCTGACGCAGACCACCTCCGGGATTCCGTCATCGGTGATGTCCTCCACGGCGATGATCTCCGCCACGGCATCGAGGGGCCGGAAGAGCCACAGCGGCGTGCCCCCGGCTTCCCCGCCGGCGAGGCAGGCGGCGATGCCGTCGAAGCTGCCGTCCCCGCCGCAGGCGGCGAGGATCTCGGGTTGGCCGTCACCGGTGATGTCGGCCATGTGGCGCACCGAATAGACCCAGCCGGCGTTGAGGCCGCCCTCGTAGCAGGACCAGGTCCAGATCGTGTCGCCGCTGGCCCCGCTCTTCATGATCACGCAGCGGCCCGGTGGATCGTAGCCGCCCGGTGTGCCGATCACCACCTCGGAAATGCCGTCGCCGTCCGCGTCGGGAACCACGTCCAGCGGCTTGACCCCCCAGACGCCCTTGCAGTCGTCGTAGTCGCGGGTCCAGATCTCCGACCCGTCGGCCCCGGAGACGCAGTAGAGCACGTCGTTGTAGTCCGAGTAGTAGCCCGCGAAAACCACGTCGTCTGTCCCGTCGCCGTCGATGTCCGGAATCGGCCGGGCGGTGTACACTCCGCCATCGTCGTTGTAGTCCCAGATCACCTCGCCCTCGGCTGCCGCCGGCGAGGCGGCCAGGGACAGCAGGGCCCACAGGAGCAGGCATTTCCCGAGATTATTGTGCATGGCGGTCATGACAATGTGCCTCCTTCTCAATCAGGCTGTTTCCTTGCACTATATCATTGCTCCCGGCTTGCCGTGGGCCTGGAGGATATACCAGGCTCCGCCTCGGACCGCACCGGGAACTGCACCGATTTCACGTCGATTCCCAGGGCCCGGGCGTCGTCGTTGAGGCCCAGGTTCCGGGGGATGAAGGTGTTCGACAGGATCCTGATCGAGTCGATCGTACGGATATCGGGCGGGATTTCAAAATAGTAGCGCCTCACCGGGTCACCCTCCGGCCCGAGGAACCGGGCTCGCCGGTCGCCGTTGAGGTAGACCCGCAGGCCGTTGCGGTTCATTTCTTTTTGCCAGGAGGGCGGCATCCAGCCAAAGGTCTCCAGCAGCAGCACCGATGCCTCCGGGTCGACCTCCAGGCCATGGAAGGTGATCATCGAGTCGCCCGTGGTCCAGCCGTAACTGAGCTGCTGGTCCGGCCAGAAGCGCTCCACCGATCTCACCGCCTCATACACATCCGCCCTGTCCCCGGCTCGCAGACGGTAGACACTGGAGCCGATGGCCGGTTTCGATTCTTCCGTGCGGGTGGCGAAGCAGGTCACGTTCTTCAGCTCAAAATCGTAATTCCCGCGGGCTGCGATGGACAATTTCACAGCTCGCACCGGTTGGCGGATTCTGGTGTACACCGCCGTTTCGATACACTTCGGAATACGTTGTGACGTGTTCTGGACCCTGGACGGAGCAAAGGGTTTCCCAGAGCCGTCCTGGTCGATGAAGCGGAAGCGGATAGATTTCCCGGCCGATTTGAACTTCAGGTCGAAGTTGACCACCGCCAGCGCGCCCGGCACCAGGCCGTCAAGGGGCAGCGGCGGGGATGTGTGGACCACTTTCCACTTGTCGACTTCTCCGGTGAACCGTTTCGAGGAGAAGAGGGGCCGCCGGTCATCCTCGTATCCCGTGATCTCCGACTCAAGGATGCAGGCGTGGACATTGTCCCCGTCGAACGAGTGGTGGTCTACGGTGAAGGGGTTGTGGAAGAGGAGCCGGTCGATATTGTTGTAGTGGCTGGCATAGACCGCCACCTGCCGGTGCTCCTGGCACTGGCGCAGCAAAAGCCCGGTGGTGTAGAGCCGGCTGTTCTGATCGGCCAGCACCGTCTGCTTGAAGGTTCCCGCAGCGGCGCTGAAGCGTTTCGACATCGATTCATGGTGCCGGGCGTAATAGCTGAATGACGGCATCCCGGTCCTGTTTATCAGCAGGGGGATCGGCATTTGATCCGGTCGGAAATCGACGATGGTGGCCAGTGCCTCGGCGGATTGCCGGATTTTCTCCCGCCGGCTCGTATAGCCGTTCCATGCAAAGGGAAACTGCAGGATCATCAGGATGACCGCAATCAGCCCCACCGGCAAGAAATGGTCGATACGGCCCCATTTTACTTGCCACTGGTCAATCAGGAGGAGCGGTGGAAACACGATGTAGGCCATCAGGAAGAGGTTCATGCGCAGCGGGCCGAAGGGCCAGATCTCGAACAGGTTGAACGGAATCATCACCAGAACCGGCATCAGGAAGAGGCAGATGATCAGGAGGAAGCGCCGCCGGCTGCGGATGAGGACCAATGCCGCGCCGGCCAGGGCCATCAGTGGGTAGAGGATCTCGAGGGTTGCCCCCGCGCCGTCAAACAGCGAATAGTCGGTGAATGCCAGTTTCGAGTAGAACCCGAGGTATCGGCTGAAGAACCATCCTGTGGTCGCGGATATGGTCCCCCCGGGACAGAAGTCTTCATGCCAGAAGCTGAGCAGGTGACTGGATGACTGGGGGCTATCAGCGCCATGCAGGAAAAAAGTGTAGTAGAGCATGGAGGCGGCCAGCAGGGCCGTGCAGGCCCCGATCATCACGGCGGTCCTCCTGCCCTTTCCGGCCCCTGCCCCCCGGTTCTCGCCGGGCTTCCCCGTTGCGGCGGCAGTCGGCCCGCGGGAGGCGGGGGAGAGGCCCATCACCAGCATCAAAATGCAGATGCCGGGGTAGGCGAAAATGATATTGGTGGAGAAGAAGAGGGCCAGGACCAGCAGCAGGACGAACAGCGCGGTGGATCTGGTGGTGGGGTGGCTGCGGTAGCGCAGGAATCCGTATACCACGGCCAGGTGGACCAGCAGCCCGAGCGAGTAGGGCTTCAACTCCTTGGAGAAGATGGTCGTCCAGGGGGCGAAGGCGATGAGGAAGGCGCTGAGCAGGGGCAGCCACCTTCCGCGGAAGAGCTGCCGGCCCACGAGCCAGGCCAGCAGAATGGAGAGCACGCCGGGAATGATGGAAACCAGGCGCAGGACCAGCTCGGTGTTGTGGACCTGGGCCAGGAAGTAGATGGCCAGGCTGAACAGCGGCGGGTCGATGTGGTTAGGGGGAGAGACGATCTGCCGCAGCAGCGAGTCACTGTCCAGCAGCCGCTGTATCCGCCAGGCCTCGTCGAACCAGAGTGATGCCGAACTGCCGGCGTTGACCAGCCGGGCCCAGGATCCGAGGGCCAGAATGGCGAAGAGGATCATCAGTGTAAATCGTCCGCCCTCGCCGGCGCTCGTTGATTGACCACCCATCGTCGGGACCACCAGGGTAAGCGTTTCGTGGTACGGAGACCGAGAGAAATCAGCCTACGCCAGGTTGGTGACAGCTTAATTTATACTGAAGGGAAAATCTATCGATCGGGATCAATCATTGTCCATGAAAAGCGCAAAGGTTGCTGTGGGGCGGCAACCGGGGTTGTCTTCATGACAATCAGGCGCTTCGTCGATCTTTGATCACCCACTCCACTTCGCAGTCCAGCAGGTGGAGCAGGGACAGCATCTGGCGTACGGATTTACGGTAGTTTGTCTGGTCCAGAAGCCGGTAGTACTGGGCAGCGGATGTGCCCAGCCGGCGGATCAGTTCGCGGGTGCCCAGAGGCGAATGCTCAACCCGTTTCTGCGCCTCGAGCGTCAGGCTGTAGAGGAGCATGTCGGTCATGTACCCGGGGTCGCGGTTGAAGTAGAGCACGTCATCCACGTGCACGCTTCCTTCGCGACCCGACTGAAGCACGTAGGTGAAGCCTTCCCGGCCAAGCTCCTCGTCCACGAACAGCGATACGATCTTGTCTTCAGGCGAAGGCTGCGGATTGGTTACGGCGTATGGAAACGTGCTGATACCCTTCCAGGTAGTGACCTCGAATTCTTTCCGTCTGTTATTGTGAACAACCTTTAATATTTTCATAGCAGACCCTCATTCTCCAACTCGTTGATCAGTCGCAAAATCCGCCGGGAGAGCCGGCCTTTTATTGGTTTCCTGTTCTCCAGATCGAATTTCAATATCTGGCAGCCATCCCGGTAAACATGCACATGAACTGGCCGATGGTCACCCAGACGTTTCTTGAAAATGTAGTTGCCTCGTTTGACCTTCGTCATGTTAAATGTAACCTTCCATGGATACATCTGTCAAGATTTATTGTCGGCAGACAAAGACTGACTCAAGGAATGTGCCAAGGGTAGGAGTGCGGAACCGGGTTCAGCCCGTGTAGTGGCCGGAGGGCTCGTCTTTCAGGCCCTTGAGGCGGTTGATGCCGTTGAAGGCGGCGATCTTGTACCCCTCGGCAAGAGTGGGGTAGTTGAACACCGTGTCGGCGAAGTAGTCGATGGTGGCCCCGAGGCTCTGGGCCACCATGCCCACGTGGACCAGGTCGCTGGCCTGGTCGCCGATGATGTGGGTGCCGAGCATCTTCCGGCTGACCGGATCGAAGACCAGCTTGAGCATGCCGCTCACGTCTCCGAGCATCGGCCCACGGGCGATCTCGCGATACCCGGCGCGGCCGATCTCGTAGGCGATGCCGTCCTTGTTCAACTGCTGCTCGGTCATGCCGAAGAACGAGATTTCGGGGATGGTGTAGATGCCGATGGGATAGGTGGCGGGCATCTTGATGACCTCTCCGCCAAAGGCGCTGCCCGCCGCCATCCGGCCCTGGAGCATCGCCGTGGAGGCCAGGGAGGGGAAGCCGACCACATCGCCGGCGGCCATGATCCCCGGCTGGCTGGTGCGGAAGTGCTCGTCCACCGTCAGCAGTCCCCGCTCGTCGGCCACGAGGCCGGCGGCCCCCAGGTTGAGACCCGCGGTGGCCGCGGTGCGGCCGATGCAGTAGAGCGCCCGCTGCGTGATCAGCGGCTCGCCTTCCTTCGTGCGGATCCGCACCGCCTTGTCCGGGCGCCCGTGCACCGTCACATCCACCACTGCCACGTCCTCGATCTGTTCGCCCAGCCGGAAGACCATCTGCCGCTTGCGCAGCAGCTTGAGCAGGGTGTCGGTGATCTCGCGGTCGACGAACGGCAGCAGGGTGTCGTTTTTCTCGAAGAGGGTCACCTGCACCCCGAGGGCGGCGAACATGCTGGCGTATTCCAGGCCGACGATCCCGCCGCCGAGCACGGCCATGGTTTCCGGAAGACAGTCCAGGTGGAGGATATCGTCACTGTCCAGCACCATTTTGCGGTCAAAAGGGATCGCCGGGTCATGCCTGGGCACCGTGCCGGTGGCCACCAGGATGATCTCCCCGGTGTATTCGGTATCGCCGCAGCCGGCGTCTCCCACCACCACCACCGAGTGGGGGCCGGAAAACCGGGCCGACCCGTAGATGATCTCCACGTCGTTCTTGGTCAGGTAGGTCTCCGTGACCTCGATCTCGTGCTTGATTACCTGGTTCACGTGGCGGTAGAGGTCGCTGACCCCGATCTCCTTGCGGTCGAGGGCCCACTTGCCGAACACGTCGTGCATCCGGTAGCCGGTGAGGTGCAGGATCGCTTCGCGCATGGTCTTGCTCGGGATGGTGCCGGTGTGGGTGCAGACGCCGCCCAGCACCGACCGCCGCTCCACAACCATCACCCGGCGGCCCAGCTTGGCCGCCTGGAGGGCCGCCCGCTGCCCGGCCGGTCCTGAGCCGATGACGATGAGGTCGTAGTGTCGTTCTGCGATGGTCACGGTTCCGCCTGCAGTTCCGTCTCTTCGGGTCGATCGAGATTTTTCATGGACAATTCAGTTTAATAGCCCACTGTGATCCTTGCAAGCGACCTGGCCCTGGTTCGTTGTTCTATTTATGGCCCACGGAGGTCCGGCGCGCAATGCCGCATCTGTAATATGGAAAATGCGCTTGCGTCGGAGGGCCTTGCTGATTATATATAAAGGTAACATTTTTCACCGCGACCGCCGGTAGCCGTCGCCCTGATGCACAGAGGAGGACCGTCCATGCGCAGCGTGGTGCTCGTTCTAACCTTGATGCTCTCCCTTGTCGCCCCGGCCCGGGCCGCGGTGATCCGTGTTCCCGCCGACCAGCCCACCATCCAGGATGGAATCGATGCGGCCGGTGATGGCGACCAGGTGGTGGTGGCCGACGGGATATACACCGGAACGGGAAATCGCGAAATCAGCTTTGACGGGAAAGCGATCACCGTGGTTTCGGAGAACGGCCCCACCAACTGCATCATCGACTGCGAGTCCGATCCCTCCGGCTATGGCGAACGGGTCCGGGGCTTCTCGTTTCACAGCGGGGAAGGGCTCGACTCAGTGCTCAAGGGGCTCACCATCCGCAACGGCCTCTCCCATCACGGCGGCGCCATCTACTGTGACGGCTCGTCACCCTCGATTATCGGCAACGT
>JAQAZP010000376.1:0-21279 GCA_032127265.1 Acidobacteriota bacterium
TGGATCTACCCCGGTGATCCACTGGTGATCCCCGGATTACCGCAGGTGGCGGCCCAGCGGATGGTGGGCGGTGAGGACGAATTCGGCGCCGAGCCGATGCCCGGCGATGCCGTGGCCGATCTGGACGGCGATCCGGTGCCGCCCGAAGAGATGGTGGATCCAGATGGTGCGGGCGACGGGGCAGAGGGCCTCACCGGGTTCGAATTCTCCGCGGAGACACCAGGGGCCTTTATCAACCCGGTGGACGTCTACTGTGCTCCGATGATCGTCCCCGATCTCGACGCATACAAATACAGTATCTCCGGCGCCGAAGATATGGATAAGGTTGCCCAGGGCCCCGGAGACGTGCTCTACCTGGACTCCGGATCGGAGGACGGCATTTCCGCCGGCGACCGTTTCTTCGTCCACCACAAGGACAGGAAAGTCAGGCATCCCGAATCAAGGGCGATTCTCGGCTGGGCCATGCGCCAGACCGCGGAACTGGAAGTTCTCTGCACCACCGAGCACGCGGCCACGGCCATGTTGACCCACAACTGCGCCGCGGCCTATGTCGGCGACGTGCTGATCCCCCGTGAAGATTTGCCCATACCAGTGATTGACCCCACCGCACCCCTCGGCCGGTGCGAAGAGCCGAGCGGCGGCAAGGAAGGGTACCTGGTGTACGCCCTCGACAACCAGAGTGCCCTGGCTGAAGAAAATATCGCGGTGATCGACAAGGGGAGCGATGATGGGGTGAGTCTCGGCGACTTTTTCTCTGTTTTCCGTTTCCAGATGGGGCAGCGGCTGATGCTCGGCGAAGCCGTGGTGCTGCGGACCGAGCGTGATACCGCCACGGTGAAGATCATCGCCAGCTTCAGGGAAATGTATGTTGGTGACCGCGTCGACGTGAAGTAACAAGGTGAAACGGACACAACGCCCGCCCTTCTTCAGGACGGGCGTTGTTCTGTACCGATCATCTTGCCTTCCGGATCCTGTGCAGCACCAGCCGTTTCAGCTGATCCTCGTTTTCCACAATCATCCGTATGCCCAGGTACCCGGCCGGCCACTTCAGCCTGCCGGCCAGGGGACCAAGCCGGACGGCATCTTTTTCGGTGAACAGCACCGCATCCGCCCCCAGCTCGGCCAGCAGACGGCCCACCTGGTCCAGGTCTGACGGCTGGAAGCGGTGGTGGTCGGCGAAGTGCTTTTCTCCCGCCACACGCAGCCCGCATGCCTCGGCGGTATTGCGGAAGGACTGGGGATTGCCGATGCCGGAGACCAGCAGAAAACCGGCGGAATCCTCTCTGGCCCGGGGAAGGGGAGTGGAGCCCAGGGGCTTGACGCTGGTGGGAGCGTGCCGGGCAATGAACCGGGGACGGCCGGGGCAGTACCGGTTGATCAGCTGCTCCAGGTCCGGTGGAATACCGCTGTCCGGTGTCCTGGTGCAGATCACTACGTCGGCCCGGCCCATGGCGGACAGTGGCTCGCGCAGTGTACCGGCGGGGATGACCCGGTTCTTCCATAACGGTTCGGACGCGTCCACCAGCAGCAGGTTCAGGTCCCGGCGCAGGCGAAGGTGCTGAAATCCGTCGTCAAGTACTAGCAGTCCGGCGCCCAGGCGGCTCACCGCCAGTTTTGCCGAAGCCACCCGGTCGGGGCTGACCAGTACCGGCACGCCGGGCAGGTTGCGGGCCAGCAAGCAGGGCTCGTCGCCAGCCTGCCGGGGATTGGGGTCGCTGCCGGCTTCCAGCACGAGGACGTCCTCCCCGGACCGTTTCCCGCCGTATCCGCGACTGAGAACCGCCGGCCCCAGCCCCTCGTCATGCAGCCAACCGGCCAGCAGCTGGACCATCGGTGTCTTGCCCGTGCCGCCGGCGGTGATGTTGCCCACGCTGATCACCGGCACGCCGGCAGGGAAGGATTTGAGCCAGCCGCGCCGGTAGGCCAGGCTGCGCAGCCGGATCCCCGCGGCATACAGGGCTCCGAAGGGCAGGAGCAGGGCGCCTGCCCTTCGCCAGGCGCCCCGGTACGGGTTGATGTTGTTCAGGTCCACCACGTGTGCCTCATCCGCTCTGCTTCACCAGTTGCACCAGGGTGCCGGCGATGGCGGCTGCGGCTCCCTGGTTCTCCTCCAGGATCAGCCGCGCCTCGCGGCCGGCCTGATCCGCTGCTGCCGGGTCGTCCAGCAGGCGGCGAACCAGCGGCGCCAGCTGGTCAGCCGTGGAGAGCTGGAACGCGGCTTCCCGGCGGGTGAAGAGGGCCGCCATTTCGGCAAAGTTGTCCATGTGGGGGCCGAAGAGGACCGGCTTGCCAAAAAAAGCCGGTTCCAGAATGTTGTGACCGCCCTCCGGGACCAGGCTTCCGCCGACAAAGGCTGCCGTGCTCTGGCCGTAGACCCCGGCCAGCTCACCCAGGCTGTCCAGCAGCAGCACCCGGCACCCGGCCGGCGGCGGCTGGTCAAGGCCGATGCATGATCGCCGGCTGAAGGGGAACCCACAGTTCTCCAGCAGCCTGGCCACCTCGTCGAACCGCTCCGGATGACGCGGCGCCAGGAGGAGCAGCAGGCCCGGGTGTTCGTGCATCAGGGGCGCCAGCGCATGGAGCACCATCTGCTCCTCTCCCGGCTTGGTGCTGCCGGCCACCACCAGCGGCCGGGCTTCACGCCCGTCACCCTGTTTGCGCCAGGCCGCGGCAATGCCGGCGCCGGACGTGCTGCCGCTGGTCAGTGCCTGCAGGTTTTCCAGGTCGTACTTGAGATTTCCCGGGACTGAACCCCGGCTTGCCGGCAGCCCCAGCTCGACGAATCGCTGGAGGTCCGCCTCGGTCTGGAAGCAGCCGCGGTGGACACAGCCCAGCACCTCGCCGATCAATGACCGGATCTTCCGGTAGCGGCCCAGCGACGTGGGTGACATGCGACCGTTGATTATGGCCAGCGGTATGCCGCGGCGGCGGCAGGTGAGGAAGAAGGCCGGCCAGATTTCCGTCTCCATGATGGCCGCGGCGCAGGGACGTTCCTGGTCCAGTGCCCGGCGGACGCAGCCGGTGGTGTCCAGCGGAAAATACCGGACCGTGACCCCCTCGGGCATGGTATCCCTGGCCAGTCTGTTACCGGTGGGGGTCGAGGTGGAGACCACCAGCGGCAGTTCCGGGGCGGCGGACTGCATCCGTTCAACCACCGCGCGCAGGGCCAGCACTTCACCCACCGACACGGCGTGCAGCCAGAATGGCCCGCCCAGTTCCCCGGTATGGAGACCACCCGGGCCTGCCCGAAGCGCCAGGCGTCCGGCAAGCACGCCGCGCCAGAGTGGGTTGGCCAGACCCTTGACCGCCAGCCAGGGCACGGCAAGGCCCAGGGCCAGGGCGCCGGCAAGACGGTAGGACCACCACAATACACGGGAACCGGACAATAGTCGCACTCCTTGAAGGATCCATGTGACCGGGAAGGTCATTCGTTGGTCATGTTAAGAAAGGCGCTGAACCATTGTCAAACCGGGACGGTGCCGGTTCAGGCTTCCCGCGGTCCGCTTCGTTATGCCGGACCAGTGATTGACAGTCCCGGGGCCCTTGTTTAAAATCGCGGGCAAAGGAATTGATCATGCTTAAATTCATAGCGGTGAGCCACAGCCATCCCGGCATGCGCAGGGAAAACAACGAAGACAGCCACCTGGTGCTCCCGGAGTGCCGTCTCTTTGCCGTGGCCGACGGCATGGGCGGCCACGCCGCCGGGGAAGTGGCCAGCGGCATGGTGGTCTCGGTTCTTGAAGAGGTCTGCCGCGGCGCTTTCTGCACCGGAGAGAAGGACGTCCCGCAGCCCGAACCGGACCAGGTGCTGACCTGCGCCCTGACCAGCGCCAACCAGAAGGTGTTCCGGCAGGGGATGGAGAACCCGGCCCAGCGGGGCATGGGATCCACAGCCACCGCGATGTTCATCGGCGACGATGACTGCTACACCCTGGGGCACGTGGGCGACAGCCGGGCCTACCGCTATTTTGAAGGCGAGATCACCCAGTTGACCACCGACCACTCCCTGGTCCAGGAACAACAGGATCTGGGCCTGCTCAACGAAGAGGACGCGGCCACCCACCGTTTGAAGAACGTGATCACCCGATCCATCGGCGGCCGTGAAGAGGTGGAAGTGGACACCGTGCGCGGGCGCTGCGGGGAAGGGGAGATCTTTCTTCTCTGCTCCGACGGGTTCTCCAACGAGGTGAAGCCCGGAGATATGGCCGGTATTCTCTCCGGTCCGGAGAGCCTTGAGGAGAAGGCCGCCAAATGCATCGATCTGGCCAACGAAAAGGACGGCACCGACAACATCACCGTGGTGCTGGTGGCCGTCGAAGCGGCCACCGCCGAATCGGAGCAGGAGATCGATTCTGACTCGGTCGAAGAAGGCACCGTGGACGAAGGGGCGAAAACGGTTGTTTCCACCAAAACCGCTGAAGCGGTGGAAAAGGTTACAGCCGCCGGCAGTAAAAAGAAGGGCAAGGGCACCCGCCTGGCCGTCATCTTCTTTTTCATCATCATCCTGGCCGCGACGGCCTGGTTCTTCCTTCGCTGAGTCCGAAACTCCATTGTCATTGCGAGCGTAGCGAACCAATCTCCTTACAGCGTTGCAGGCGCTTTTGAAATTGCTGCTTTCGCCTGCGGTTCCTCGCAATGACATGCTGAATCGTACACAAAAAGCGGGACAGGCGTTCGCCTGTCCCGCTCGGTATCTCGACTCAGTTGCCGAAGATCATCGATGTGACGGTCTTGTCGTTGCCGCCCATGGAGACCATCAGGCCGTTTTGCTTGTTTCCTGGGACATTGATCTGGCACCCCTCCGGCGCCTTGCCGGTGAGCTGGTGCAGAATGTCCACCGCCTGGCGGATACCGGTACCGCCGGTGTAATGGCCGAAGCCCACCAGGCCGCCGGTGGCGTTGGTGGGAATGGCGCCGCCCACCTTCGTCTCCTTGGCCGCCACCAGCTCGCCACCCTTGCCGTAGTCGGCAAAACCGGTGGCTTCGAGCATCAGCAGGCCGGTGATGGTGAAGCAGTCGTGGACTTCCAGCACGCCGATGTCATCCGGCTTCAGCCCGGCCATGGTGTAGGCCTTGCCGGCGGCGGTAGCCGACGTCTTCAGCCGGGTGGGATCGTCATCATGCCGGGTGAGGTCGGCCTCGCACTGGCCAAAGCCCTTGATCAGCACAGCCTGGCTCTTGTCGATACCCAGCTTCTGCAGCCCCTCCTCGGACGCGATAAGGCAGGCCGAGGCACCGTCGGAGACCTTGGAGCAGTCAAAGACATTGAGGTGCGAGAGGAAGGCCTTGGCATTGGGCGGGGTCATGCCGGTGGCAAAGGGATCGGGGAAACTGTTGTGATGCTCCTGGGCCTTGGGGTTGTTCCGCGCGTTTTCGACGCACTGGGCATACCAGAGGGCCATGGCTTCCCGGACCTTTTCCGTGCCGAACTTCTCCTGGTAGGCCGCGGCCCGTTCGGAGAAGCGGCCGGGGAAGAAGTAGGCGTGTCCGTTCTTCCGCTCCGAGGCATAGTGTCCGGCACCGGCGAGGATGTCGGCGCCGTAGATCGCCTTGACCGTGTTCTGCACCTCGACACCCAGCACCAGCGCCACGTCGGCGGTTTCAGCGAGGATGCTCTTCATCCCGGTGTAGAGGCCCAGGCCCCCCGAACCACAGGCCCCTTCCACCCGCGTGCACGGCTTGTATTCCAGCGAGGGGTGGATGGTGGGGATCAAGCCGGCCAGGTTGCCCTGGCGGTTGAAACGGGCGGCCATGAAGTTGGAAATAATCCCCTCGTCAATGACCTCCGGGGCATTGATCTGGGCCAGCACGCCTTCGCCGGCTTCCTTGATGTAGTGTTCCAGGCCGGGGCGGGCTTTTTTGGGGTGGAACTCCTTTCGTCCGGAGCCGAAACTCACCGTGTTGAACCCGGCAGTGATATAGACGTTCTTTCTCAGTTTCATTCTCGTCTCCCTCCCCGCGTCGGCAGCTGCCGGAGCCGTGGTGGCGCCGGGGTTGCCGCCGGTGGAGCGGCTGTATTACAGGTAGTCGTTGATCGGGCCGTAGAGGTGGAAGAACCCGCTCGTCAACACGCCGTTCACGTCGTCGTCATTTGCCGCCACGCCGTCAGCTACCAGCGCCTTGCCGATCTCGTAAGAACGCTTGTGATAGCGCCTGGTCAACTCGGCGCCCGGGGAGTCGACATTGTTCAGTGCGGCAAAGTAGATCTTCAACTTGTCCTGCTTGCCCGGGTCCATCAGCAGTGCCTTCCACGGTGAATGCTCCGATGGCAACGGTCCCAGTTCGGCGTCGATCTTGCCCGACCACCCGTCGGCGTCGAACATTCTGTACTCGCCGGTCTCCAGGTCGTAGACCCCGGCCGGGCGGCCCTTTTCGTACTTGATGAAGCCGTCCTTTTGACTGCCGTTGGCATTCTGACCGCCGAGGACCTGGCGCTCCACCATGGCGTCGATCAGCTCGTCCTTCAGTTCCTCGTCCAGGTGCTCGTTCATCACCCGGAGGATGCACTGGAAGACGTCGATGCCCACGTAATCGATGAGCTGGAAGATACCCATGGGCCGGACCATGAAGTCCTGGCTCACCCGGTTCATGGCGTAGATCGCGCCGGGCATGGTCATCTCGCCCTGCAGCCGCCGCACCTCGTCCATGGCGTGGATACCGTCACGCATGAAGTGGCCGTTGCCGATGAAACCGGCGATGTCATTGGCCGGGATGATCTTCTTGCGCAGCCGCTTGGCGATCTCCACCGAGATCTCCTTCAGCTCGGGCAGGGTGATGTCGGAGGAAATGAGTTCGGCCAGTTTCTGTACGGCCGGTGGATTGTAGAAGTGGAAGCCGATGATCCGGCCGCCCAGGCCGGCTTGTTCATCCACTTGCTTGATCGGGATCGAGGAGGTGTTGGTGAAGAAGAAGGCGTTGTCGTCACAGATTTCTTTCAGGCGGCTGAAAATCTGCACTTTGACGTCCACCTTTTCCACGATGGCTTCGAAGACCAGGTGCGAGCCGGCGGCCATCCCCACGTCGGTGCTGCAGCGGCAAAGCATCAACGCCTGCTGGATGAACTCGTCGATGATCTCGCCGTTTTCAACCAGGTCTGCCCGACCCTGGTAGAGCTGGCGCAGGAGCACGGTCTGTTTCTCGGCCAGTTTGCCGAGCTGGGTTCTGAGATAGCCCATCAAGCCGGTCAGCGCCTCGTCGCTGACGTCGATCAGGTTCAGCTTGAAGTTGCGGCCCTTGTTAGCGGGTTTTAGCCGGGTGGCCGCCATTTCATTGGCCAGCAAAAGGGCGATGCCGCTGCCCATCTTTCCGGCTGCCCCGATAACGGTGACGTTCTCGAGCCTCCTGTCCAGGTCCATGATTCCTCCTCAACAGCTGGGGTAAAAGGGGTGATTCATTCCAGTACTAGATTCCCGCGAGCGGGAGTTCGTATTAAAGGCCCGGGGGGCCGAAAGCTATTTTCAGGCAGGCCGGCACTCCGCAAGGCGGATCGGACCACTGTCGAGTGGCGAACCGGGCTGGACGCAGGGGGCGGACAAGCCGGTAAACCGAGCAAATTATATGGGAAAGGGGCCCCGGCTGGCAATGTTTTGCTGCGTGGACTTTGCCGGACATTGGGGATACAATCGTTTTTTAAAGTGAATCGGCACGATCGCCGGTGGTTTTCAGACCATGGTCAGGAGGAAATCGTGATGAAATGCATCCGTTTGTCGATACTACTGCTCGGACTGCTGGTCTGTGTCCAACTGGCCGGCCCCTGGGGCTGGAATGCTGCTGCCGGCGAAAAGATCATCCGGCAGGGTGTGCTGATCCCCTATGAAATCACCGGCCCCGAAGGCTGGGTGTATGACGCCAAGCCCCATCAGTATGTGCTCGGTGTTTTCAGACCCGAGGGTGACGACCTCTACCCCTACATCAGCCTGACGGTGGCGGGCGGAGCAATACACCTGGATTCAACGGGCGGGACAGTCCGGCAGGATATTTCCCCGGAAGATCTGGTGGAGGCCAACCTCTACTCGCGGCCGGGAGCCCGCCTGCTGTCCAGCCGCTGGCTCGGCGAGGAGATTGACGCCTTTCTGCTGGCAGAGTTTTCCTGGTCCTCCGTGCTGGGCGAAATCCGGTGCATCAAGGCCTTCCACGCCTTGAAGGATACAGTGCTGGTGGTCACCGCCGTCTGCCTCGCCGCCGATTACGACGAATACCAGCCAATTTTTCTCGATACAATGATGAGCGTACGGATCAAGCCCTATCCTGGGGAGAAACGGGAACAGAAGGCGGCGGATACCGTCGGCGGGGGCGACTGGCTTTACGAAGACTAGTCTTCCAGTGGGAATGGATTCGCCAGCCGCTGGATCTCGGTTCCGCCGGCACTTTCCAACAGATCTGCCGTCCGGGGATGACAGGTGAAGAGCAGAACCTGCCCTCCTTGAGCATATTCCCTGATCGCCGCCGCCAAGCCTGCGGCCCGTTCCGGGTCCGCGTTGACCAGCACATCGTCCATCAGCAGCGGCATCGGCCGGCCCCGCTCTGAAAAATCCTCGGCCAGGGCCAGGCGCAGGCAGAGGTAGAGCTGCTCCGCCGTGCCCCGGCTCAGTTCCCTGGTGCCGATGCGCTGCCCATCACGAGCCAGCAGTGTCAGGTCATCGCTCCCCGGTTCCTGGACCACCTTCTCATACCGCCCCCCGGTGACCTTGCCGAAGAGACGTGAGGCCCGCTCCAGAACGGCCGGTTGCCGGCCGGCGGTGTACTCCTGCAGTGCCTGTTCCACCAGCCCCCGGGCCATGACCAGCAGGCGCCATTCTTCGGTCTGCTCGTCCAGCCGGCAGCGCAGCGCCCCGGTTTCGGTTTCCAGGGCCGGAAGATCGGCGGAGCGCTCCATCGCCTCCCGCTGCCGGCCAAGCGCTTCGGTGGCCCTGATCGCCTGATCGCGTAATTGGATTGTCTCGGCGAGAGTTTCCCTGGTGCCGGCCAGGTCCTCGTCCCATGTGTCCACCGATCCGCTGTCCAGGTCCTTGATAAAGGCTGCCGCCCGTTGGTCGCCTCCGGCCCGGTTGGCCAGCAGGTCGTCAACCTGGCGGACGGTTTGTTCCAGCGCCTGCCGCTCGGAGGCTCTGGCCAGCGTCTGACGAAGCCCGGCGAGGTCCCGGGCGGCTGCGGCCAGGTTGGCCATGGTGGCGGCGTCACGGCGTTCCCGTTCTTCGGCCTCCCTGCGCCTGGTCATGAAGCGCCGTCTCGCGAGCCACATCGAGACCAGCGTGCCGCTGACGGCGCCAAGAGCAAGCAGCAGGGCCGCCGGCAGGTCGCCGGCCCGCAGGCGCCAGACAAGCCCGGCCGCGGCGGCCGCGGAGAGCAGCAGCAACAGCGGAGCGAGGCCGGCCGGTGGATTCCAGGCCGGAGCCGCGTCCTCACAGAGTGTGTCGTCCCGCACGGTTTCATTCTCCAGCCGGTCGGCCAGCCGGTTCAGCCGCTGCCGCGGGTCTTCGTCCTCCTCCGGGACGGGGAGGAGCGCCAGGCGTTGGAGGGCCTGGCGCCGCTGGTGCCACGAAGGCCACAAGTCCAGCAGCCGCTCCAGGCGTTTTTCCTCCCGCCGCAGCCGGTCCGCCTCACGGGAGAGACGCTCGAGTTCAACCCGCTGGTCCTCCTCGTCACGGACCAGTTCGGGGTAGGTGGCCAGTTCGCTTCTGGCCGCGGCGATCCGGTCCTCGAGCAGCGACAGTTGCTGAAGAGTGTCGCCGATGACCGAGCGGCCCCGGGGCCGGAGCTGCGAGGCCGCCTGGTCCGCCAGCGAATCCAGCGCATCCCGTGCGCTGCGCCCGGCGCCGGTGATGCCGGCGGAGAGCAGGCGCTGGCTGATGCCGTTGGCGCCGAGACCCGAGAAATCGCTCAGCTCCGCAAGGCCGAAGGCGAAGACGTTGCGGAACACCGCCAGGTCCAGACCGCCGAGGATCTCATCCAGCTCCGCGCCGTCACCGGAACCGCCGTGGGCCAGGGTCAACTCCGGCGGATGGAAGCGGCCCGCCTCGCGCGCCAACACCAGCGGCCCGTCAGCCGTTTCGAGAAAGAGCCGCCCGCCGTGACGTCCTCCATGAAGCGGCAGGTGCTGCGGTTCCCGGCTCCGGCGGTCCGGGAACCCGAAAAGCACACCCCGGACAAAGTCGATCAGCGTGCTCTTTCCCGATTCATTGGGGCCGAGAACCACGGTCAGGCCTTTACCCAGTCCCCGGCACTCCTCCTCGTGGAAGATCCCGTAGCCCTCGATGGACCAGCCGCGGATGATCATTGGTCCGCCTCCAGCAGGTCCAGGGCCCGATCGAGGGCGCGGTGCAGAAGGTCCTCGAGTTCGGCCGGGTCCGGGAGCCTGGTTCGCCGGGCCATTCCGGGGAGCAGAGCCGAGGCCCGGTCCTGGAAGAAGCGCTGGAGCTCCCCGGGGTCGCCCGCCAGACGACGGTGCAGCCGGGTCACCGAGGCGGAGAAGTCGTCCCTGCGCTCCAGGGCTTCGAGATCCCGGACGGAGCGGGTCCGGTCGTGAAGCCCCTCCCACCAGAGCAGGGGACCGTCCCGGTGCTGGCCGTGCCGCAATTCATCCAGAAGCTCGTCCGTAATCCCCGGAGTTCCCAGCCGAAGGTGCAGCGGGCCGCGGCCGATGAGCGTGATCCGCAGCACCAGGTGCCGCCCGCGGTGTTCCGAGCGCAGCGTGTCCGCCGAGCTGTGAAGCGCGTCGGAGAGACCGGCCAGGTTCTCAAGATGGTCGATGGGGATCTCCTGGTTGACGAACCGCACCCGGTCCAGTGGTTCGAAGCGAACCGAGCGGACGGCAGTGCCCGATGCTTCAACCACCAGTGCGCCCTTGGCGCCGGTTTCGGCTGGGGAGAGGCTGCGGCCCTGCAGGTTGCCCGGGTAGGCGATCCAGGGACCGCCCTCCACCGGCAGCCGGCGGCGGTGCAGGTGGCCCAGGGCCCAGTAATCCAGACCGGCGGCCAGTAGGTCCTCGACGCGGCACGGGCTGTAGGGTGCGTGGGCCGGATCGCTGCCGGCGTGGCAATGGAGCAGCCCGATCTGCAGACCGGGCCCCGGGGGACGGCTGAAGCGGAGAGCCAGGTTTTCCGTCTCGTGCCGCCGGCCGTAGCTGATGCCCTGGACTACGGCCAGCCGCTGCCCGTCCTTCTCCACCAGTGCCTGCCGCACCTCGCCCGGTTCGAAGATGGTCACCCCGGGAGGCCATTGACCAACCGCGGACCAGCCGCCCACCGGGTCGTGGTTGCCATGGACGGCAAAAACCTGGATGCCCTTTTTCGACAACCGCCGGCAGCCTCGCAGCAGCCGCAACTGGGCCCGCAGGCCCCGCTCCTCACCGTCGTAGATATCGCCTGCCAGGAGGAGAAAGGCCGCGTCCACGCGGATGGTCAGGCTGACCAGGTCGTCAAAGGCGTCGAGGGAGGCCTCCCGCAGGGCCTGGGCAATCTCGGGGGAGAGCCGGGCCACTCCGCTGAACGGGGTGTCGAGGTGCAGGTCGGCCGCATGCACAAAACGGAAATTCATCAGGGATGCCCCTTGTTCATCGCGGCCTGCTTGAATCGATGGTCTTTCTGCTGGGCTCACCGTGTGGGGCGTTTCTGGGAATTATGGCCGCCGGCGCGGACCCGGTCAAGCGGACCCGAATCCGCACGCGGAGAAAGGAAAAGTTCTTCTTGAATATTTTAGTTTTGTGTAATCGAGGCGTAGTATGTATTATTATGACTAATCATGAAACTCAGTTTGGCCGAAACGTCTGGAGAGGCAAACACTTTTTTTGTTGTATTTGTTGTAGTTCTCTTTGTCCGGCAACGGTTTGTAACTTTTGCTTGCGAACTGTGTCTTAGTTGTGAAGGTGGTGGAACTGCGCTTCCGAACGGCAGTGCGTGATTTTCTCTGAAGGTTCAACAGTAATGAGCGATTCCCTGGTGAACAACCTGCTCCAGCATGATTCCGGAAAAACCGTTGCCGTGGCTGTGGTGGGTTGCGGATATTGGGGGCCGAACCTGATCCGTAATTTCCACATCTGCCCGGCAACGAAACTGCAGTGGATCTGCGATCTGAACGAGGAACGACTGAGGGCCGTGGCCGCCGGTTACCCGGGTGTGCCAACCGCCACGGACTTTCTGCGGGTCCTCGAGGACCCCGATCTTGATGCCGTGGCGGTGGCTACGCCGGTGAGAGGTCATTTCCCCATCGCCAGGGCGGCCCTCGAGCGGGGCAAGCACGTTCTGCTGGAGAAACCCCTGGCCCTGAGCATGGCCGAGGGGCGGGAACTGGTGGAACTGGCCGGTCGTTCCGGGCTGAAACTGATGTGCGACCACACCTTCTGCTACACCAGTGCGGTGCGCAAGATTCGCGAGGTGGTGCAGCGGGGCGACCTGGGGGAACTGCTCTACTTCGATTCCATCAGGGTCAACCTGGGCCACTTTCAGGAAGACTGCAATGTGGTTTGGGACCTGGCGACTCATGATCTTTCGATAATCGATTTTGTGGTGGCCCGCAAACCGGTGTCGGTAAGTGTACACGGGGTGAGCCACGGGGGAAACGGCATGGCCAGCATGGCCTACCTCTCGCTCAACTTCGACGATGTCTTCATCGCCCACGTACACGTCAACTGGCTTTCCCCGGTGAAGGTTCGGATGACCATGATCGGCGGCAGAGATAAGATGCTGGTCTGGGATGATCTGGAGCAGTCGGAGAAGATCAAGATCTATGACAAGGGGATCGATGTGGACATTACCCGGCAGGAGGAGAAAGCAAGGCGGCTGATCTCCTACCGTTCGGGGGACATGTACTCGCCCCGCATCTCGCAGACCGAGGCCCTCTCCAGGGTGGTGGCGGAGTTTGCCTCCTCTATCCTTGAGGACCGCAATCCGCTCACCGACGGGGCCTCCGCCCTTCGCGTCCTCGCCATTCTCGAGGCCGCGGACCGCTCGGTAAAAACACACGGGTCAAACATCCCCATCGAGGCCTGACTATGGAGTTCTGCCGAATTGCTCCTGACGTGAAACTGGGCACAGGCGTGCGAATCCACGGATTCGTCAATCTGTACGGCTGCCAGGTCGGCGACCGGACAAAAATCGGCACCTTTGTTGAGATACAAAAGGGCGCGCGAGTGGGTTGCGACTGCAAGATCTCCAGCCACACCTTCGTCTGTGAAGGCGTGGACATCGGCGACCGGGTCTTTGTCGGGCACAACGTGACCTTTATCAACGACCGCGTTCCACGGGCCACGGGGGCGGGCGGTACACTGCAGACGGAGGATGACTGGACTCCGGTGCCCACCAGGGTCGAGGACGGCGCCTCCATCGGTTCGGGGGCCACCATCCTTTGCGGGGTGACCATCGGGGCCGGGGCGATGATCGGCGCGGGCAGCGTGGTGACCAGGGACGTGCCGGCCGGGCAGACCTGGGCCGGGAATCCGGCGCGGCAACTTGGAAAAGGGGAACGATGATCCGTGTGCCGATGACAGACCTGCCGGCCCAGCACCGTGCACTGAAAGGCGAGATTCTCGCTCGCTGGGAGGCGATCCTCGATTCCGGCGCCTTTGTGGGCGGGGCGGATATTATGTCTTTTGAGGAAGCTTTTGTCCGGTCCTGCGCGGTGCCTCATTGTGTGGCGGTGAGCAGCGGCACCGACGCCCTGTGCTTCATCTTCAGGGCGCTGGGGCTGGGGCCGGGAGATGAAGTGATCACCGTGGCCAACACCTTCATCGCCACCGCAGCGGCCATCTCCATGGCCGGGGGACGGGTGGTTTTTGTCGACGTGGAGCCCGGGACCTTCACCCTTGATCCGGCGAAGCTGGGGGCCGCGGTCACGCCGCGCACCCGCGGCATCGTTCCCGTGCACCTTTTCGGCCAGACCGCCGAGATGGATGCGATCAGCCGTTTTGCCGGAGAGCGAAACCTCTGGGTGGTGGAAGATGCCTGTCAGGCCCACCTGGCCGAGTACCATGGCCGCCCGGCGGGGTCGCTGGGCACAGCGGCGGCGTTCTCCTTTTACCCGGCCAAAAATCTCGGCGCCTGCGGAGAAGCAGGGGCCGTGGTGACCACAGACCCTGACATCGCCTCCATGGTGCGCATGCTGCGCCACCAGGGGCAGTCTGAGAAAAACGTTCACCAGGTTCGGGGAACCAACGGCCGTTGCGATATGCTTCAAGCAGCGGCACTGCTGGTCAAACTCGGGCGGCTGCCGGACTGGAACCGGCGGCGCCGCGAGCTCGCCGGCCGCTATCGCCTGGGCCTGGGCGAACTGCCCGGCGTGGAACTGCCGCTGGAAGGCGAGGGCCGGGCCCACGTCTACCACCAGTTCGTCATCCGTCTGGAGCAGAGGGACGAGGTGGCCGAAGCGCTGCGCCGGCGGGGTATTGAGACCGCCGTCCACTATCCGGTGCCCCTGCACCGCCAGCCGCCGTATCGCGACCAGGCGCCGCCTGAGGGGAGCCTCGGGGTGACCGAGGATTGTGCCCGGCGACAGCTCTCCTTGCCGATCTTCGCCGAGATGACCGATCAACAACTGGACCTGGTCTGCAGTGAACTGGAAAAAGCGATGGCGGATGTTTATGGCCGCTCGGCGGCAAAAGCAGGCTCAGTAATAAAGGAGCCCGGGCATTGATCCTCAGCGGTAAACAGATTCTGGTGACCGGCGGCGCCGGGTTCATCGGTTCACACCTCGTGGATCTGCTGGTGGGCCTGGACTGCCGGGTGCGCGTGCTGGACAACCTGGTCTCCGGAAAAATGGCGAACCTCGCCCGGCACGCGAACAACCCGTACTTTGAGCTGATTGAGGGCAGTGTCAACGAACCGGAGCCGGTGCATCGCGCCATTGCCGGCGTGGATGTGGTTTTCCACCTGGCCTGTCTCGGCGTGCGGCACTCGCTTCTCCACCCGCTGGAGAATCACCGGGTCAATGCGGAAGGTTCGCTGACCATGGCCCAGTCCGCCTGTGACCGGGGGGTATCCCTTTATATTCACTGCTCTTCCTCGGAAGTGTACGGCACGGCTCATACCGTGCCGATGAACGAAGATCACTCCACCTTGCCGCGCACGGTGTATGGCGCCAGCAAGCTGGCCGGCGAGGCCTATGCCAGGGCCTTCAGCAGCAGCCGAGGGCTGCCGGTGGTGGTGATCCGGCCCTTCAACTGCTTTGGCCCGCGGTCGCACCACGAAGGACTGGCCGGGGAGGTGATCCCCAAAACGGTGGTGCGGGCCCTGCACGGTGAGACGCCGGTGATATTCGGCGACGGAGGCCAGACCCGTGACTTCACTTACGTGACCGATATGGCCCAGGCTCTTGTTGCCGCCGCCCGGTGCGACCAGGCGGTGGGACAGACCTTGAACGTGGGCAGCGGGCGCGAGATCACCATCCGGCGGCTGGCCGGGATGATCACCCGCCAGGTTGGCACCGGCGTCTGCCGGCTGAACAGGATGTATCGGCGCCCCGGCGATGTGGACCGTCTGTGCGCCGATGCTTCACGGTTCCGGACCCTCACCGGCTGGATGCCCGAAGTGAGCCTGAAAGACGGCCTGGCCCGCACGGTGGATTGGTTCAGTCACCATCCCCTGGGCATCGAGTCGCTGGCCTCCCAGGAAGTGGCCCGCAGCTGGGAAGGTGTGTGATGATCCCGATCATCAGGCCGCTGCTCGGTGAAGAGGAGGCGGAAGCGATCCGCCAGGTGGTGCTCTCCGGCTGGGTGACCCAGGGGCCCAGGGTGGCGGCGTTCGAGAAGGCCTTCGCCGAGTACACGGGCGCGGATCACGCCTGTGCCGTGTCCAGCTGCACCGCGGCCCTGCACCTGGCGCTGCGCGCCGCCGGTGTCCGGCGCGGGGACGTGGTGGCCACGGTGAGCCACAGTTTCATCGCCACCGCCAATGCCGTGCGTTTCTGCGGCGCCGAGCCGGTCTTTGCCGACATCCTGCCCGACACCTGGTGCATCGATCCCGCTGACCTCCATCGACTGCTCGACAAGGACTTCGAGCCTCGGGAAGACGGATACTACTATCGTGAGCTGTCGCGTATCGCGGTGGGTGAATCGCCGCTCGTTGGGTTGCCGGCGGGGGGCCGGCTGGCCGCCATCGTGCCGGTGCACCAGATGGGTTTCCCGGCGGAACTGGAGGGGATTCTCGAGTTGGGTGCCCGCTACGGGGTGCCGGTGATCGAGGACGCGGCCTGTGCCGCGGGAAGTGCCTTTATCGCCGAAGATGCTGACTGGGAGCGAGTCGGGCGGCCCCGGGGCCAGACGGCCTGCTTCAGTTTCCACCCGCGCAAGCTGATCACCACCGGTGACGGCGGGATGATCACCACCTCGGACGCTGAACTGGACGCCAGGTTCAGGATGCTGCGTCACCACGGCATGGATGTCTCGGACGAGGTGCGCCACCGGGCGGATGAGGTCATCGTGGAGCGCTACCTGGAAACAGCGTACAACTACCGGATGACCGACCTCCAGGCAGCCATGGGCCTGGTGCAGCTGGGCAAGCTGGAGGAGAACATCGCTGAACGCCGGCGTCTTTCCGCGCAGTACGGCGAGCTGCTGGCGGATATACCGGGCCTGGAGCCGCCCTGTCCCGCAGCCGGCACCCGTCCGAACTGGCAGAGCTATCCGGTGCTGTTGCTGGCGGACGCCCCCCTGGACCAGGCGGAGCTGATGCGCCGGCTGCTCGATGAGGGTGTTGCCAGCCGCCCCGGCATCATGAATGCCCACCAGGAAGCACCTTACCGTGCGGCCGGCTGGTCGTTGCCCCGGAGCGAAGCGGCTCGGGAGCGAGTGGTGCTGCTGCCGCTGTTCAGCGGCATGAGCCAGGAAAACATCGAGACGGTGGTCACGGCCATACGTCACGCCTTCGGCCTGCCGGGCCAGGGTTGATGGGGAGGGCCGGCGTGAATCCTTCGGTGATCATCCTCGGTGCCGGAATGAGCGGTCTGGCCGCGGCCTGGGGGCTGGCCGAGGCCGGTTGCCAGGTGACCCTGATCGAGACCGAAGATCGTGTGGGTGGACTGGCCGGCAGCCACTTCAGCCGCGGCTACACTTTTGATTTTGGCCCGCACTCCTTCTACTCGCGTGACCCCGCCATCTTCGACCGGGTCAAGGACCTGCTGGGCGACGACCTGCTGGAATACGGCCGGCTGTACGGCGGCAAGAAAATCGTCTTCCGCGGTCGGACTCTGGACTACCCGTTGAGCGTCGCTTCCGCCGCGGCCAACCTGCCGCCCACGGTGCTGCTGCGCTGCGGCGCCGACTACCTGGTGTCGGCGGCTCGCCGGGCCTTGACCCGTCCCACGGCGGACAATTTCCGGGACTGGATCGTTCTGCACTTCGGCAAGGGCCTCTATGATCACTTCTTCGGTCCCTTCTCCCGCAAGACCTGGGGGGTGCCGCCGGAAACCCTGGCCGCCAACTTTGCCTCGGAACGCATTCCGCGGATCAGCCCCTGGCGGCTGTTCAGCTCCCTTTTCCGCATTCCGGCCAAAACCGGGAAAGAAGGCGGTCCGCTACAGGGCCAGGACGGGGCGGTGAAGATCCACTACCCAAGGAAAGGCTACTGGCAGATCAGCCATGCCGTTGCCGAACGGATACGGTCCGCCGGGGGGCAGATACACCTGGGGAGCAGGGTGAAAAAACTCTCTCTCGACGGTTCACATGTCCAGGGCGTCCTCTTCGAGAAGGACAACAGCGAGGTCCGCGCCGAGGCCGACTGGGTGATCTCCACCATCCCGGTACCCGAACTGACCCGCGCCCTTCCCGGGCTCGACCCGGAAACACGCGAGGCCGGGGAGGGGCTGATCTACCGCGGTCTGTCGCTCCTCTTCCTCGAGGTGGCCCGTCCTGAGGTGCTGGGCACACGCGTGGTCTATTTCCACGACGCGGAGATCCTCTTCCAGCGGGGGAGCGAGGTGCGTTATCTCAGTTCGGAGATGGTTCCGGGAACCGGCCGCACCGGGCTGACGCTGGAGATCACCGACCGCGGCGATATGAGTGACGAGGAGATTTTTGCTGCCTCGGTCAAGGGGCTGGAGCAACTGGGTCTCCTGGACGCGTGGGAGGTCGAAAATCACAGTATAGTCCACCGGCGATACTGCTATCCGGTCTATACTGTGGGCTACCAGAAGCGGCTGCGGCGCTATCTGGAGGGCATGCACCGTTATGAGAACCTTCTGCACTGCGGCCGTCAGGCGCTTTTCCGCTATGTCGATGTGTATCAGTGCCTGCAGATGGGTCAGGCCACCGCTGAGAGCATTCTCGACGGGACGGCACCCGGGGAGATGAGCGGCATCGTTTCCTCCTGGGGCGAAGTGAAGAACTGACGTCGATGGATGAACGACAGTCTCAGCGCGCCATGGTTCTTCTCCTGCTTGCCGTGGGTCTGTTCTATTTCTTCACCTTCCGGCAGGGGCACACCTGGATCGGCGACTTTGCCCAGTATCTGCAGCACGCCAGCCACCTGGCCCATGGTGAACCCTACGCGCTCTCCGGTGTGGCGGTGAGCAAGCTGGTGGTGCCGCCGCCCTATCCCTCCGCCTACCCCCCGGTTTTTCCCATGGCCCTCGTCCCGTTCCAGGCCATTTTCGGGCTGGATCTCGAACGGCTCAAGCTGCTCAACCTGGTCTTCTTCATCCCGGCCCTCTACCTCATGGGCCGCCTGTTCTCCCGGCGCCTCGAACCGGTTTCCCTGCTCGCCGTCCTGGCCCTGGTGGCCCTCAACCCGCACTGCTGGCAGATGAAGGACGCCATCCTTTCCGATATCCCCTTCATTTTCTTCACCTATGCCGCGTTGCTGGCCGTCCGTCGATCGTCGGAGGCCGAGGCGCGGTCGAGGTGGGCCCGGTTCGGTTTCGTGGCCGCGGGCCTCCTGGCCTATCTCTCTTTCGCCACCCGGACCGCCGGGATCGCCGTGCTGCCGGCGGCCATCCTTCACGACCTGATCCGGACCCGGTGGGTCAAAGCCGCCACGATCAAGGCCACCCTGGTGGTGGCCGTGCCGGTGACGGTGGCCCAGTTGGTCCTGCTCCCCGGCGGCGCCGGGTATCTGACCTGGATCGGCGAGGCCGACTGGCGGGTCTACCTCTTCAGCCTGGTGCTGCGCCTGCGTAATTTCGTGGGGCTCTTTGGTGCGGAGAATCCGACCATACTCTCCACCGTGGTGGCGGCGCTGGCCGGGGTGGCCCTGCTGATTCTCTTCATCCGCCGGTTGATCAAAGTGCCGGACCTTATCGATATCTTCTTCGGACTCTACCTGATGGTCCTGCTGGTCTATCCCGGGGGAACCCTGCGCTACCTGATTCCCGTCCTGCCGATCCTCCTGCTCTACCTCTTCGAGGGGCTCGACCGGCTTTTTGCCGGCGGCCGGCTGCACCGGGTGGCCCGGGCCGCCCTCTGCCTGGCCCTGCTTCTCTCCTATGCCACGGGCTATGCCCGCACCGATCTGCGGACCATCCCCAACGGGGTGACCAGCCCGGAAGCCCAGGATCTTTTCGCCTACATCCGGGAGAACACCGCGGAGGCTGAAGTGATCGTCTTCATCCAGCCGCGAATTCTCAACCTCTACACCGGCAGGACGTCAGCGCCCTACCACCGGCCCTTCGAGGACTGGTTCCGGCGCTGGGAACTGGTCCGGAGCAGGGGCAAGGGAGAGCCATCGGCGCTCGAGGCCGCCGATCATCGCTGGCGGCTCGAGGCGATGCGCGAGGTGGGCGCCGACTACCTGCTGCAGTCGGACCTCTTCGACTACGACCGGACCCTGCTGGCCGACCTGCTGGCCCTGCACCCGGAGTTCTTTACCCTGATACACCAGACCGAACACTTCATGCTGTATAGTATCGACTGGCCGGATTGAGCGTGGATGGATTCCGATGAAAAATGGCGGAAGCGTGTGGGAATCGAACCCACCGCGGCATGATCTCCCATACCGCCACTGGATTTGAAGTCCAGGGAGCACACCAGCACCCATTCGCTTCCTCATACCGACGGGACGGGAATTGTAGCCAACGGCGGGGAAGGCGTCAACCGGGCCCTCATGCCCCGGATAATGAACTTTTTTCCATGTTCAAACGTAAACCGCCCAGAGTGATCACATACGGCCGACACTTGGGGTGTGGAGTCCCTTTTACATGTCGCGAAAGGGGGGCTCCGTGATCCCGGGTTGAAATTGACAACCCGGACACCCTGTGCTAGATTAGCGCCTCTTCAACGGCCCGGAGGCCTAAGGGAGCCTGGTTTTCGAACATGGCGCTACAACCGGCCCGGGCGGCCTCCAGCCGCATTCGCGGGGCATCTGTTGAAGGAGAACATCATGGATGATCAGACAGTGAAACAGGAAGAACAGAAATCGGAGCAGGTCCCGCCCACCGGCGAAAACAAGACCACCGATCCCGATGCGGCCCCGGTGATGGACCGCTTCATGACCTTCCTCAAGGGCGTGGGCTCCCGGGTCCAGTTCGAGGGCGGCCGGGCCTGGATGATCACCAATCTCCGTCTGGAGATGGCCAAGACCAGGCGGCAGAAGGGTAAGAAGATCACCGAGATCGGTGAGTTGACCCTGCAGATGCTTCACGACGGCCAGCTGAAGGAAGCCGAGCTCAAGCCTCTGTTCGAGGCGGTTCTCGAAATGGACCGCCAGATAGTGGACCGTGAGGGCCGCATCGAAGACCTCGAGGCCCAGGCCTACGAGGAGGAGAAGGACGAGGCGGAGGCGAAGAAGCCCGCCGCCTCATCCCCGTCGAAGCCGGGACCGGTCACCCGGCCCACCGCGGACGTACCGGCGCCCGAGGACGACCCGGACCAGGAAGACTGATATCAGGGGCCCGCAGGGAACCTGAACAGGATATACGTGGGGCTGTGGCGCAGTTGGGAGCGCGCGTGACTGGCAGTCACGAGGTCAGGGGTCCGATCCCCCTCAGCTCCACCATTTTCGATCTCATCTAAACCCCTCATTCCCGAGGGGTTTTTCTTTGTGCGTCCATCGCCATCAACCGGGGGGTGCATACATAGTGCATAGTCCCCGTCACCATTATTGCTATAGATAGCCTCCCCAAGCCTGTCGACCACGTTCCGCACCCGCGATTCCTGCGTCCGGGCGTAGACGTTCATCGTCAGCTGCGGTGTCGAGTGCCGGGCCAGTTCCTGGGCTTCCTTGACCGTCGCACCCAACTCCGGGAGGCGAGTGATGAAGGTGTTCCGCAGGGCATGGAAGTCGAGTTTTCCTTCGGCGGTCTGTTTTGGGATGCCGGCTGCTTCCAGATCTTTGTTGAAGTCCCGGTACAGGCTCGACG
>JAQAZP010000377.1:0-5951 GCA_032127265.1 Acidobacteriota bacterium
CATAGCCTCCCCCCTGCACGGCATGGTTGCCCGCGATCACGCAGTTTTCGATCGCCAGGGTGCAGCCGGAGCGGGCTTTTATCCCCCCGCCGTAGTGGCCGCTGTTGCCATCGATACGGCTCTTCTCCAGCCGGACCGTGCACTGGTGGATCAGCGAGATCCCGCCGCCGCCAAAGTTCGAGCCGTTGCCGAGCACGATGTTGTCGGAGATGAAGCAGTGGGAGATCACCGCCGCCGACCCGTAGTGACAGCTGATGCCCCCGCCGCGGGCCTCGGCCACGTTGCCGGTGATCACACAGTCGAGGATGGTGGGCGAGGTGGCGTCGCAAATGATCGCCCCGCCCCGGTCGGCATAGCCGCCGGTGATGGTGAAGCCCTGCACCACGGAGAGCGGCCCTTCGCCGGTTTCAAAATTGAACGCACGGTGGGGATCGGCTTCCGACCCCTGGCAGTCGATGGTGTAGTCGGACGGCCCGTTGGCCGACATCAGCAGGACTTCCTTGCCGTTGAACACCAGGTCGCGGTTGCCCGCGCCGCTCCAGACCCCGTCGGCCACGATCACCGAGTCGCCGTCAACGGCACTATCGAGACCGGCCTGGATGGTGGGCTGGTCGGCCGGTACATGGATATCCGCCGCTTGGGAGACCGCAGCCATTGAACAGGCAAGAAGAAAGATTGACGAGATCGAGAGCAACCGAAAGGTATGAATCCGCATGATGTCCTCCTGAGAATTTTCTTTTACTCAGGATGCAGACATTGTCCATGAATTTCAAGCTGTTTTTAGGATAGAGCCGTTCCGGGGCAGAAGTTGTTTCATAGCCTCAGATGAGGCTATTAAGCCGCTTCTCAGACCTGCTTGCGCCAATAGTCGAGCAGGTCGCGGAGGGTCGTTTCGATGGGTATGGCCGGTTCCCATCCCACTTCCTCGGCAAACCGGCGATTCGACCCGAGGATCAGGGGGATATCGACTCGCCGCATTAGCTCGGCTGACTGTCGGACCTCCAGTTTGGTCTCGCTCATCCCCAGCAGCATCTGCAGCAGCTCGTCGATGGAGTGGGCCCGGCCGGAACAGACATTGTAGAGCCCGCCCGAGCGCCCGTTCTCCAGCGCCGCCTGATAGGCGCCCACCATGTCCCGCACGTCACTGAAGTCCCGCCGCGCCTCGAGGTTCCCCACCTCGAGCACCGGTTCGCAGAGCCCCTTCTCCGCCCTGGCGATCTGGCGGGCAAAGCTGGAGCAGACAAATCCCTCTTCCTGGCCCGGCCCGGTGTGGTTGAAGGCGCGGACGATCACCGTGTGCACGCCCTCGCCGGCGGAATACTGGTAGCCCAGCAGCTCCTGGGCCGCCTTGCTCGCCGCGTAAGGGCTGGCCGGCAGCATGGGGTACTGCTCGAGCACCGGCTGGTCCTCCTCGGGCACCGTGCCGTAGACCTCGGAGGTGCTGACCAGCAGCACCCGTGGCGAAAGAGTCATTTCCCTGGCCGCCTCAAGCACGTTCATCGTGCCCAGGACGTTGGTATTCATGGTCAGCCGGCGGTTGTTCCAGGACTGGCGGACGCTGCTCACCGCGGCCAGGTGGTAGACCCGCTCCGGCTTGCTGATGCGGAAGACTTCCTCCATCTCCTGGGGGGCGAGGATGTCGGCCTGGAAGAGATCGACCCGGTCGAGGTATTCGCTGATCCGGTGCAGGGGGAAGCCGGGATAGGAGATCCCGGTGACCTCGTAGCCGCTGTCCAGCAGGAGGCCGGTGAGGTGGCTGCCGGCAAAGCCGGCGATTCCGGTGATCAGAACTCTCATATCGCTTCCCCTTCGGGCATCGGCCCACAGCTGCGGATTGTTCTCACTACTTTTCGCTCAAACGGACGTACTCCTTGAGCGCCTCTTCCCAGGACCGCGGCGTGTAGCCGATGAGTTTGCTGAGCTTGTCGAGAGAGAGGACGGAGCAGGGCGGCCGCGGTGCCGCGGCGCCCCACTCGGCCGCGGTAGTGGGCCGGACGGTGACCCGGCCGGCCAGGCCCCCCTCCTCGATGATTTGCGAGGCGAACTCGAACCAGCTGCAGCGGCCGCTGTTGGCGGCATGGAAGATCTCCCCCGAGGGGCGGGCCTCCATCATCGACCAGAGCCACCGGCAGAGGTCGCGGGTGTAGGTGGGGCGGCCCACCTCATCGTGCACCACGGTCAGTTCGTCGCGGGTCTGGCCGAGGTTGAGCATGGTCTGGACGAAGTTCCTGCCCCGGGGGCCGAAGAGCCAGGAGATGCGGATGATCACCGGCGAGGGGTGCTTCGCGCGCACCGCCACCTCGCCCTCCCACTTGGAGGCGCCATAGACCGAGAGCGGGTTGGCCACGTCCTCTTCGATGTAGAGGCCGTCCTTGGCGCCGTCGAAGATGAAGTCGGTGGAGATCTGGTAGAAATCGGCGCCGGCCAGGGCCGCGGCCTCGGCCGCGTTGCCCGCACCGTCGCGGTTCACGGCAAAGGCCGCGTCGCGGTTCGTTTCAGCGCCATCCACGTTGGTATAGGCGGCGCAGTTGATCACCAGGTCCGGGCCGAGATCAGCGACCCAGGCCCGGGTGGCCCCGCGGTCGGTGATGTCGAATTGCTCCAGGTCGGCGGCAAAAACCTCGCCCCCGTTCCGCAGCTGCTCGCGAAGGTGATCCACCAGGTCCTGCCCCAGCATCCCGGCAGCGCCCAAGACCAGTATCCGCTTGTATTCCACGCCACTCCCTCCCCTGCCGGCCGCACCTCCAGTGGAGCCGGGGCACAAACTCTACCAACTGAACAAGTTCGTGTCAATTTTGCACCGGGGACGTACTTGACTTATTGCCTTAATCAAGTGGGGACGGACATAACATCATAACTTTCGGGAGCTTTCCGGGGAAAAGAGGATACTCATCAGAGTGAATGAGGTTTCATCGCCCGAAAGTTATAATTTTATGTACGTCCCTGGCCAAGTGAGAAATGCAAGAACGCAAGTACGTCCCCGGCTAATAACCGCTGTTGCGGTCGGTCCGGTCGCGGTAGCGGAAGATGTCGCCGATGTGGGTCAGGGTGAGCGAGGCCTCGATCCGTTGGTCGGAGAAGCCGGTGTCCAGCTGGGAGGCGGGTTCATAGCTGTAGTTTATGTATTCGATCTGGAAGCTGTAGCACTGACCGAAGTAGACGAAGCGGAGCTGCTCCCGGGGGAAATAGCCATCTTTGAAATCATACTGGGTGGCCGCCTCGGTCCTGACCCGCCGGTCGAACAGCTCGAGACCCACCGCGATCATAATCTGCTCGCGGTCGTAGATCGGGTCCTCGTTGTAGGACAGGGAGGCGAAATAGAGTTCGGGTTCCCGCCACCGCAGGCTGGCCCGGCGCTGCACCACCCTGTTGAGGTCGGTATCGTAGTAGAGCTCGTAGTCCACGGAGAAATTCCGCGTGGGGGCGATCTTCAGCCGGGTGCGCCAGGGCGACTGGCGCTTGACCAGGTCGGGATCCTCGGCGAACCCGCCGGTGCGGGGGTCGAACCTTCGGCCGTAGGAGGTGCTCAGGTCGGGGTCCACCGAATACTTCTGGGAAATCTCGAAAGTCAGGAACTCGTGGCTCACCGCCTGGCCGCTATCGCTGGTCTTCCGTTTGGCAAAGATGCGGTTGATCAGAGCGTACTGCACCTCGTTCACCTCGAGCACCGTATCACCGTAATCGAAGTAGGGGACCTCACTGGAGTTATCCACCTTGGAGATGAAGTTGTAGGAAAGCTGCGGTTCAATGATGTGCTTGAATTTCTGCGAGTAGAAGTTCCGCGGGGTATCGAAGATTTTCGAGAAGGACGGCCCGACGAACTCCACCGTGGAGAAGAAGTACTTGCGGGTCAGGCGGTCCTTGAACAGGTCTTCATCGGGTAGGGGCTTGCCCTTTTCGTCCACCGGAATCCGGTGGTCGTATAGCGTGTAGCGATACCCCAACTCGGGGTTGATCTTCAGCCAGGAGATCTTCTTGATCGGCATGCTCAGCGCCGGCGAGAAATCGAGGCGGTTGAACTGCCGCGGGATACCATCGTTACGGTAGTCGCTGATAAAGAGGTTGCCATAGGAGGAGTCGAACTCGAGATAGAGCGGTGATCCCCAGAGCCGCTGCTTCCGACCCTCGAAATCGATGCTGGGCAGTTCGCGCCGTTCCACGTCCGACGTGCCGCCGGACAGGTAGGTGGTCTTGGTGGTCTGGGCCAGAACGTTCAGTGAGTAGTGGGACCAGCTGCGCGAGGCATAGGCCTCGGCGAAGGTGGAACGCTTGGAGAAGGAGGCGAAATCGGATGAATACTCGCGGTTGAAGTCGAAGTCGCTGTTCAGGTCGACATTGGCCCCGAGGCGCCAGTCGTAGAGCAGGTCCTGCGTGTGCTGGTATTCAACCTTCCAGCGGTTGGCGTTGTCAATTTTGTCCTTCAGGAAGTAGCCATCGAAAAAACCGCTGCCGTAAGGGCCCACAAAGTAACGGGCAATGGCGCCAACGCCGTTGCCCCACTTGGTGTAATAATCGTAGCGCAACTCGGCATCGGCGCTGTCCGAGATGACCCAGAAGAACTGGGTGCCCACGTGGAACCCGCGGCTTTGGGACATGCCGATGCTGGGAAAGAGAAATCCACTGCTCCGTTCGGTCTTGATCGGCCAGACCAGGTAGGGCAGGGGAACCAGGGTGGCATTCTTGACCTTGAACCGGGGATAGGTGAGCCAGGCGTAGTTCTCCAGGTGCAGCCGCGACTTGTTGACCTTGAAGCTCCAGTCTGGTGTGGGCTGGTCGCAGGACGTGAAGGTGGCCGCCCCGGTGCGAACCCAGTTGGTCTGGTAATACTCCAGCTCACGGGCGGTGACGTAGATACCCGGGGAGAAGAAGCCGGTGCTCTCCCAGATGGTGCCCAGCCCGGTCTCGATGTTGATCGTGGCCCGCTGGCCGGTGACCTGCTGGCCGGGAAGGCCGAAAACCACGTTGCCCTCGGCCACCACGTCGTTGGTCAGCAGGTAGAGGGTGATCTTGTCCGCCTGGAGCCGGGTGTTCTTGAAGCGGATGTCGACGTATCCCGATCCGATCCAGACGTCGGGAGAGGGCTGCTCCTGGAACAGCGCGTAGATGCCGATGTCGTTTTCCCCGAGGGGCAGCAGGTCGGAGTAGTGGATCATGCCGATGCGGGTCCGCCCGGTCCCCTCCTCCTCTTCCTCCTCGTCCGGCGGGGGAAAGGCATCCTGGGCATTCTGTCCCCCCTGGCCGCCAATCTTCCCCGCCTTGAGTTGGGCAAGGAGATCGCCGGAGCCCGCCAACAGCAGGCAGAGCACCATGAGCGGCAAGAACTGGCTGAAGAATCGTTTCCGGCGCATCAAGGGCCGAACCTCAGGGGTGATCAGGGGCATTCATTGGTGACGGCAGATGACAGTACCATGAACCTGTTGGCTTTTCAACGCGAGCTACGGCTGATTCTACAACATTTACGGCTGTCGTACATGAGAGGTCTACGGGGGACCGGATGTGCTACAATTTCGGTCTCTCCAGGATTCGTGGGGAAATCGGGGACTGTCCCTGAATTTTCCCGGAAGAGGACCAGGATGGATTGGGACAAGGCCCTGACAATCGATTCCGAGGCCGTGGCCGCACGGCTGGAAGCCTTTATCAAGAATGAACTCACGCGGGCCGGCTTCAGCCGGCTGGTGGTGGGGCTGTCCGGCGGCATCGACTCGGCCGTCTCTTGTGCCCTGGCCGTGCGCGCCATCGGCAAGGACAACGTCACCGCCCTGATCATGCCCTACCGCTCGAGCAACCCGGAGAACGTGAAGGACGCCAGGGACCTGGCCGCCCGTCTGGGCATCACCGCCATCACCGTTGATATCACGCCCATGGTGGACGCCTACTACGAGGGGTACCCCGACGCCGACCAGATCCGCCGGGGCAACATGATGGCCCGCCAGCGGATGGCGGTGCTCTAC
>JAQAZP010000378.1:0-3645 GCA_032127265.1 Acidobacteriota bacterium
AACTCGTCAGTGAACCCGTTGAGATACGCCGTGCGCAGCAGGTCCTTCTTCAGCTGCAGCGGGATTTCCACGCCGAAGTCCGGCCGGTAGTCCTCCGCATACGCTTCGTAGGCGTTGCGGTAGGAGACAAAAGCGTTGTTCACGTCCCCCGCGGCCTCAAAGATGATCCCCATCAGGTTTCGCGCAAAGGCGTCCCGCTTGTAGCGGTTCTTCCGCTTCTCGTAGCGGTCGTTGAACTGGTTGAGCTTGATGTCGATCCGCCGGCACTCCACCTGGGCTTCCTCGTAACGCCCCTGGAAGAGATGATTGAGCGCCTTGTAGTAATGGATCTGTACCACCTCGAAGTCTTCGCCGCGGTAAGGCGTGACCTGCGGGTTGGAGAGCAGTCCCAGGGCCTCGGCCCCGTAATTGCGCTGGACATCCTCGGTGAAGAGGTAGGCCTGCTCGAAAAAATCGTTGCTCCCCGGGTAGTCGCGGAGCATCTGCAGCACCACGCCCTTCTGCAGGAACCAGAGCAGCCGGTTACGGTCTTTGGCCGCGCCCTTGTCCTTGTCCAGGATGCGGGCGGCCTCGGCCACGTCGCCCCTGACGAAGGCCTCGTGGAAACCGATGTTCTTCTGGTAGTAGGTGGCGCAGGCCGCCGTGAGCAGGGCCAGGCAGAGTGCTGCCGCGAAAAGAGAGATGCCGGCGGCGGCCGGGCGGTTCAGGGGCATGGGTGAGCCTGTCCGTTGGCGGCCCCGGCCGGCCGGGGGCCGGGAACCCCAGTTGAATTCGTGTTGATCACACGGATCAGTTCTTGACCAGTTTCTTGATCTTCTTGTCCCCGATCCAGACCTTCTCGTTGGTCTCCAGGTCGGACAGTTCCAGGTCCACCTGGTAGTAAACCACCTTGTCGTTCTTGTATTCGTCGACGATGCTGTTCACCGTCCCCTGGAGCATGAAATCGGCCCCTTTCTCCCGCCCCCAGTTCTTCATCGTTTCGGGGGAGGCGTATTTCTGCTGGTCGGCCCGTTCGCCCCGCAGTTCGTCCCGGGTGCCCGCGGCCTGCACCACCTTGACCTTGCCCGAGTTGATGAAGGCCCGCTCGAGGTCCTTGGTGAAGGTTTCGGTGTTGATCAGCTCGTGGGTCTTGTTCCCCACCAGGCCGACGATGACCGTCGGCTTCTTCCCTTTGGCTTCGGCGAAGTCGGTGATCCAGACCCGGGTCAGGCTGTCGCTGATCATCTCGTCGGCCACCAGCCGGGAGTCGGTATCGTTCCAGCGGCCGCTGAGGTCGACCTGCTGCGTTTCGTCCACCCGCTGCACCGTGCGCGTGGCGCAGGCGCCGAGGCTGATCATTGCCAGCACGGTTGCGGCAATTACAATCGTCCTTTTCATTCTTCGATCCTCCATTATATATGGCCCGGTCCGTGATTCAGCGCCGGCGGCTGGCCGGGGGATTGCCCGGCGGTTTCGATCCGGGCTTCCGGTCCCACCCGCTCTGGTGGTGGTCCTTGGCCCCGTTGAGTTTCTGTGCGTCGTTCGGTTTGGTGATGATCACCCGGCCCTTGTCCGGTGCCACGGGAGGCGGCGGCGGGACATCCAGCCTGCTCACGGGCGCCGTGCCCTGGAATCCCGTAGGGGGTTGGCGGTTGCCCCGGTCGATCCGCTCCTGGCCGGCAGGCGCCTGCAGGCCGGGGTAGCGGCCGGTGTTCGACTGCATGTAGTCGCTGCGGGACATCGACCGTGCCGCCGTCCCGCGGGCTTCCGCGCTGTAATCACGCTCGAATCGCCCGTATTCCTTGAGCCGATCGGCGCGGTGGCCGTCATCCTTCATCCAGTCCGCTCCCATGCGCTGTCCGGTTTCCGATTTCCACCGGCCCACCACATCATTGAACCCGTTTTTGACGTCCCGGTGCCGCTCGTTGTGCCGGAGGAAGGAGTCGGTCAGATAGGGATAGCGGTAGTGGTGGTAGGGGTAGTGGAAATACCACCAGGTGTAATAGTAGGAGGGTGGGCCCCAGATGATGAACGTGTCACCCGGGCCGTAGTAGTATCCCCAGTAATACCAGTAGGGGTAGGGATACCAGTAGGGGTAGCCGTACCAGTAGGGGTAGGGCTCGATGACCACGTTGAGCCGGGTCTGGGAGACCGGTTCGGAAATGGTCTCGGTATCGGCCCCGTATTCCTCGGCAAAGTCTTCGGCCGAGGCTTTCAATTCCTCGAGGGCTTCGGGGTTCTCCGCCAGTTCCTTTTTCCAGTCTTCCAGCGCCTCGGCGTTCTTCCGCGCCGCCTCGAGGCCCAGCGTCTCGATCCTGGCCCTCAGGGCCACGGGGTCATGCCGGTAGAGACTGCCCACCAGCACGGTCATCGACATGTTTTCGTTGAGCAGCGTGAAAACCTCGGGCATGCCGACCAGCGTCCGGTAGGCGTCCCGGGTCTCGGCGGGATAAGCAGCGATGGCCGCGTCGAACGCCTGTTCAGCGGCGGTCCTCACCTGCCGCACCTGGACCAGGATGTCGAAGTGGGTGGTGGCGCAGGCCTGCGCCGCCTCGCGGATCTCCGCCGGCCAGGAGACGAGAATAGAGGTGATCTCATCGGCCGGCTTCCCTCCGCCGGCCACCAGCTCGTCGATCAGGCCGGGGTAGCGGCTCACATCCCAGAACGACTTCTGTTCCTCCTGCGGGAGGCCGGCAAGCAGGCCGGCAAAGGAGGCGCTGGATCTCGCCTGGATGCCGGCGGTGCGAACCACCCCGTCCGGGCTGGCCGCGACGAGGAAGATCGCTTCCCGGACCTCCCGGGGGTAGAGGGACAACGCCTCGATGGCCTGCTGGTCCTGATTGATGACATCTTCCAGAAGCAGGAGGTCGCTGCTTTCGGCGGCCTCCGGGGGCGGGATGTCCTGTGCCCGCGCCGGCGGGAGCGCCGGCGGCAGCACGACGAGCATGAGAGCAATCAGATACTTGAACATGGTTCTATTCTCCTTGGCAGCCGGGCCGGTTGCCCGGTGCATATTCACCCCTCCTCGCCCTCATCCGCGATGAGGATCTCCTGCACCGCGTGGACGAAGAGAATGTCCTTGATCGTTGAAAAACCCTTGAGAAAGGCGCCCTTGTCCTCGATGGTTTTTTTCAGTGAGAAGCCGGTGATCACCAGGTCGGCCTCCTCGGAACGGTCGCAGACCAGCTGGTCGAAATCGGCTTCCTGGCCCAGGGGGACCCGCTGCACGTTGGACGCGGAGATCGGGATCCGGCCCTGGGCGATCAGTTCGTTGAGCCGGGAGACGTTCCGTTCCAGGTGCTGTTCCCGGTGGGCGGCGAACAGCTCGATGTCGGCGTCCCGCCATTCCGGGTGGCCGACGATGATGTAGGCCAGCAGGATCATCAGGTTGGCGTTGCGGTAGTCCCCGGGGGTGAGCCAGATATGGACCTTGCGCCGGTAGCCGAAATGCCGCTCGGAGGAGCGCAGCAGGCAGATGTTGAACCCGGCCACCGCGGCGAAGTGGGCGCTGTCGAGGATCTCGTGCACCGTCCCGTCGTCACCCTCGGGGAACTCGAAGAGGACGCTGTTGTTGTCCAGGCCGGAGATGCCGGGAATCTGGACGATCTGGGCCACCGCGGTCCTGAACGACGGGGAGATGATCGTGTCGACGTAGATCCCGGCCCG
>JAQAZP010000379.1:0-6331 GCA_032127265.1 Acidobacteriota bacterium
TCGTTCCAGGAGATCCGGTCCACCGGACGGTCGGCGCCTTCGAAGCGTGAGGGGTTGCCGCCCATCACCGCCTGCCACTGGGCCTGGGTCACCTCGAACGTACCCATCCAGAAGCCCTTGCTGATCACCACGGTGTGCTTGGGGCCCTCGTCGGTGTGGGTGCTCTTCTTCTTGGTGGTGGTGCCCATACGGTATGTTCCCGGCGGGACCCAGATGAACTCCATCTCCACCCCCCTGGCAATGGCAAAGGTGCGGCTCATGCCGTGCGACTGCCACAGACGCTTGTTGGCCTCCTCCAACCGGGTCGAGAAACGGACCAGACGGGTATCCTGCGGAGCGATTTCGCGAAAACGCCCCAGCGCCAGTCCGGCATCTTCCAGCCCGGCCACGGTGCCGGCGGAAATGCCCTGCTCGATCCGTGTAGCAAGACCGGCCAGTTCCTCCTGTCCAGCCTCCAGATCTTTCCGGGCGGCCTCCGCCGCCGGGGCCGCCTCTGCCATGGCCTGGTCAAAGTGCGCCCGGGCTCCCTCGTAGGCATGCTTCTCCAGGTCCGGCCGTTTGTCCAACTTGTGCCCGGCCCCGGCCTGCAGATTTTCTTCTCCGGCGCTCCAGGGCAGGGGGGCATGCTCTGGTGCGCCGGCCTTCAGAGCGGTCTCGCGAGAAGACCGGGCCGCGGCCAGCGCCGACGCCACTTCCGCCTCGGTCACCGATGGCGCCGTGGGAGTCCGGGACGTCTTGCGGGTACCGGACGGCGGCTGCTCAGCCGTCTCCTCGGCGGGCTTTGCCGGGGCCACCTCCGTGGGCCGGGCGGGCTCCTCCCTGGGTGCCTGCTCCGGCGGCGTCTCTTGGGGTATCGTCTTCTTTGCCGCTTCACTTCTGTCAGCAGCCGCCGGCTCAACGGAGCGCCCGGGTTTGTCCGTGAGCTGCCCGCCGGTTTCCGGCGCGCTATCCTCCGGGCCCTCTTGAACCGGTGTTGCGGTGATGTCGTCGGCAACCACCTCCTCATCCGCCCACTGCTCCAGGTTGGCCTGCAGCTCCGTCTCCCTGGTGTCGGGACCGGAATTCCTGTTCCACCAGATGGCCGCCATCAGCACGATCAGCACGGCAGCCATCACTCCGATCCAGGCCATGATGATACGGCGCACGCCAAAACGCTCGGCCAGGCTGCGGCCTGATGCGACGAGATTGGTCATTGTCGTGGGTGGAACCGCCGGCTGGGCCGGAATGGACTGCGAGTCCGAAGCGCCGGGTGCTGCTGTGGCGGGAGGCGGGGGTGGTGCGGCGGCCGGCGGGGCCGGAACCGCCGTTTGTGACGTCGCGGCCGACAGCGCCGAGGCCACGGCCACGGTTTTGTCGGGTGTCTCGGTCAGCGGGGCCATCCCCATGGTCAGCGGCGCCGAAGCCTCCTCCCCCAGTACCCGCAGGGCCTCCAGCACCTCTGCCGCCGACTGGAAGCGGTCATCCGGATTCCGGGCCATCAAACGGCTGACCAACCGGTCCACGGACATGGGCACATCGGGATTGATATCGCGTACCGACTTCTCGGGCTCCCTGATCCGCTGGTGCAGAATGGCCACCGGCATGTCCGCTTCGTAGGGTGGTCGACCGGCCAGCATTTGATACAGCACGCTGCCCAGCGAGTAGAAATCGGCCCGGTGATCCACGTCATCGCCCTCCAGCTGCTCCGGCGCGATGTAAATCGGGCTGCCGAACATGGTTCCCGGCCTGGTCAGCCGGGTTTCCTTGAGGGTCAGGGCGATGCCGAAATCGGTGAGTATCACCCGCTCCTCCCGCGGCTCGACAATGATATTGGCCGGTTTCACGTCGCGGTGAATCACCCCGGACTGATGTGCCGTGCCCAGCGCGTCGGCCAGCTGCTCGGTGAAGAGCAGGGCTTTGGCCAGGGGGACCCGGCCTTCCTCCTCGATATACTCATCGAGGGTGTCGCCCACCAGCAGCTTCATCACGAAGTAATACGCGCCCTCGCTCTCACCGACGTCGTAAATGGTAACGATACTGGGGTGCTCGAGCGAGGCCACCGATCTGGCCTCGCGCAGGAAGCGTTCGACGAATTCCTCGTTCCGCGCCAGGTTGGCGGGGAGGACCTTGATCGCCACGAAGCGTTTGGACGAGGGCTGGATCCCGCGGTAGACCACGCCCATGCCCCCGGAGCCGATCACACCCTGGATCTCGTAGGGACCAATCATTTTTTTGTCATTGGTCATTGGCTGCGCAGAGAAAAGGCCCGCGGCCGGCCGTGAGATGACGGCGGACCAGGCGGCACCACGGTGAAGTTCAGGGAATCCTGACGTTGATCGGCATTGCCCGGGCCAATGCCTGACGAGTAAAAGATAAGTGATTTCCTCCCACAGCGCAAGATATCCCGGGCGCTCACGAAAAAGCCCCGGAGGGATGTCCCCCCGGGGCTGGTGGTGCGTCGTCTGACGATCGGGTCAGATACCCGCTACGCTGCAGCCGTCCACCTCGGTGTCGCCGGAGGGCATGTATGGCGGCTGGTTGAATGGCGCCGGGGTCACATCCTCCGCACTGAAGACGAAGCTGTTCACCCCCACCAGTGACGGGTAGTCGGGCAGATACTGCTGCCAGGTGCTGTTGAATACTTCTCCCGGTCCGAGATTGGTAAAACCGGCCCGCCAGTTGTTGTACACGTTGCCTCCGGCCAGCTCGGCCCGGATGCTCCCCGCCACGCGGCGTGTGCCCTCACTGGCCAGGTTCTCCAGTTGCACGGTCATCCCCATGTTGAAGGGCAGGATCCCCAGGCTGGGCAGACAGGTCATGGTCGCCGCCACCGTCTGGTTCGAGGTTACGGTGATCACGTTGGTGAAGATGTCGGCAGAGCCGTTCTGGGTCGAGGGATAGCAGGGGTAGACATAGTCCCCGCCCACGCCCAGGCCCAGGTAGTCACCGAGAAACTGGCTCGCTCCGCCGGCATGGTAGCTGTCGAAGGAGGCCGGAGTGAGGCGGTACTCGGTGAAGCTGGCGCCGCCGTCCACACTGAGGGCGTAGTAAGCGTCAAACATCCCGTGCTGCACACCATCGTTCTGCACCGTGTGCCGGGTGTCGAGGTAGAGCACGTGCAGCCGGCTCTCCTGGTCCACTTCGATCCAGGGCCACAGCTGGTCGCCGGCCGGGCTGGAGTCGCCGTTGATCACCTGGGGCGTGCTCCAGGTGGTCCCCTGGTTGGTGGACTTGGTCAGGTAGACGTCTACGTTGCGGTTGCCGCCGTCCCAGCCGGTGGTGTCGAAGTAGGTGCAGTAGAGCGTGCCGTCATTGGGGTCCACCGCCAGGCCGTTCAGCGAGGGGACACGGAAGGTACCCGGGAAGCGGTCCGAGGCATAAATGTCCCAGGGGTCCATCCGCGTAGCGATGGTGATCGGCGATCCAAAGGACACGCCGCCATTGAGGCTGCGGCGGAGCATCACCCCGTCGTAGTAGTCCCAGTAACAGACATAGAGTTCGCCGCCGGGGCCCACCTTGGGCAGAAAGCCGATGCCGCTGCCCAGGGAGGTGGGCGAGGTCCAGGTGTCACCCATGTCGGTGGAGTACTGGCTGCCGTAGTTGAAGGTGTGGTAGACGCGGGTGCTGTCGGGGTTTCCCGGCACGATGCCCGCGGCCAGCCAGCCCTTGTCGATGCCGCCGTCGACAATGGTCATCACCGACGGCTGAAAGGTGCTGGCCCCCGGATTCTTGCGGGCGACAAAAACGCCGCCGTTGCCGGTCCAGGACATGCCGCCGGCCCACAGGGTGCCGGTGCGGTTGTCGTAACAGGTCATGGGGTCGCCCTCGGTGCTCCCCTCGTGGCCGGCCGGCGGGCGGAGCAGCATGTCGGTCCAGGTCTGGCCGTAGTCGTTGCTCACCGATATGCCGGTGCGATACTGCCCCATGCGGTAGTCGTTCCAGCCGCCCACCGCCTCGTTGGGGTGCAGGTGCACCGAGGCCATGGTGGTCTCGTTGGCCGTGGCCGTACCGCCCGCGTCGATGCGGACCTGCGGACCCACGGTCACCTCCTGGGCTGCTGCCCCGGAGGAGAAAAGGAGCAGGCCACAGCAGGCGGCCAGCCCGAAAATTCCGAATCGTATTCCGTATCTCTTCAACATTGCTGGTACTCCTGAGCTATGCGATCGGCGCACTCATGGTCCGCCGCGTAGAGTCACTTCACCGGCTGCGGCATCTTGTCCCGGAGCAGGGGCAGGAACTGGGCCGGCATCTTGTACCCCAGCGCCTCGGCCCGGGCCACGCTGGCCCAGGCACTCTCGTAATCTTCGAGGTAATACTCGAGCACCGCCAGGCGGCCGTGAGCTTCCCCGTCCCCGGCATCGAGGTCGATTACCCGCAGCCAGGCCTGTTTCGCGGCCTCGTAGTCGCCGCCCATCTGCAGCGCCCAGGCCAACTGCTTCTGCGCCTCGAAATGGTCGGGAGCGAGGTCCAGCGCCGTGTTGAAGGCGGCGATGGCTTCGTCCTCCATCCCCTTGCGCAGCAGGGCCTGGCCCAGGCCGGCCAGGTGGTCCGGATTGTCCGGGGACATGATCACCGCCCTGGTCAGGGCACCAATGGCAGCAACACGGTCATTCTTCTCAAAGAGGAAGTAGAGCCCCCGCTGGTAGGCGTCGCCGGCAGACGCAAAAACTTCCGCCCCGGGAATGGGTTCGGCCTTGGCCGTGTCCACCACCACCCGGCCCGAGTCATAGGCCAGGCCGCGCAGGGCGTCAGCCAGCCGCTTCTCCTTGTAGCTCTGTCCGGCGGATGGCGGTGACAGTTCGCCGCTCCCTGCCGTATCGGCAGCTACGGTATCCACCGGGGCGGTTTCCTGCGGCGCGGCGGCCTGTTTTGACTGCGGTTCATTGCTGCAGCCGCTGAAGACAACGACGCAAACCAGGAGCGCCATCGCAAGAAATCTCAGGGTGATCATTGCTTTCCTCCATTGTTGTCATCGGAACCCGGGCTGGGAACCACACAGGTAAACGGCCCAGGTAGGCCTGATTATTACTGGCAACCCTGAATCCGCGGTGGCGAGTCCGCAAAGTCGGCAGGCTGAACAACTGCAGGGCACCTCTACGGGGTGCCCGGGCGGGCTGCCCGACAGCCGCTGGTGTGAACCCGCACAATTATAACAATTAATGTAAGGCCGGGTGGTGAGAATGTCAAACCTCAGTCCTGCCCATATGGTCGATCCGATTGGGTTTCATGGTTTTAGTGATGCAAAAGCAGGGGTCAGGCCATGCGGTGTTGCATGAGGGCGACGTCTGGAGCGTTTCGCGACCGGAGCCAGAATGCAACACCGCATGGCCTGACCCAGCTTCCTGCATTGCGCTTCAGTCCTTGACCGGCTTGCCGGTCTTGTACATGGTCTGGAAGCCCTTTTCACCCACCTCGCCCGAGAACTTCCGCACCCACTTGACCATCTTGTTCCAGGTATTGGTCAGAGCGGTGCCGCTGGTCACCCTGGTGTGCAGGCCGGCCAGCAGTTCCCCGCTCTCCTTGTGAACGAATTTCAATTCGATCCTGGCCAGGCCCTTGCCGGCCATGGTGGGCGCCAGGAACTTCACCATCTGGTTCCCCCTGGTGCAGTCGACGATTCTGCCGCTGACCAGCACATCCCCCTCTTCCAACGACACGCCGGCCCGGCCCTGGAGAACGATGTCGAACTGAAGTTCCAGCTGTGCGGGCATCTCGCTGCTGATCTGGCGGGCCAGCACCAGGTCGTCGCTGTCGCGCTCGCCGGCATCAGGACCGATGAATACCGGGCTGGGCCAGGGTTCGAAATGGAAGGTGTGATCGCCGATGGAAAACCCCGGTTTGACCCAGAGATAGTCCACCGACGGGGTGCGCCGGAATTCCCGCTCGCCGCCGAACCACTGCGGGTCCAGAGTTCCGCCGTCCAGCAGCCCCTCTCCGGCCCAGGCCGCGCCGGGAACCAGCAGGCAGACCGTCACTATCACCCGGAGAAGCGGTGCAAAGGGATGGGGAGAGCAGCACCTCGGCATCATTCTTGTCCTCCTGCGGCTCAACAAACCCCGCCGGCCGATCAGAAGAGTCCCGCCGCCACAGTGGCGCCCTGGCTCACACCACTGTCAAAGGCCTCGAGCGAAAACCACTGGCTGACCGCCGAACCATCGTAGAGGAAGACCGCCACCGGAGAACCGATGGCCGGGTCGGGCCCGCCACCCACAACGATTTCGTCCCGGCCGTTGCCGTTGAGGTCGGCGGAGGCGAAGACCCGTGCCCCATGGCTGGCCTCGGCTTGGGGAAAGGCAAAGAAACTGAGACCGGAGATCGGAAGAAGGGCGGAACCGTCGTAGTTCCAGCCGCG
>JAQAZP010000380.1:0-9919 GCA_032127265.1 Acidobacteriota bacterium
CGGGCGCCCGACCAGCTGGTCTGGGAACTGGGCCGCAAGGTCGGGGAAGCGCCGGTCCTGGCCGCCAGCGGCGACTGGGTTTTTGGACGCTTGACGGCATCGGCCATCTCCGGCTCAACCTCGCCGCCACCCGGCGTCCCGCCCTGCGCTGGGCAGAAAGTGGGCCAGGTCGTAGCGCCCGGCGGTGCGGCAGAACATCCCCGCCACCTCGTCCCGGCGACCCGAGGCCAGGTGCCGGGATGGAGATACCCGGCCATCGCCCCTGCCGGTTTCACCCCTCCGCGAACAGAACAACCCTGCGGCACAGAGTAAAAAAATCACGGCAGAAATGGCGGGTCCTGACATCGCCGCCTTCTCTCGGTGAGGATCGCCGGCATCTGGAGGCGACGGTTGATACAGCTTCAGCGTAGGGCGCGGGCCAGGGTCTTGTTGCACACGGCACGTTGACGCCATTCTGCTGGAATGACATCGCGAGGAGGATGAAGGGATCAAGAACGTATGGAGTGCCCGACGCGGCAGCTGTCAGCGGCGCCAGGGGATCACAATTGAGGTTGTGTCACTTGGTGCTGTAGCGCAGCACGTTGAAGATCACCTTGCTCCCGTCCCGCTCCAGGCCGAAGGGCAGTTCGCGATACCCGGAGAAGGCCTCGCGCAGCCGGTCCTGGCTTTCCCGGGGGCAGTAGAGCAGGAGAAAACCGCCCCCGCCCGCACCCACCACCTTGCCCCCCAGGGCGCCGGCCTCGCGAGCCATGTCGTAGAGCCGGTCGATCCCCTGGTTGGAGATGGTGTCGGCCAGTTCCCGCTTGATGCACCAGCCGTCGTGCAGCGCCCGGCCCACATCGTCGATCCGCCCGGCCAGCAAGCTCGCCTCGACTCCCGGCACCTGTGCGCGGAGTGCGTCCAGCTGCGCGATGCGGTTGCCGATATTCTCTTTCTGGGTTTCCAGAACACTGGCCGCGCTGCGGGTGGAGTTGAGATACCAGAGCATCAACTGCTCGCCGAGACGCCGCTTGTCGCCCTCGCTGATTCCGATGCGCCGGCAGGCCACCCCGCCGTCCACTGCCACATCGAATCGGCGGAGGTTGCCGTAGGCGGCGATGTACTGGTCCTGGATGCCGATGGGGCGGCCGAGGATTTCCACCTCGATCATCACCGCCTCCCGGGCCAGGCGTTCCGCCGTCACCTGTTCGCCATTGAAGGCGTAAAAGGCATTGAGCAGCCCCACCGTGATGCTGCTCGAGGAGCCCAGGCCGCACCCTTCGGAAGGGATGTCGGCCAGCGTGGTGATCTCCACGCCCCTCTCGATGCCGGTGATGCGCAACGCCTCGCGAATCAGGTCGTGACCGATCTGGTCCACGCGCTCCACGATCTCGCGCTCCGAGTAGTTGAGCACGATCAGGTCGTCGAACCGTTCCTTGATGATCACGAAGACATACTTGTCGATGGCGGTGCTGACGAACGTGGTCCCCTCCCGGCGGAAGTAATCGGGGAAATCTGTTCCGCCGCCGGCCAGGCTGACCCGCAGGGGTGTCTGGGTAATGATCACGGCTCAAGCATTCCTGTAGAAATCGGCGATGGCGCGGACCACGGTCTCGATCCGCTGCCGGCCCAACTCGGGGAAGATGGGCAGGGCCAGGGTCTGTGCGGCGGCCAGTTCGCTCGCCGGGAACTGCCCGGGTTGACCGCCAAGTTCGGAGAAGCACTCCTGGAGGTGCAGCGGCACCGGGTAATAGATGTCGCAACCGATCTTCAATCCCTGCAAGTGGTCGCGGAGCTCGTCGCGCCGCTGGCAGCGAATCACGTACTGGTTGTAGATGTGGCGGTGCCCCGCGACTGGAGGCTGGTCACCACGCGGGCTGCCGCTGCCGGAAACCGGAGATTCCAGAGGCAGGGAGATGATCGCCCGCTCCGGGTCCAGCAGGCCCGCATCGGCGAACAGCCCGTTGTAGATGGCGGCATTCTGCTGGCGGCCCTCGGTCCAGCCGTCGAGGTAGCGCAGCTTGACCCGCAGGACGGCGGCCTGCAGGGCATCCAGCCGGAAGTTGCCGCCCACCACATGGTGGTAGTATTTCTTCTCGCTGCCGTGCATCCGAAGTTCCTGGAGCCGCACGGCCAGTTCGTCATCCCCGGTGGTCACCAGACCGCCGTCACCAAAGCCCCCGAGATTCTTGCTGGGGAAAAAGCTGAAGCAGCCCATCTGCCCCATGCTCCCCGCCCTGCGGCTTTTGTACTCGGTGCCGATGGCCTGGGCCGCGTCCTCGATCACCGGGATGCCGCGCGCGCCGGCCAGGGAGAGAATGGGATCCATGTCGGCGGCCTGGCCATAGAGGTGCACGGGGAGGATGGCCCTGGTCTTCGGGGTGATCGATTCCTCGATGAGGTTCGGATCGATATTGAAACTCACCTGGTCGATATCGGCAAAGACCGGAACGGCGCCCAGCCGGGCAATACAACCCGCGGTGGCAAAGAAGGTGTAGGGCGTGGTGATCACCTCGTCACCGGGGCCCACCCGGCAGGCCATCAGCGCCGCCAGCAGCGCATCGGTGCCGCTGGAGACTCCGACGGCATGACGGCTGCCGCAATAGGCCGCGGTCTCCTGTTCCAGACCCTTGACCTCCGGGCCGAGGATGAAATACTGGCTCTCGCAGACCGACCGCACCGCCTCGTTCACCTCGGACCGGATGGAGGCATACTGGGCCTTCAGGTCGAGCAACGGCACCCCGGCCGCCTCATCACCACTAACGGATTTTCCGCACATTTCGCTCCCCATCGTTCTTCGTCCCAGCCAGGATCCGGCCGGATCGGGTTCTTGCGCACCGCAGGGCATAACTGATTGTATTCATAATTGGTTGCAGAGCGGCAATGGTAGCAGATGCGCTCTCCCGCTGTCCAACACTTTTGCCGGTCCGGAACAGCGATCCGGCGGCACCGGGCAGATGGATTGACGACGCACATTCAGCGCCGACGGAGGAGTGAGGAGAAACGGTGGCGGCGCGCACGCGAGGCGGAGCGGATGGCGCTGCGGCCGGCGGAGAAGGCATGGGCGGGAGCAATGCCGGGTTGCAGAGTGGTCGCCCCGGAGGCGGCCACCGATTCGGCCCTGGCTTGACGTTCCTTGAAATATTCGTCGTATTCCTGGGACGTGAAGAGCAGAAGCGCATCGTGGAGCTGTCCCCCGAGGAGGTCCACCAGGGAGTAGACCTGGAAGTAGAGGCGGTCCGAACCCAGCGACCGGCTCAACTGGAGGCGGGCCCGCAATTTCTGGTCGGTGACCAGCGGGATGCGCAGCGACCAGACCTGCTCACCATCGGGACAGCCGCTCCCGGGGAGGTCCGCCACACTCGTCTCGCCGGGGGACCAGTCCCAGTTGAACATTCGCCAGGCGGAATCCTGGCAGGCCACCGCCACGTTGAGCTGGGCCCGGCAGAACCCCAGGCGGTGGAACAGTAAAACGAGTTGGTTGAACAGTTCGGCAGGGCTTTTGGACTCGGTCAACCGGCTCGCCGCGGCACGGATGAAGATCTGATTGGAGAGAATCCGGCGCTGGAAGAAGAAGGCCCGCTCCATCAGATCGCCGAATTCCCTGAACTCATGATACCCCAGACGGGTGAAGATCAACGCCAGCAGAAAGCTGATCAGCACCATGATCACCGCAATGCCCATGGTGCGGTTGACCACCAGCACGAAAGCGGCGAGGCCGAACATCGCGGTGGCCAGGTACATGACCAGGACGATCAGCCGGTGTGAGACGCCGCCCCGCAGCAGCATGTGGTGGATGTGTCCGCCATCGGCCTGGAACAGCGGTTTTCCGGCGAGCAGACGTCTGAGGATCGTCACGCCCGTTTCGAGAATCGGCACCCCGAGGATCAGCAGCGGGATGGCGATGGAAACCATGAAGGAGCTTTTCTCCCCGGTGCGCACGGCCAGGGCGGCGAGCAGGAAACCAAGGAAGTAGCTGCCGCCGTCACCCATGAATATCCGCGCCGGGTGGAAGTTGAAGCGCAGGAAGCCGAGCGTGGCGCCGACGATGGTCACCGTGAACACCGCCACCAGGATCTGGCCGTTGAGCAGGGCCATCAGGCCCACTGACATGGAAATCAAGCAGGCCAACCCGCCGGCCAGGCCGTCCATCCCGTCCACCATGTTGAAGGCGTTGGTCACCCCCACCAGCCACAGCACGGTCACCGGCAATGCCAGCCAGCCCAGGGCCACGGCTTCGCCGCTGAACGGGTTGGTTACCTGTTCGATGCGCAGACCGAGCCAGAAACAGAGCAGGGCCGCAAACAGCTGGGTCGAGAGCTTGAACCAGGGGTTCAACCCCCGCAGGTCATCATAGAGGCCGACGAGAAAGAGCATCGTGGCCGGGATGAAGAGCACCTGGATGTCGCTGAGTTGGACGCTGACGACCTGGGTGATCCCGTTGTCATGGAAGAGGAGCAGGGTAAGGGTGGCGATGACCGAGAGAAAGATGGCGATGCCGCCCAGCCGCGGGATGGACCGGGCATGGATCTTCCGCTTCCCGGTGGGATCCTGGCCTATGCCGTACTTCTCGCTGAATCGAAGAATCAGCGGCGTCAGGCAGACCGAGATACAGGCCGAAGAAATAAATAGTGCCAGATACGTCTTCATGACCACACTCGACCATCATTCGGCGTCTTGCCCCCGCTGAGCGAGCACAGAGGAACCGCCGTTTGTGCCGAATTGTTCACCGGAAGGATTTCTTATAAGCCAACGTTGTTTTCATCTAAACTTTTATCTTCGGACATGAATGTTTTTTTCGATGTTGGCACATAATACTCCTGAGGCCCACCCCATGCCCGGCTTCAAAACGTTTCAATAAAATCTTTGATGGTTCTTTTTCGTAACAGACCATACCACTCAATGATGAAAAAGACAAGTGTTCCAAGGGAGTTTGAGCTGTGGCTTCAGGTCTGGAGGCGCCGGCGGTAGAGCAGGTGGATGGCCAGGGTGCCGGCGCGGCAGACCAGGGACTTGATGCCCGCGGAAAGTGCCCGGAGCAGGTTGGCCGGCTTGCGCCAGCCGGGCAGGTAGCGGTTGAACAGCGGCACCTCGTTATTCACCAGGCGGATGGCGAACCAGTAGAAGAGCGCCGGGTAGCGACCGCGGAACACCAACCGGTTCTGGTTCCGCTGGGACCAGACCTGGTCTTCCACCACCCGGTCCTTGACCTCCTCGTAAAAACTCGTGCCCTTGATCGGGAAGGCCACCGAGGGGCCGAAGTGGTCGGGCCGGGTCTCCTTGAGGAAACGGATGGTGGAGAGGATGTCCCGACGAGTCTCGCCGGGATAGCCGAGCATGATGAAGTGGCCCACCTGGATCCCGGCCTCCCGGGTCATCGCCGTGGCCTGCCGCACCTGGTCCACGGTGAACTTCTTGTTCATCCGGTCGATGACCCGCTGCTCGCCCGACTCCGCACCATACCAGATTCGAAAACAGTCGATCTCTTTCAGGGCCGCGATGGTGGCCTGGTCCACGCAGTCCACCCGTGAGAGGCACTCGAAGGGCACAACCGCATCCTCCGCCTTCACCGCATCCACGAAACGGGGGACCCATTTGCGGTTCAGGGTCAACACGTCGTCGGCGATCCAGACCGCCTCGGGATGGTACTGCTCCTTGAGCTGCCGCAGTTCCCGGGCCACGTCCGCCGGGTCACGCTGGCGATGTGTCTGGCCAAAGACCTCCCGCGAGCACCAGGTGCAGTCAAAAGGGCACCCCCGGGCGGTGAGGAGGGAGAGCGACGCCTCGCCGTGGCGGTTGCGCCAGCTTCTGAGATAGTGCCCGAAATCGATGGCCGCCCTGTCCGGCCAGGGCAGCGTGTCAATGTCCTTGATCGCCGGCCGCGGGGCCGTTCGGTGGTGACGGCCATCGCGGGGCAGGACCAGGCCGGCCAGCCCATCCATCTCCGCTGAGCCTGCCCCCTTGTCCAGGGCCAGGCCGAGCCACTGCTCCAGTGTCTCCTCCCCCTCGCCCAGGGCCACGGCAGCGGCGCCGGCCCCCAGATACTGGTCGAGATACTGGGCCGGGTCCGGCCCGCCCACGATCACCGGCATGCCGAAACCCGCGGCGTCACCGACCATGCGCAGCACGTTCTGCCTGGTGATCACCGTGGCATAGATGCCGACACTCTTCGGCCGGAGTTCGGCGAGCCGACTGTGGTAGCCCACCGGATCGAGAAAGGTGGTGTCCAGCACCTCGACCCGGAAACCGGCCCGCTTGAGATAGGCCGAAAGGTAGAGAATGCCCAGCGGAGGGTAGGGTTTCATCACCCGCTGCTCCACCTTGTCCGTGGAGAGGAAGTAGCCGTGGGTCAGCAGGATATCCGGCCGGGGAGCGGAACCCCGGTTGCGGCGGTCAGGCCGGTCCTCCCGGGGAGCGGCGGCTCCGTCCCCGGTATCGCCAACCCGGTTGTCATAGGTCAGACCCACTTCAGACACCCTCGTCCGTGGTTTCCGCAGTGCCCGATACCGGGGGAGCCACGCTTTCGGCATCATTCCCCGATGGATCAACTGAACCCCCGTTTTCGTCCGCGGGTTCCTCCGCTGTTTCACCGGCCACCGCGTCCTCTTCCTCCACCACGCCTACTCCGTCCCCGGCGACCGCGCTGTCCCCGGCACCCGCTCCGTTCACGGGGCCCTCTTCGTTCACGGCGTCATCGCCAGCGCCGGGCCGCAGTGCCGGCGGGGCGAGGTGCAGGAAAGGCTCCAGCCGGCTGGTGAACAGGCCGGCCTGGTCGCAGCGCAGCGCGTCGCGAAGATAGGTCCGGGTGTCCTCCTCGGGCCGTTCCAGTTCCGACGAAAATTCCACCATGCGCACCAGCAGGTCACAGCGGCTGGGATCGCGCCGCAGCGCCTCGGCATACTCGGTGTAGGCCTTTTTCCGGTCACCGCGATCCTCGTAGAGCCGGGCCAGATGGAGGTGCAGTTCGGCATCGTGGGGATCCATTTCCACCGCCTTGCGGTAGAGCTTCAACTCGCGGCGGCTCTCACCGGCCTCGCGATACAGACCGGCCAACCAGATGATGTGCGAGACATCCTCCTTGCTGCGGCGATGAGCCTCCTCCCCGGAGCGGATGGCCCCCTGCAGGTCCCCCTCCAGATACAGCAGCCGGGAATAGAGCCGGTGGTTCCAGCTGTCATAGGGGAACAGTTCCACGGCGCGCTGGAGAGTGCTCCGGGCATCGCCCAGACGGCCGGTCTCGATATAGACGTGGGCCAGCAGTTTCATCGGCTGGTAGTTGTCCGGCTCGGCCGCGGCCGCAGCCTCGAAGAGGGCTATGGCCTCGTCCCGCTCCCCTTCCAGCCAGTGCCGGTATCCGGCCACCACCTGTTCCACCTGCTCATTGTTCCGGAAGCGGGGGAAATACTCGGTGGGAATGCCGCCAGCCCGATCTCCGCCAAAGGTGATCGGGCTGGCCACCTGGGCCGGGGCGGGGGCAGAGAGACACAGGAGGAGCAGCAGTGCCGCCCCCGCGGCAGCGCGGCCGCGGGGTCCCGCCCCGCCTCTGCGGGGCCGGACCAGGGCGCCGATCAGCGCTGGACAGGCTGAGGTCATCAGGAAGACCAACAGGGTCACCTCCACGGCCACCGCCTCGGTGACACCGATTACGGGAAAGAGAAGAGCGGCGATCCCCTCACGGGCCCCGAGACCGCTTACGGTGAGCGGCACCAGGCGGCCGGCCATCACCAGCGGCACCACGGTCAACACCCCGCCCAGCCGAATATCGCCGGCCGGCACCAGGTCCCGCAGCAGAAGGAAGTAGAGTAGGTATACTACGAAAAACGCGGTCAGGGCCACAAGCAGGAGCAGGGCCGCGCTGACCGGGCCCACACGGGCAGCCGCCAGGGCGGCGCGCACGGCCCTGGCCCGGATCGGCCCCAGCCAGTAACAGCGCCGCAGGGGGCCCGCCACCACCGGGCCCAGCACCAGCACCGACAGGGCAAAGAGGGCCGCACCGGCCGGCAGCAGTGCCCACCAGACCCCGAAGAGCACCAGGGTGCCGGGAACGGCGAAAAGGAAGACCGCGGTGAGGTCGAGGGCCTTGTCCACCAGCACCAGACCGGCCAGCGTGCTGCGGTTCCTGGAGGGCAGATAGAGCACCCGCCCCAGTTCCCCGAGATTGAGCGGAGTGAAGATGCTCAGGGCCACACCAGCCAGCAGCGAGCGCAGGGCCAGCCCGAAGCTCACCGCCACCCCCTGCCGGCGCAGGAGCGCCCCCCACTTGAAGGCCTTGAGCAGATAGTGCACCGCCACCAGGGGAATAGCCAGAGCCAGGATCCGCAGGTCCAGGCCGGAGAAGGCATGGAACCCCTTTTCCCAGCCGTCCCGAAAACAATAAAAAATCAGCAGCAGCAGGGTGATGGTGAAGAGGTAGCGCAGCAGCAGGAACGGTTTGATCCTCATTCCGCCACCCCCTCGGGCGCCGCCCGGCCGAAAAGTCGTCGGGCCAGCCAGGCCAGCGGGTGGGCGCAGAAGACCAGCAGGTAGAGGTCCACCTGGACGCGGTGCGGAGTGCCGGCGGCCACCAGGGCGTGCAGCGCAAGGTAAAAGAGGGTCAGCAGGTAGAGGTAGAGCGGTCCGCCCCGCCAGCGGCGGGCCAGCATCACCATTCCCACCAGCGCCAGCGGCAGTTGCCAGCCGATGGTCAGCCAGGCCACCGCCGTGAGCAAAGGACTCGATTTCCGGACCGGGGTGACCCGGACCATCTCGCTGGCCCGAACCAGGCAAAGCCTGAAGTAAACCCGCGGGTTGGCCATGATAAAGGCTTTGACGTTGCGATTGAGGATCCGGTTGCGTTCCGTTTCCGGCAGGTCCGGCGCGAACTGGGGAAACTCCACCGTGTCTTTCCTTCTCAGCGAGGGCATCTCCGACTGGCGGATCTCCCGGTAACGCTCCCGGGTCCAGGCGTTTTCAGCCGTCTCGAACTCGGTGGAGAACTTCTGGTTGTTGTATTCCCAGAGATTGCGCCCCCCCTTGGTGGGCAGGAGTACCAGCTCGTGGAACAGGCCGTGGTTGCGGATCACCCAGGGTACGGCCAGGGCAGCGAATACGGCGCAGGTGACCAGGGCCAGGGCCGACGCCCGAACCAGCGGATGGCGGGCGGCGGCGCCACGGTCCCCGGTCTCGCCGGTGTCGAACCACCGGGGAAAACCAAGCTCGGCAATCATGGCCAGCAGCAGCAGCGGCAGGAAAGTGGCGGTGAAGGTGCGGGTGAGAAAGGAGAGCCCCAGCAAGAGACCCAGCAGAGCCGCCCGTCCCGCGGTGGGACGGGCGCGCAGCGCATAGTATGCGGCGGACGCCAGTCCCAGCAGGACCACGAAGAGGGTCTGGGTCACCAGCAGGCCGGCATAGTAGATGAAGTAGGGATGGACGGCGGCCAGCAAGGCCGCGGCCAGGGCCGTTTCACGCCCCACGGCCCGTTTGCCAAGATACCAGGCGACGAGCGGCAACAGGGCCGAGAGCAGCATTTGCACCAGCCGGGCGGGAAAGAACCCGCTGCCGAAGACAGCAAAGAGGCCGGCGAGAAAAAGGGGGTAGAGCGGCATGAAAAAGGCGGTGGGTTTTCCCGGGGGGATCATGCCGAAGAGCCCGCCCGACTCGATCCACCGCCGCTGCAGTTCCACCACGTGCTCCGGCGCTCCGGGACGCACGTCCAGCAACCGGGACGAAATCGACATGCCCCGGCCGTCGAGGATGTTCTGGGCCAGATCGCGGAAGATGGCCCCTTCGGCGATTTCCAGGGTCCCGGTGAGCTCCACGGCCCCAAGAAAGCCAAGACGCAGAACCAGGCCGAGGAGAAAGATCAGCAGGAGCGGGCGCCGGCGCACCAGAGCCGCCATGTTTCTGCCCGTTGCACTGATCATGCCGCGGTTACTCAATATAGCCCAGGTCCTCGAGATGT
>JAQAZP010000381.1:0-25757 GCA_032127265.1 Acidobacteriota bacterium
GGCTCGTCGACGAACGCGGTGATGGTGGCGTAGGGGTGCTGCATCAACCGGCGACCGACCAGGCCGGACGGACGCCGGGGGTGATCACCTTGAACTCGGGACCACAGGCCGCCTTTATTGAGGCCACCTCCCTCGGTGAGGCCACCACGCCGCCAAGACCGCATTCCCGGGCCAGGCGAGCCAGGCCAACCACCTGCTCCTCCACCGACCGCTGAACTCCTATGCGGTTCAGGGTCTCAAGGTCGAGGCTGGTCAGCACGGTGACCGCCGCCAACAGAGGCTGGGGCCGACCGCTCTCCTCGCTGAACCGCCGAACCGCTTCCACGGCGGCGATCATCATCGCCGGACCGCCCGAAGCGTGCAGGTTGACAATGGCCGCGCCGGACCGGCAGCCCTCCATCACCGCGCCGGCCACCGTGTTGGGGATGTCGTGGTATTTGAGGTCGAGGAAGACCCTGGTCCCGGTGGCCGAAAGCCGCGCCACGATACCGGGGCCCTCGGCGGTGAACAGTTGCAGGCCGACCTTGAACAGGTCAGCCTGGCCTTCCAGTTTTTCGGCCAGGGCCATGGCCTGGCGCCCGGTCTCCACATCGATGGCGACAATGATCTCGGCGGTTGGCGTGGGCATGGAGGTTGTGCTCCGCAACCGGAACGGCTTACCGGCCGCCGCCGGTCTCGGCCTCGGGATAGGTGATGGCCAGCAGTTCGAGGTAGTTCTCGGCGAACTTCGCCACGCGGGGGCTCGAATCGTTGAGCTTTTTCTTCAGTGGTTCGATGGCCTGAGGGTCCTCCAGCACACCGAGGGAAACGATGGCGGCAATGCGGACATTTTCGTCATCGTCATCAAGAGCCTGGATCAGCAGGGGGATGCCGCGCTTGTCATCGATGGTGCAGAGGGCTTCGGCGGCCTTCTGGCGAATTTCGGGCCGCTGGTCGGTTATCTTTCCCGAGATGAATTCGTAGGCCTGCTCTCCGCCCACCCAGCCAAGCACATTGATCACGTATTGCCGCACCGGCAATTCACTGTTGGCCGCATAGGCGGCGATCAGGGGCTCAACCGACGGGGCGCCGATATCGCGAAGTCTGAAGAACATCCGGTTCCTGATCGGCGCATTGTCCTCCTTGATCGCCTTGACCATGGTTTCAATGGCCTGCTCGGCTCCAGGTTGGGCCTCAACGGCAAAGACTTCCACGTATAGGGGGCCGGCCGCAAGAAGCATCGCCGCCGCTGCAAAGAGGGCTATTCCCCGGATCCCATTCCTGCTCATCAGGACCTCCTTTTCTGCTCTTCGTATACACGGCTTCCGCCGCTGGATCATCAGGCCGGAAAAGTACGAGTGAAATCAGATTTTACCATAGGAGGGTGCAAATGGGAACGTGCCGGGCGGCTCCGCCCTGCCGTCCGGGCAAACGAAAACTTGTCAACAACTTGTGTGGAAAACTCTGTGGAAAAAGACCGGCTGCGTCCCCCAAGTCTTGTTGAAACAAGGACTTCCTTCAAATCAACCGAAAAATGAAACAGTGGTATAATCATGATTACACATGCCTTAGCACGATCCTTGCCAATTTGCGGAATATCAGCACCAAATGTCAGGATTTTGTTTTTTTCCACAGAACCGGCCGGGAGATGACACCTGCCGGCATCCCCAGCCACCGCGAAGGGAAGAGAAAGCGCTAGAAACGGTGGGACTTGCTGAGCACCACCGGCACAACTCGGCGGAGACGCCATTTGAGGTCGAGATAGAGGTTCCGGGCCTCGTGCCGCCGGGTCAGTTCCCGGGAGAAGAGGGCCGCCGCATCGGACCGGCTCACCGCGGCCTGCAGCATCCCGTGATAGAGCCGGTAGCCCAGGATCTGGCCCAGGCCGGTGGAAACCAGGCGCAGGCACCGGTCGTCGATCCCCAGGGCCGACTTGAGCAACAGAGGGCCGCCACGCCGATCCCCTTCCCGGCGCAGGTGAACCAGCACCCAGCCGCTGGCCTCCCGCTGGACCCGGCCCCGGGCGGTCAGCTTTCGGCGGCGGGCCTGCCGTCGACGGTAGAGCTGATGATCCTCCTCGTGCCAGTGCTTGCGGAGGGGATTGACCACTAGCGACCCGAGGAAGCCCAGGGCGGCACGAATCACCCGGCGGTAAAATTCGTCCTGGCCGCCGTCGGGCCGCGGTTCATAACCGGTACAAAGCCAGTGCAGGAACACCGCCGCCTGCTCCGCCGCATAATTCATGTCCGGCCCGCGGAGAAAGATGATCCGCTGTTCGGGGATGAACAGCGACTCCCGGGCCAGGAGGAGCGGCTGGAGTGCAGCGAACTGCGGGAGACGGCTGAGGGAGGTGATGACCCGGTCCAGTTCCACCAGTGTCAACACCGTGAAGTCGTCCATACCCGGAGGGTCGATACCGAAATAGCCGGCCACCAGGCGGATCATGGCCGCCTGGTGTTCGCTGTATTCCACCGCGTCGGCGCCGCCGTCGACGCCCTCCTTCCCGTCGCCGAACAGGGACTCCAGCAGATCGGCGCGGTTGCGTTCCCAGAAGATGGAGGAGTGGAGCTTGACCCAGGGCGGCGTGCTGTTGATGCAGAACCGGTTCCGTCCGCGCTGCACAACATCAACCTTGTGCTGCAACCGCCGCCGGTGCATCTTCCAGAAGATCGTCTCGCTGTTCTGGAAGATAACCAGCGGCTCCACATTCTCCACGCCGGCACGACGCAATGCGGCGACGGTTTGCCGGGGCAGGTGCCCGGAGGCCAGGTGCAGATCGCCGAAGACCACGTGAATCAGATCACCGGGATGGCGAACGGCCAGGTCGGCCAGGAGACGGGCAGCGTGCCGGTCGCGCTTGCGCAACCCGGCGCCGTCACCGCCCCCGGTCACGTTGAGCCCGTGCACCGGGATCGAGTGCCCGGCGGCGAACTCGAGGATTTCGCCATAGCCGGCCCAGGGAAAGCCCCAGGTAATGTCGTAGTTCACGGCACGGAGGAATTCGGTGCGACTCATCTCGCCGGCCTGGAATCGGTCCAGGAGATCCTGGTGGGCCGAGTGGACCAGTTCCATACACAGCCGGACCCTTCTCTTTCCCGGAATCACCTCGCGCAGGATTCGCAGGGTGGTCCTCTGGGACTGGCGGAGGGTGTGGTAGTCACCGAGCATGACGATCCTGGCCTTCTTCACCTCACGGATCAGTTCCTTTTTCGAGGAGGAGCGCCAGCGTCCGGTGAACTCGTCCTTGTAGCGGAGATAGTAGCGGCGGAGAGACGGCGGAATGGGTCCGATGTGGAACTTCACCTCCTCCTTCAATTCCTCAAGGAGGTTGCGGCGGATCTGCGACAGGCGGGATCGCTCGTTCATGGGTGGCCCGGTGAGTGGCCCCGCCAACCGGATGGTCCTCACGGCGGCGTGGCCTGTCCAAAGATCAAGGATCGGTCTGTGACAGTATACCGTGAGACGGCATCATCCGTACAAGCAACAGCCCGCCGGATTCCGGCGGGCTGTGGTAACACCAGGATCAATAGCCCATGCGATCAGTTGAACCAGGGGGTTCCGGTGCCATAGCGGGAAAAATGCTCGATATGGGTGCTGATCACGCGCTTGCTGAAGTCAGGCACACCGCCGATATTCTCCCACTGGGTGGTGGATTCGTTGTAATAGTAGATCGACGGAATGGAAAAGGGCTGATGAGACCCGAAACCACCAAGCGGAGCCATCTCCAGGGTCAGGGTCACCGGCTTCTGGAACTGAATCCCGTCGGGGGAAAGCTCGAACGTTGTGGTGTCACCCTCGCGGAGGATGGTGACCGTAGTGTCCTCGGCAAGCGCTCCAGGCGGGAAGTAGACCCGGTTGTCCCCCATCCTCAACGTACCGCCAAAGTCGGCCCTGATGAAAGCTTCAGCATAGCTGTCCCTGGCCGTGGCACCGGCAGCGGTCCCCGCATCTCCCGGACCAGTGGGGGTGTTGTCGGACAACGTGGAACATCCGACAGCGGTAAGGACCAGCGCCAGTAGAACGGCCAGCATTGTTACACCCGGATTGAACCGATCCAGTCTCTTCATCTTATCCCCCTTTGCTTGACTGGCGTCCCGACCCCGACTCACCCAAGGTGACAGCCTTGCCAGGAAAGAGACGCGCTCCGTCTCCGCAGAAATAATGAAACCACGTTCAAGTTAATGTGAGGACAGGATGACCATGGAGGAGAGCATGTGTCAAAAAGCGGCACAACCGCCGTGCTATCCCTTTCAAACAAAACCACTTGAAAAAAGCGTCGGTTCTTCCACCTGTCAAACATTCCGACACTTAGAAGCAAATAATAATGAATTTTCAAGATTTGTCAAGCGGACCGGAGAAAAAAGTCAGGACTGTCTGCACGATAAATATCAACATAATCTGTAATCCATCTGCTGGAAAGTGATGCGATGATCCGTGCAGTAAACTCAAGAGCGCTGCTGGAGATACCGATTACAGGTACGAATCATCCTCGCATGCGGTGCCCGAGCCGCCGGCACAGGACCACTATGATCAAAATGCCGCACCAGGTAAACGACCGCTTCGAATTGCTCGAACTGCTGGGCAGCGGCAGCTTCAGTGAGGTCTATCTTGCCCGGGACCGGGATCCGGGCAACGCGCCGGAACTGGTGGCCTTCAAGCTGTTCCGTTCGCTGAACAAGGGGCGCGGTCTCGAACAGACCCTCTCCTCCTTCGAATTCCAGATGCTGTCCAGGCTCCGGCATCCCAACCTGGCAATGGTCTATGACTACGGCGTCGATTCGGTTTCGGGCCGGGCCTGGTTCACCATGGAGCTCCTGACCGGCGTCGATTTTCTCGAAGCCGTGTCGGGAATGCAGCCCCTTGAGACACTGCCCCTGGTGGTGGCCACCTGCCGTGCCCTGCATCACATCCACACCCGGGGACTGATCCACCACGACCTGAAACCGGGAAACCTGATCGTAACCAGCAGATCGCCCCACGGGTCACCCCTGGACCGGCCCGTGGTCAAACTCACCGACTTTGGCCTGTCCACACCCTTTGACAAGGCCGACGACGGGCACCTCAGGGGAACACCGGAGTATATGGCCCCTGAAATGCTGGCCGGACTGCAAAAGGACCACCGTTGCGATCTCTATTCCCTCGGGGTATTGCTCTACGTCAGTTTGTCCGGACGGCTGCCCTTCCCCGAGGGACGGCGTCCCGGTACCGAGAAGGATTCCCCGCCTCAACTTCGCGGCCGGAACAATGAACCGCTGCCGGCCTTCCTCGAGGACCTGGTGGACCGTCTGCTCCAGGCCGATCCGGACAACCGCTACCAGACGGCCAACGATGTGATCAAGGACCTCGGTCTTTACACCGGAACGGCCTGGGCACTGGAGCCCGGGGCGGTGGGCGCCAGTTCCGCCGCCGCCGACACGGTGCTCACCATCTCACCGGCAGAGTTGGAGGGACTGCGCCAGCGCCTGGAGAAGCTGGGCACCGGGGAGAGCGATGGCTGTCGGCCGGCACTGCTCATCGGCAATCCCGGCGAAGGGAAATCACACCTGGTGATGGAACTGCGCCGCCTGGCTCAGACCTCGGGTGCCGGCTTCCTCTTTGCCGAGGCCGTGGAGGATGTGGCCGGAAAATATCGGGAACAGGCGGAGCTGGCAAATGATCTTTTCGAGCAGTTCCACCGGGTTCGCCGCCCGCAGGGCTCAGGTGTAGCAGTGGTGCTTGATGCGGAGCAACAGGGCGCCGCAACCATCGCAGCTGTTCTCCAGCAGGTGGCCCTGCACCCGGGTCAGGGAGGGGAGGATATCTTCCTCCTGGTCACCGGCACCCCTGGCCGCCCCGCCACGGAAGAACTGTTGTCAGCTCATGCCCATGGTACATCGCTGGAGCAGATCCGCCTCCGTCCGCTGGATCTGGAACGGATGGCCCGGTTCCTCTCCGTGCAACTGGGCAGCCAGGTGGCCGCCGGGGACAGGCTCTCGGCCTGCGTATTGGCCGAGTCAGACGGCATCCCCCGGCTGGCGGAGGAAGCACTGGCACACCTGCAGGCCAGCGGTGCGCTGACCCTGCCCCCCTCCGGGCCATGCTTCGACCCGGACCAGCACCTGATGGACTTCACCCTTCCTACGGGCCACCTCCTGAACCACCACCAGCCCACAGCGGACGACGCAGGGATGGAATGGCTCCAGGCCCTGGCCGTCTTTGGCGCCCCGGCCACGGCCCGCATGGTGGCGGAACTCCTCAACGGCACCGATGAGGACGAGGCTGCGGTGGACCGGGCCCTGGCCGGAGATGGGAGCAGCCTGCTGATCCGAAGCCGGGCCGACGATCTGTGGGTGTATGAATTCAACTCGCTGTTCCTGCGTAACATGGTTCGCGGAAATTTGTCCGCGGAGCGGCGGCGGGAATTCCACCGGCGAGCCGCCGCGGCCCTGCAACGAGGCATTCCAACGCCGGGGAACGCCCCGGAGGCACTTATCTGGCGGCACCTGATGATGGCGAGCCAGTTCCCCGACGCCTGGCGCCGCGGCCTGGAACATGGCCGGAAGCTAGAGGAGGCACTTCGCTTCGAAGAGGCCGGACGGGTCTACGAGACGCTGATCAGCAACAGCGATGCCGGCGCCGTTCCACCGGAGGTGGCGGTGGAACTCATCCTGCGGGCGACGAACCTGCTGCGGGCCGCCGGGCGGATCGAAGAGGCGCGGGCACGTCTCGAACAGGGAGAGGCCATTGCCGAATCGGCCGGTCTCAACCGGCAGTTGGCCAGGCTGCGGCTGGCGGCGGGCTATATTCTGGAAAAGCAGGGTGACCTGGAGGCCGCGCGGAAGGCCTACCTGCGGGGACTGGAAGAACTCCCCGTGGAGGAGGCCTGGATCCGAGGGGACCTGCTGCTGCAACTGGGTCTCAACGCGCTCTGGAGCGAGCGGTTCGAGGAGGCCGACACCTGTCTCGCCGATTGCCGGAAAGCCTACCAGAATTGCGGCCATACGGAGGGTGACGCTGCCGGTCTCTTTCTCGAAGCCTCGATCATCGTCCGCCGGCAGCAACCCGATGCGGCCATCGAGCTGCTGCAGCAGTTTCCAGGCCCGGCCGGAAGTGGAGAAGGAGGCACGGTGATGATGGGGCGGTTGCGGGTTCTGCTGGGCGAGTTGCTCTACCACCAGAACCGCTTCGACGAGGCCGACCGGCTCTTCGCCGATGGGATGAAAATATTCAAGGACCGCGGTGAGCGAAGCCTGGAGGCGATCACCCTGGCCAACCTGGGAGCACTCCATTTCGAACAGGGTCGTTTTTCCGTGGCCGGGCGCTACAACCTCGACTGCCTCCGGGCCCACGAAGAGGTGGGCAACCGCTACGGCCAGGCTCTCAGCCAGTACAACCTCGGGATCTGCGACTACCACCGCGGCCGCTATGCCGAAGCGCTGGAGCACCTGCGCACCGCACGGGGAATCCACGAGTACCTCGGCGATGCCCAAGGGCTGGCACAGTGCATGAACATGGAAGCCGAACTCTACCTCACGCTGGGCGACACCAGCCGCGCTGCCCAGCGGCTCCAGGCCTCCGCCGCCGCCCTGCACGGCGGGGGCACCGGATACACGGCAGCCGACCGCCTGCTGCTGGAAGCCGAGCTGACCCTGAGCACCGGGCAGCCTGAAGAGGCCAAGGACTTCTGCCACCGGGCCCGGGACATCTTCTCCGCCCTCGGCGACACCCGCCAACTGGTGCGGGCGGCACTGCTCACGTCCCGCTGTCTGACAGCCCGGGGGCGGGCCCCGGAAGCGGAAGCGGTGCTGGTGGACGCCCGCAGCAGGGCGGCGGAGATGAGCGCCCCGCGTCTCGGTGCGGAGCTGGTGCTGGCGGAATCGGAGCTGCGCAACAAATTCGGTCTCGGGCCGACCCACGGGGAGTGCGCCCTCCGCTGCCGCAAACTGCTGGACGATCTGGCCGAGGTTGAGGACCCCGAATTTCTGCAGTCCCTCTTCGCTGCTCTCGGCCGGCACCTGGAGAAGACCGGGCACGGGGAAGAGGCCATGGCCGCCCTCCACCAGGCGTTCCAGATGCTGCGAAAGGTGGCCGGCCGGTTCGACTCGCAACATGCCGAATGGAAATCAGGATACCTCTCGGCACCCCACCGGACCGAGGTGATCCGAAAAGTGGCGGAATGGAGCCGCAAAAAAAATCGCGACCACCATTCAAGCAACGGCTGAGATATACCGATAGTACGAACGAAATAAGCGGGTAGCCCGGATTGGTCTGTTTGGACCTTTTCCTCCTCGCACCAATAATTTTCACTCTCCCGGGGTTTCCGAATCCGATTCGAGCACCGGCAGAGCCCGACATCAACACTCCCCCCGCTGGGGAGTGCCGAAAACCTGGGGCCGTAGATGAGCATCCTTGAACTGTTTGAGGAGACTTCCAAGAATCTGGACCGCATGAAGCCCCGTTTTCCCCTGAAGGAGGGGCAACCCGCGCCGAGTACGGAGGGCGCGGCGCCGGACGAGTCCGGAGACGGCCTGGTCCGGCCGCGGGAAGTGGAGGAACTGCTCCTCGACATCAACCGGGCCATCACCACCACCCAGCCCCTGGACGACGTCATCAGACTGGTCCTCGACGGCATCATTCAGCTCACCGGGACCGACCGGGGCTTCCTGATGCTCAAGGTGGGGCCGCGGGGCAAGCTGAAATTCACCGTGGCCCGGGACAAGAACAAGCAGACCCTGGCTGGTGAAGAATTCAACATCAGCCAGGGGTTCGTACAGAAGACCCTGCGCAGCCGGAAAATCCTCTACCTGGACGACGCACTCCGCGACCAGCGGTTCAAGATGCACGAGAGCATCTACCACCTGGCCCTGCGGACCATCATCTGTGCGCCCCTGCGGCTGGGAGAGCGAACCATCGGCGTGATCTATGCCGACAGCCAAAAACGGGTCAGCACATTCAACGAACGAAAGCTCGACCTGCTGCGGCTCTTTGCCAGCCAGGCGGCAGTGGCCATCGAGAATGCGCGGCTCTACCGCGAATCACAACGTTCCGAGGAAAAGTACCGGACACTGGTTGAATCGGCGGCTGACATCATCCTCAGCGTCGACCCCAAGGGCCGCGTGGCCTATGTCAATCCCGCCCTGGAACAGATCCTGGGACTGGGGGTCGACGAACTGGGCTCGTTGTGCGGCAAACTCTCCTGGGTCCACTCCGACGACAAGGCCCGGCTGCGTTCCTGTTTCAGGGACGCCCTCGAGGGCCGGGCCGCGCGTGACGTGGAGTTCCGCGGCATCCACAGCGACGGCACCACCCGCTGGCTCGCGCTCTCCCTTCAACCGCTGTACAACGGCCAGGCGAAGAAGCTGCGCAGCGTGCAGGGGATCATCCGCGACGTCACCAGCCAGCGAGAACTCTACCAGAAGATGAGTCAGAGCGAGAAGCTGCGCGCCCTGGGAGAACTGGCCGGCGGTGTGGCACACGATTTCAACAACATCCTCGGGGTGATGATCCCCCGGCTGGAAATGATCACCACCCGCCTGAGCGATGAGAAAAACCTGCGCGACATCAACACGATCACCAGGGCGGCCCGCGACGGTGAGAAGATCGTCAAGCGCATCCGCAACTTCACCCGCACCGAGCAGCTCACCGACGATCTGAGCGAAGTGGACCTGAACCAGATCGCCGCCGAATCGGTGGAGATGACCCGGCCGATGTGGGGCCGGACCGGTGACGCGAAATCACCGGCCATGCTCTACACCCTGAAGACCGATCTGCGGGCTGACGGACGGTTGAACGGCTGCGAGACCGAACTGCGGGAGATGTTCACCAACATCATCTTTAATGCCGTCGATGCCATGCCCAACGGCGGCACCATCCGGATCCGCAGCTGGAACGCCGGGGACCGTCTGTTCTGCACCATCAGCGACACCGGCGAGGGGATGAGCGAAGAGGTGCAGAAGTGCGTGTTCAACCCCTTCTTCACCACCAAGGGACAACGGGGAACCGGTCTGGGCCTCAGCGTAGTCTACGGGATCGTCACCCGCCACCGGGGCGAGATCGAGGTGAAGAGTTCCCCGGGCCGGGGCACCGAATTCTCCATCAGCCTTCCCAGGCTTCCCGACCCGGAACTGCAGGCCAACCCGCCGGACCAGACGGCTGAAGCACTGGAGCCCCAGCAGAAAATCCTCATCGTCGACGACGAGCTGGGGGTCCGCGAAGTGCTGACCGAGATCCTCAGGGAATTCGGCTTTACCGTGACCGCCGCCGAAAACGGACAACGGGCACTGCGCTGCCTGGAGAAGGAAAATTTCGGCGTGGTGTTCACCGACCTGGACATTCCCGGCATGTCCGGCCTGGAGCTGAGCCGTGAGATCAAGAACCGCTATCCCCAGACCAAGGTCCTGCTCTTCACCGGTTGGCGGGTGGAAAAGGACGATGTCCGTCTGCGCCAGGCGGGAGTGGACCAGGTTCTGCCCAAACCCATCGTGATGGACCAGATCCGCACGGCGCTCTCCGAACTCACTGGCCGCGCCATCTGACCTCCCCGTCCGCCATCCATCGGCAATAATCAGAGCAGCACCGGCTTGAGGGTCAGGAGCAGGATCAACACCAGGGTATTGTGCGTGCAGTGCAGAACAGTGGAAGCGAGCACCGACCCGGTGCGTTCGCGCAGCAGGGCCAGAATCAGCCCCAGCCCGATGAGCGGCGCCAGCTGAATCAGGTTTCCGTGAAGGGCGGCAAAGCAGAAGGCGTTGATCAGGATGGCCCCCACCCGGCCCACCTTCTGCCGTAACGGCGGATAGAAGAACCCGCGGAAGAAAACTTCCTCGGTGATCGGCCCCACCAGCCCGCCAAAAAACATCAGGAAGGCGAGAAACCAGAGGGAGTCGGAACCGAGAACCATGGGGACCAGCGGGTTCTGCTCCGGTTCAAGGCTCAGCAGGTGCGCGGCCAGCACCGCCACCAGGGCCGTGGCCGTGAGCAGTGGGAAAAACGCGATATAGCCCACCAGGCCGTCGCGCACCCGCCGCCAGAAACCGCCCGCCACCAGCCCCAGCCGTTCGCTCCAGCGGGGGTCCCGTCGGGCCACCAGGAGGAAGATGAACAAGGTGATCAGCAGGTTGCTGACCAGGACGATAACCAGGGTCAGATCGGCAGCCGCCTCTTCGGACAGCAGGAGGGCCGCAAAATAGCCCAGTGCCGTGAGGATATGGAAATAGACGGCGGCGCCCTTGATCACGTCCCAGAGGCCCCAGCTCACGGTACCGCTCGGGGGATGCGTTCCGAGGATCGGCACCCCTTCCATCCGCCGCCAGATGAAGTAGCCCAGCATCGGCAGACCGGCAAGAAAGAGCAGCAGCCCGCCTCCGGCAAAGCCAAAGAGAACGAGCTTCAACCCGGGCCGCTCGTCCAGCCGGGCCATGATTTCCATGGTGTTCGGAGCGTTGTCCAGCAGGGCGGCCTCCGGTTCCACAGGAGGCGCGGGAGAGAACCACGAGACGGAGATCATGAACAGGGCCACCAGCACCAGCAGCAGGTAGAACCATTCCCGAACCAGCCATTCCCGGGCCCCCGGCGGTTCCGGAGCCGGGAGCAGCGGTTCGGACAGACGATGGATTTCCGTGGGCTCGGTAGTCAATGAAATACTCCCCTGGACCTGGTGCTTCCAGTACCGCGGCGCCCCGGGAATGCGGGCCGCTTGAACAAGGCCCTTGTTTCCCATACCATTCATAGCAAGGTGACGATCCGCGGATCAGGATAAAGTTATAGCACACCGCCCGGCAGCCCTCAACGAAACCCGGGCGGGATATGGAGCCGGTTGCGATGCGGGTTTTGAATATTTCGATTCTGGTCCTGCTGATCCTGCTGGCCGGGGGAACGGCGGGATACGTCCTGATCGAGGGCTGGGAGACGATGGACAGTCTCTACATGACCCTAATCACCCTGACCACCATCGGTTTCAGCGAGGTTCGCCCGCTCACCCCCACGGGGAAGCTGTTCACCATGATCCTGATCCTCTTCGGTGTGGGCACCGCTGCCGCTGTCTGGTCCAGCGCCACCCGCTTCATCACCGAGGGAAGCCTGAGAGACGTGCTGGGGAGGAAGAAGATGGAAAAGAAAGTCAACCGCCTCCAGGACCACTACATCATCTGCGGCTACGGCCGCATGGGCAAATTGATCGCCGCCGAACTCAGCCGGAACAACGTGCCCTATGTGGTGCTGGAAAAGAACGGGACGCTGGTTGACAGCCTGACCGCGGAAGGCGTGCTCAGCATCATGGGCGATGCCACCGACGACACGGTTCTGGAGCACTGCGGTATCGAAAGGGCCACGGGGCTGGTGGCGGTGCTGAACAGCGACGCGGACAACGTCTATGTGACGCTGAGCGCCAGGGGCATGAGCTCCAACCTGTTCATCGTCTCCCGGGCGGCCGACGAAAACTCGGAGGGGAAGCTCAAACGCGCCGGGGCCAACCGGGTGGTCCTGCCCTACACCATCGGCGGGATGAAGATCGCCCAGGCGATCCTGCGGCCCACCATCCTCGAGTTCATCGACCAGGTGGGCGGCGGGCGGGCCCAGGACCTGATGCTCGACGAGGTCCACGTGGGCCCTGATTCGCCTTACAGCGGCCTCAAGCTCAACGAGTCGAACATCCGCCAACAACTTGGCGCAATCATCCTGGCCATCAAACCGGCGGGCGGCACCATGCAGATCAACCCCCGGCCGGATCAGGTGATCCGCAAGGGTGACATTCTGATCTGCCTCGGGGCCCGGGAGCGCCTGGACAACATCTGAAGACGGACCCCTTTTTCATTGACACCTCCCGGTGTTTCAATTATATTTCTGGCCCGGTCTTCAGGCGCGATCAGAGCCTCGAGGCAGGCAAGAGGGGCGATTAACTCAGCGGTAGAGTGCTGTCCTCACACGGCAGAAGTCACGTGTTCAAATCACGTATCGCCCACCATACAGACCAGAGCGGGAGCTGTCAGGGCTTCCGCTTTTTTTGTGCGCAAGTAAAGCGGATACCGTCCAACCGCAGCGGCCGGGGCAGTTCGCCGTTGATCCGGCGGAGATAGTCCCCAACCATCCGTTCCAGCTCCTTTTGCCAGCGCAGCGTGGAGACCGAGACACGCAGGATTTCGCCGTCCAGCCCCAGGACACGGCAGTGACCGGCCACCACCGGGCCGGCCAGGCGCAGGAAGGCCTCGGCGGCCAGCCGCGAGTGAAGCTCCCGGTCCTCGGGGAGCGCCTCTTCCAGAATTCCGCCCAGCAGATCGCCCAGCGGGATGAATCGTTTTCGCCGGCTGGTGCTCATGGCCCCTCTCCCAGCAGTTCGTCATAGACGGCGATGGTCTGCTCCACGAAGCGCTCCATGGAGAAGAGGCGCAGCGCCCGTTCCCGGCCGGCCAGCCCCATCCACTCCCGCCCCTCCGGGTCATGGAGCAGTCCGGTGACCGCCCGGGCCAGGGCCGCGGGATCTTCCGGGGGCACCAGCAGGCCGGTCACTCCATCATCCACCACCTCCAGCACGCCTTCCACCCGGGTGGCCACCACGGCCCGGGCCCGGGCCATGGCCTCGATGAGCACCATGCCGAAGCCTTCCCAGACCGAGGAGAGGACGAAAAGGTCCCAGCCGTCAATTCGTTCAGGGATCCGGGAGTGGGGAACGGCGCCGAGGAAGCGAACCGAATCGGCGATTTCAAGCTCCCGGCAACGGAGCTCCAGGTCCCCGAGCAGCGGCCCATCCCCCACGATTTCAAGCGTTGCCGCCGGGTGGTTCGCCAGGACGAGACGGAACGCGTCGAGGAGGTGCTGAAAGCCCTTCTGGGGCCGCAGACGGCCGATACTGCCCAGCACCGGCGGATGCCCGGGGGGACGGGGCGGTGGCGGCTGGGCCCCGAAGAGGTCCGGGTCAAGCGCATTGTGCACCACCCGAACCCGCTCCGGACGGGCGATGCGGCCGTCAACCAGATGCTGCCTGACCGCTTCGGAGATGGCGATGATCCGTCCGGTGCGGCGGGTCATCCGGTTCTCCAGCCGGTAGAGCAGTGAGCGCTCCTTCTGTTCGGTGGCATAGTGCCTGGTGCTCACCACCCGGCGCACCCCGGCCAGACGGGCGGCGATGCGGCCCATGATCCCCCCGTGCACCAGGTGGGTGTGCACCAGGTCAATCCGCTGCCGGCGGATCAGCCGCACCAGCCCGTACAGCGAACTGAACCGGAAGGCGCCGTTGCGGGTCAGGTCAGCCACCTCCACACCGGCATACCGGGACTCTGCCGCCAGGGTCCCCTCCCCCGCCAGGAAGGCTACCAGGTTGCGGTAGCGGTTGCCCGGGCAGCGGGACGCGAAATCCATCAGCAGGGTCTGGGCGCCGTCGGCATCGAGCGAGGTGATCACGTGGAGCACGCGGGGCATGGGGCGATCCTCTCTTTTGATCCATTTCAGAACCATTATCCGCCAGGCCCCGACGACCCGTCAAACCAGACGGGATGCCGGCACTCAGCAACGCCGCAACTCCTGGGAGCGCCGGGCTTCACGGAGCAGCCGGTTTGACTTCGGGCAACCCCGGACTTAGACTGAACCGGTGGTCCCGGCCGGGCAACGGCCGCCGGGATTCGCGCGATTTTATTCAACGCAAGCGGTTAGCTCCGCGCTCAGCCAGGACGAGATCCATGAATCAGCCGAACCAGCCCAGAAAGACGGGGGAAATCCAGCTCAAGGCGAAGATCGACGAAAAAGTGGCCGAGGGGGTGTATGTCAACCTGGCCAACGTGATGCACAACCAGTCGGAATTCGTGGTGGACTTTGGCCGGGTGGTTCCCGGCCGGCAGGAGTTCACCGTCCACTCCCGGATCATCATTTCACCATTTCATGCCAAGCAGTTGCTGGAGGCACTGAAGCGGAACATTGGCCAATACGAGCAAAACTTCGGGGAAATCCGCGGGGTCCCGGCCACGGACGAACGGAAAGTCGGCTTCTAGCAAGGGATTGCGCTCCAAGAGCCCACCGGCCGCTACCCGGCCGCGGTCCGGCGAGATCCTGGACTACCTGAAACTGGCGACCCACCTGGCGGCCCTGATGCTGCTCTGCGGCGCCATCGGGATGGCGCTCTTCCGCGTGGCCGGCATGCTGCTGGACAGTCAGGGCCAGTGGCCGGCGTTCGTTTTTCGCGGGGTTCCCCGGGCGCTGCTCCCCTCCGCCGCTCCGGATTTCGGGATCTTCAAGCTGACCACCGGCCTGGTGGTGCGCTTCAACCTCGGACTGCTCCCCGGCCTGCTGGCGGGCTGGATGACCCATCGGCGCTTTTTCACCGGGCGGCGTAAAAAAAAAACCGACGCCGCGGGTGAGACACGCACGAAACGGTTGACCCCCGGACCATCCGGGGCCAACCTGATCCTGGCCTCCGCCTCACCCCGGCGCGCCGAGCTCCTGCGAACCATCGGCCTGAAATTCGTTATCCGGCCCTCGAGGCTGCCGGAGATCGCGGTCCCCGGGGAATCGCCGGAGGATTTCGTTCTGCGGGTCTCACGGTCCAAGGCCCGCCACGCCGGCAAGTGGAACGAGGAACATTGGGTGGTGGCCGCGGACACGGTGGTGGTGAACAACGGCGAGATCCTGGGCAAGCCAAAGGACCGGGAGGACGCGGTGCGCATGCTGCGCGGGCTCTCCGGCGCGACCCACCGGGTGGTCACCGGCCTCACCGTGCTGCCGCCGGGTGGCGAGGAGCCGCTGTGCGACGTGGCCGAAACCGCGGTGACCTTCCTCGAGCTGAGCAGGGCCGAGATCGAGCGCTACGTGGACAGCGGGGAGCCGGACGACAAGGCCGGCGCCTACGGCATCCAGGGGCGGGCCGCCGTCTTTGTCGAGCACATCGAGGGCAGCTACTCCAACGTGGTGGGCCTGCCGCTCTCCCTGCTCTACCAACTGCTGCTCGACGCCGGGTTTCCGGAAGAGGCTTTTCGCTGGGACTAGAAAGAGGCGTCCCTGGTAGAAGTTGTCGAAGGCCAGCCGAGCCTCGGATCGGTAACTATCTCATCGATCCTGGCATTATCCACAATACCGTACCACATCAGAGCGTCACGGCTTCGTCGTTCAGCCGCGACCAGAGAGCCTGCACGCCCAGGTTCTCAACCCATTGCTCGAGATAGCCCAGGTCGAGCTGTTCATACTGCACTTCGAAGACACGAAGGGCATCGGTGAACTGCTTGTCGCTGCCACCGGAAAGTTTGGCCCAGTTCAGCTTGGCCAGGATGGTATCCTCGGGGGAGGAAACAAAGAGTTGCAAGCCCAGGCATGACTCGGTCTGCCGTCGCGAGAAGCGTGACCGGTCAAAAGCATCATCCTTCAAGAGCCAGAAATCGACCTTGCCGCCCTCACGGGAGTCGAGAAGGTTGAACATGCTGTTCGTTTCGATGGCTCGGAGAATGGCATCCTGGTCCAGATAGTAGTCGGGCAGCGGAAAAGCAGACACAAGCTTGGGAGCGGCGACCGGTTTAATGGCGACCACCAGGTCAATGTCATGTGTCGACCTCGGCTCGCCCTGGAGACTGGAGGCGAGCGAACCGGTCAGCATGTAGGGTACGCCGATCTGATCCAGAACTTCGATTACCCTGCTCAGTAGTTCCTGTTGTGACATTTGTCGAGCCGCTCCAGGAGGACTTGTTGAAATGCCTCTTCGCTGATGTTGGGGAACCGTTTGCGCAGCCCATGGGTAAAGAGGCGCCGCACGAAATCAGATAGCTCGAATGCTTTGAGCAGACGTTGTTCTGCAGACATCCGACGCAAGGTGGAGATGCGAACCTGGTGGTTGGGCTGTGGCTTCATGTTCATGGTCCTGTATTCATTAGAGCAACTCACCGACTCCTCGTCAACCTCTGAACGGCCCGCGCCCCCGAATTGCTCGGCGGACATCGCTGCTGAGTCAGACACAGAAACGAAAACAGCCGATCCGTTACATCGAATCGACAGGATTCACGGCAGAAACGGCGGTTCCTGATAGAAGTTCCCGAAGGCCAGTCGCGCCCCGGCCACGTACTCACCCTCCTCGAAGAGCAGGAAGCTCATCCGGTCGATCTGGGTCAGCTCATCCCCATCGTAGTTCCACGATTTGAGACTCGCCGGGTTGTCGGGATGGGGACCCGGGACGGTGAGTATCTCGTCGATGTGGTCGTTGTCCAGGTCGCCGCAGGCCACGACGCAGCCCATGGCGTGAGAGGTACCCGAGAAGGCGAAGAAGTTGACCCCGGGGATCGAGGTGACGCTCCCCCCGTCGCAGTTCCAGCCCCGCACGTGGGCGCCGAACAGTTCGCTCGGCCCCGGGCCGGTGACGATCTCCTCGTCTCCGTCGCCATCCAGGTCGCCGGAGGCCAGGTTCACCCCGTAGCGCGGCGTCCCATAGGCCTGGAACTGCCAGAGCGGAGCCCCCGCCTCGTCGAGGACCCGTACCGTCGCCGGGTGATAGGGCCCCGGCCCGGGGCCGGCGATGATCTCGTCATACCCGTCGCCATCCAGGTCGCCGGCCGACACGAACAAACCCAAAGCGCAGTCGTAAATGTCTTCACCGATGAAGCTCAGGTCTGCCGGCTCGTCACGCAGGTCGATGACCGCCCCTTTCGGAAAGTCGTCGCGCCCCCACACTGTAAACGCTGCTCCGACACCCGAATGCGCTATCCCATCGTGCCCATATTCGCCCCCACACATATCGTCCAGCCCGTCACCGTTGAAGTCGCCGCTGGCCACGCTATGGCCGAAAGATGCGTCGTCTTCGCTGCCCAGCACGGTCACGTCCGCATCGACCTCACTGAGATCGATGCGATGGTGAGGCGGGAATGAATCAGAGCCGAAAAAAGCGTACATCGCGCCAAAGTTGCCCCCCCCGACCCCGATATCCAGGCCTTCCGGGCCCCGACGACCAGGTCGTCCACCTGATCCCCGTTCAGGTCCCCCACGGCCAGTGAACCGCCGAACCGGTCACCGCCCCACTTGCCGTGGAGCGACAGGTCGGCCGGTTCGGTTGAAAGGTCTATCTCGAGTGGCGTGCTGAAGCTCTCCGACCCATACAGCACGTGGACCGCGCCGGCCCAGTGACCGGTCTGGTTCACATCGTAAATCGCCCCGATGGCCAGATCATCGATGCCGTCGTCGTTCAAGTCGGCACTAGCCAGGTTGTACCCCAACCAGGGTTCCGTGGTCGGATCACTGATGTAAATAGTGATATCCGAGGGTGTCTGGTCCAGATACAGCACCGTTCCCGGCTGCCACCGGGAACCGCCCCAGAACACGTTGACCGTCCCAGGAGAAAACGGCGACGCGTGCGGATCGCCCACGGCGAGGTCATCCACGCCATCGTTGTTCCAGTCGCCGGTGGCCAGGGAGAACCCGAATTTATTGTTCAGCAACGGAACTCCCACAATGACGATGTCGTAGTCACCTGCAGCGAGGTCGACCACCGCCGTCCCGTGCCTGGTGGCAAAATCGAGATACCCGAACACGCAGTATCCCCCATAGGCCATCTGTACGGCAGCATCCCGCAGGAACAGGTCCCTGGTGCCTGATTGGTCGATATCGAGGATCACGGCATTGTGGATAATGCTCCCATACTGAGAGCCGATGATTTTTGCGTCCGGCTCGATGGCGTTCAGATCATAGACGGTCTGGGCAACGGTGTGGCCGGCGAACAGGCAGAGCATAGTTACAACCGGTATGGCCAGGAGCGCACGCCTGATGCCCTTTCGAAGACTCATGCTCTTGACTCCATCTCGCCCCCCGTACTGCCCGGCGTTTGAACAGCCGGTCAAACCCCGAACAGCACCGCCTTTTCATGATGGCCTACTGGCCTACTGATCGAAATTCACGATCCTCACCGCATCAGCCATCAGCAGGGTCGGACGCCCTGCCCGGCGCTCGGCGCCGGCGCCGGCGCCGGCGCGGCTCACCATCACCAAGAAAAAACCCCGATCGTGGCTCAGTGGATTTCCCGTTGAACCACGACCGGGGTTTTAAACCATCTGCGGTTGTTGTCGCTATCCGTTATTCCCCTCATCCTCCCCGGGCATCCACCTCAGCACCGGCTTTCTCGCGGCCTGGACCTCGTCCAGGCGGCTCACCGGTGTGGTGCGGGGCGCATTGGTGACCAGGTCGGGATTGCTCTTCGCCTCACCGGCAATCTGGATCATGGCTTCGATGAAGCGGTCGATCTCCTCGCGCGGCTCGGTCTCGGTGGGCTCGATCATCATCGCGCCGTGCACGATCAGCGGGAAGCTCACTGTCGGCGGGTGAAAGCCGAAGTCCATCAGGCGCTTGGCCATGTCCCCCACCGACACGCCGTGTTCGGCCTGCAGCTTGTCGTCGAACACCACCTCGTGGAGCACCGGGCTCTTGTACTTCAGGTGGAAGTGCGGCTCGAGCTTCTTCCGGATGTAGTTGGCGTTGAGCACCGCCATCTCGGAGACCCGGGCCAGGCCCTCGGGCCCCATGGTGAGGATGTAGCAGAGCGCCCGCACCACGGTGCCGAAGTTGCCGAAGAAGGCGCCGATGCGTCCGATGGAGAGGGGCCTGTCATACTCCTCCCCGTAGCAGGCCTCGCCGCCCTCCCCCGCCCGGATGATCACCGGCAGGGGCAGATAGGGCTCGAGGATCTTCTTCACCGCCACCGGACCGCTGCCCGGGCCGCCGCCGCCGTGGGGCGTGGCAAAGGTCTTGTGCAGGTTGAGATGCAGCACGTCCACACCCATGTCCCCGGGGCGCACCTTGCCCAGCAGGGCGTTCATGTTCGCCCCGTCCATGTAGACCAGGCCGCCGTGGGAGTGGACGATCTCGGTGATGCGGTCCATCTGACGCTCGAACACTCCGAGCGTGTTGGGATTGGTCAGCATCAGGGCGGCCACGTCCTCGCTCATCTCCGCTTCCAGATGCTCGAGGTCCACACAACCGTCCGGACCGGAGGGAATCTCCTTTGCTTCGAACCCGCAGATCACCGCACTGGCCGGGTTGGTGCCGTGGGCCGAGTCGGGGATCAGCACCGTCTTTCGCGGTTGGCCAAGATGGTCGAAGTGGGCCTTGACCAGCATCATCCCGGTGAGCTCACCGTGGCTCCCGGCGCAGGGGTGCAAGGTCACCGCATCCATGCCGGTGATTTCGGCCAGCAGTTCCGCGGTGTGGTGCAGCAGTTCGAGGTTGCCCTGGGCCGCCGAGGTGGGGCGCAGCGGGTGGCTCTCCACGAACCCCGGGAGCCGGGCCAGCACCTCGTTGATCCGCGGGTTGTGCTTCATGGTGCAGGAACCGAGGGGGTAGAGCCCGTTCTCGATACAGTAATTCCACTTGGAGAGGCGGTAGAAGTGGCGCACCACCTCCACCTCGCTCACCCGGGGGAAACCGGGGATGGTGTCGCGCACGTTCCCCTGGCCCAGCACATCGGCCAGGTCGGCATCGGGCACATCCAGCGGGGGAAGCGCATACCCGGTACGCCCTTCACCGCCGATGTCGAAGATCAATGGCTCGCGGAAGGTGGTTCCGTTGGTCGTCATAGCACACCCTCCAGCTTGGCGGCCAGGCGGTCGATGCTCTCCCGGCTGTTCACCTCAGTGACACAGAAGAGCATGGCACCGGCCAGATCGGGGTAGAAACGGCTCAGGGGCAGGCCGGCCAGGATCCTCTCTTCCAGCAGCGCTTCGGCCGCGGCCGCGGCATCTCCGGGCAGCCGGAGCACGAACTCGTTGAAACAGGGCCCGGGGAAGAGATCTTCCACGCCGGGGATGGCGGAGAGCCGGCCGCGGGCGTAGTGAGCTTTCAAGGTGTTCTGCCGGGCCAGCTCGCGGGCGCCGTCCTGCCCCATCAGCGACATGAAAACGGTGGCCGCGGTGGCGCAGAGTGCCTGGTTGGTGCAGATGTTGGAAGTGGCCTTGGCCCGGCGGATGTGCTGCTCGCGGGTGGAGAGGGTCAGCACGTACCCGGTGCGGCCGTCCTGGTCCACGGTCTGGCCGGCCAGCCGGCCGGGCAGGCTGCGCACCATTCCCTGGCGGCAGGCAATGAAGCCCAGGCCAGGCCCGCCGAAGCTCAGCGGGTTGCCGAAGGAGGCGCCGTTGCCGGCAACCAGGTCGATGCCCAGATCGCCCACCGGAGTAAGCAGCCCGAGGGAGACCGGCTCGGAGACCGCGGCCACCAGGTGGGCGCCGGCCTCGTGGGCCGCCGCGGTGAGGCCGGACACGTCTTCCAGCCGGCCAAAGAAATTCGGGTGCTGGACCACCAGGCAGGAGGCGTCATCCAGGTGCCCGGCCAGTGTCCCGGGGTCCACGGTCCCTGCGCTCCCGAAGGGAACTACGTCCAGTTGGATATCCAGGTTGCCCAGATAGGTTTGCATCACGTCGCGGTACAGCGGATTGAGGCTGCCCGCCACCACCACCCGCCGGCGCTTGCGGCTGACCCGCAGGCTCATCAGCACCGCTTCGGCAACCGCGGTGGCCCCGTCGTAGAGCGAACCGTTGGCCACATCCATGCCGGTCAGCTGGCAGATCATGGTCTGGAATTCGAAAATGGCCTGCAGGGTTCCCTGGCTGATCTCCGCCTGGTACGGGGTGTACGCAGAGAGGAACTCGGACCGGGAAATGACCCCGTCCAGGGCCGCGGGAAGGTAGTGGGCGTACGCACCGGCGCCGAGAAAGGCATCGGCGGGCCGGATCGCCGTGTTGGCCTCGGCCAGCTGGACCAGCCGGCTGGTCAGCTCGGGTTCGGAGAGCGGCCCGGGAATATCCAGGTCACCCTGGAAGCGCAGTTGCCCGGGGATGTGGGCGAACAGCTCATCGCTGTCCTTCAGCCCGATGGCCTCGAGCATGGCCGAACGGTCGGCATCGGAATTGGGGATGAAACGTCGCATCGTGTCACTCTTCGGAGGAAACCAGCTTCTCGTAGTCTTCGGCTTTCATCAGGCCGTCCAGCTCGCCCACGTTGCCCAACCGCATGCGGTAGATCCAGCCGCCGCCATACGGCTCCTGGTTCAGCAGCTCGGGCGCGTCGTCGAGGCCGCCGTTGGCGTCAGTCACTTCGCCGGTGAGCGGGCTGTAGAGCGGAGAGACGGCCTTCACCGATTCGATGGTGCCCACCTCGTCCCCGGCCTTGACCGCGGTCCCGGATTCAGGAGATTCCACGTAGACGATATCCCCGAGCTCTTTCTGGGCATGATCGGTGATACCCACCACGCCTTCCTCGCCCTCGACCCTGATCCACTCATGTTCCTTGGTGTACAGGAGATCCTGTGGATTCATCTGAGCTCCTCCTTCCATTGCTGTGCCGCATGACGGGGCCGTCCCCTGTTCCGGCAGGCCTTACTTCTGACGTTTATAGAATGGTGTTTCAACGATTATGGCGGGAACTTCCATGCCGCGGATGAGCACAGCGATCTCCGTCCCCACCGGGCTCAGCTCCGGCGGCAGATACCCCAGGCCGATATTCTTCTTCAGATACGGGGCGAAACTTCCGCTGGTCACCCGGCCGCACTCCTCGCCATTGTGAACCAGGGGATAGCCGTGACGGGCGATCCCCCGCCCCACCATTTCGAAACCGGCGAGGATCCGCTTGACCCCCTCCTCTTTCTGGCGCAGCAGCACGTCGCGGCCGATGAAGTCACCCTTTTTCAACTTGACGATCCAGCCGAGATCCGCCTCGTAGACCGTGGTGCTGTCGTCGATATCGTTTCCGTAGAGCGCCATCTTTGCTTCCAGCCGCAGGGTGTCCCGCGCGGCGAGGCCGATGGGCTGCAGGCCGAAGCCGCCTTTCTCGCCCCGCTCGAGCAGGGCGAACCAGATCTTCTCGGCGTGCTCCGGGGCGGTGTAGATTTCGAAACCGTCCTCACCGGTGTAGCCGGTGCGGGAGATGATCGAGGGCGCACCGAGCACCGCGTCCTTTACCAGACGATAGTACTTGAGGCTCGGAAGATCGGCAGCGGTGAATTCGGCGAGTATCGGCAGGGCGTTGGGGCCCTGCAGCGCCAGCTGGACGTAGTCGTCGCTGCGGTTGATCACGTTGACGTCGCCCCGAACCTGGGACTGGATGTATTCCATGTCCTTGTCCACGTTGGCCGCATTGATGCAGAGCATGTATTCGTGTTCGCCCAGTCGGTTGACCAGCAGGTCGTCGACAAAGGATCCCGCCTCGTGCATCAGGGCCGAATACTGGATCTGGCCCACCTGGAGTTTGGCCGCATTGTTACAGGTGATCCACTGCAGGAACTCGAGGCTGTCCGGCCCGGAAATCTCCACTTCACCCATGTGGCTGACATCGAAAAGACCGGCCCTGGTGCGCACCGCCATGTGCTCCTCGATCACCCCCTTGAACTGGGTGGGCAGGTCCCATCCGGCGAACTCGACCATCTTTCCGCCCAGTTGGCGGTGTGCGGCGTTGAGCGCCGTCTTTTTAACGGGTGAAATCTCGCTGGCGGCCATTGGGCTAACCCTTTCCGAGGAGTATCGCAAACAATTGATAACACTGTCTGTTAACCGGTTGCCCGAGGCGGGGCACAAAGAAGGAAAAAGGTAACACAACCCATGGGGGGAGTCAAGAAATGTCACGGATCCCTGGAAGTGGTGTCAGACCCTCAGCCGTGGTTCGAGAGCAAGACACCGGCCGACGAGAAAACGCAGCATACTCTGATGGTATGTGAACATTTCGAAGAGGCCGGCAACAAAGCAAAGGGCCCCGGATGAGGTTCTCAACGGCGGACCCAGGTTCCCCGTGCGGGCAGGTAATCCCAGACCCGGATCCGGCCGGTGACACCGTACAGGCTCACCGCCCGCATCCGGCCCCGTGGTGAAATGAGGTAGACGGTTCCCGAGGACGAAGTGCCGTTGGGAGTGAACGAGGCCAGGTCGGATGACCCGAAGCGGATTGGATCGGCCGGGTTCTGTATCGCGCCGGAGCCGGGAGGGAGGACCGGGACCGGCCCGCTGTCGAGGATGCCGAAACGGACGCCGCCGTGTTCTGCGGGGAGGCTCACCGGGCCGGCCACCACCGGGTCGATACCGGATTCAACCTCGGCCCGCCTGATGCCGTTGCCGTTGCCGTCCTCCGCCACCAGGTAGATCAAGGTCTCACCGTCGGCACCGGAACCGAACAGCATGCCGAAACAGTTCGCTCCGGCAATGGCCTGGTATCGCAGCTGACGAAAGAGCAACGTCACCTGGCTGCTGGCCGCTGAGAGCCGGGCGCCGTCGATCAGGACCGAGCAACTGGGCAGCACCATCACCGAAGCCAGACCGAGAAGACAGAGGGCCAGGCAGACTTCGAACAGGGTAAGGCCGCGGTTCGCGGGAAGGGCGGGACGATCACCCATCGCGGTGTCCTCCGGCCCGGTCTGGCCGCAGAATGGCCCGGGCCGCCTGCCGCGAGTTTCGACCGCCGTCCAGCGCCAGACCGCCGGTGGACCGTGCGCCGAAGAGCGGTTCGCCGTTCACCGGGCAGACCCGGAAGCCCTCCCGTTCGAAGGCCTCGGCCAGGTCCCGCCCGCCGGTGGGCTGGCTCGTGCGGTCCAGCAACCCGATGACCGGCGGCTTCTCCACCGGCCCCAACCGGGCGGCGAAACGAACAAACTGCGTCACTCCCCGGGGGCCGGATGGAAATACCCTCATCGCCTTCACCGTCCCGTCTTCGGCCATGGCCGTGCAAAAGAACGCACCATCCCTCACCTCCACCCCGTAGACCCAGCGATCAATCACCGACCCCGTCTCCCGCCCGCCGGCCCGATGATCAACGGGGGCCGGTCCTGGCGGCAGCGGCCCGGCCCCCTGTGGTCTGTCTGCTACTTCTTCGGTTGGGCCGCGCTGCCCCCGGCCTGTGTCGTCTTGAGGGTGGATTCCCCCTCCACCGTCAGGTGGGGCCGGAGCTTGCCGAAGGTTCGCTCTCCGATGCCCTGGACGTTCATCAGGTCTTCGGGACGCTGGAACGGACCATGCTGCTCGCGGAAGGTAATGATCCGGCGGGCCACCGCCTCGCCCACCCCGGGCAGCAGGGTCAGCTGGGCCTCCGAGGCCGTGTTCAGATTGACCACCCCTTCCAGCACCGTGGACGCCTTGGCCGGAGCCGGACGGACGGACGCGGGGCAGTTCGGCAGTACCATTGTCAGCATCAGGCAGACCGAGAGGGCCAGCCAGAATACCCTGCCAGAGCAAGTGATGTTTTTCATTCGAAGTTCTCCTGTGGTTTGATTCACCAATTCCGTGGGTGTGCCGGCGGGAGACCGCCGCACCAGCCAATGGGGCGGCCACGGCCGGTCTCCCGCGGCTCCTGCTTCTCACTCTTTCCTGCCTGGCCGATCCTCTGCCGGCGAATCCGGCAGGCGCATGGGTCGACCGTGCGAAATTTATGCTTCCCTGGATCACCTCCCCCCTGGTCCGGTTGACCATGCCGTGGGCAACCCGGCAACCGGGAGGGCGCGGCAAAATAACCACTGATCACCGGGCGGGCGCCGTTGGGCAAACCTCACAGAGAGCAACCCGCGTGCCAAGGGACCGGATAAAAAATGGAAGGGCGAACAGTCGGGGAATCAGCGATTTACGGAGGCAGGGATATTGCGCCCGTAACAAGGCACGTCGAAGTGTGGCAACCTGGAACTTCCGAAGGAAACCGCGGTTGGCAGTCGGCGACGAAGCTATCGGATCTCAAGTGAGGTTAGAAAAGCGGATTAAAAACCTCTTCTAGTCCAATACTCTCATCACCACCAGAGTAATATCGTCATGCTGCGGCTGGGCGCCAGCAAAACGGTTCACATCGGCGGTGATCTGATCCACCATTTCTTTGCTGGGCAGGTGGGAGTT
>JAQAZP010000382.1:0-5299 GCA_032127265.1 Acidobacteriota bacterium
CGTGACCATCGAAGGGCGCGTTGAGGGGAAGGTCGTCCTCAAGAAGAACCTGGTGGTGGGCGAGAAAGGCCACGTGGAGGCCGACATCCATGCGGCCACGGTAACCATCAGCGGCAAGGTTTTCGGCAATGTGTTCTCGGAAAACAAGGTGGAGATCGTGGCCACCGGCTTCCTGGAAGGCAACATCCATGCGCCGAAGATCGTCATCGCCGAGGGCGCTCATTTCAAGGGCAGCGTCGACATGAGCGATGTGAAAAAGTCGCCGGAGAGCAGTTCCTCCGCCCCGCGGGTTGTCCAGAGACCCGCAAACGTTGATGCCAAACCCGGCGACAAGCCGCCCCAGGGGGAGCTGAAGCCGTTGGGAGAGCAGAAGTAACTCCCTGTTCTCCGTAGCGATGTCGTCTCCCATCAAACCCTGGCGCCTGGTGATCCACGGTCCGGCCGGCGGATCGTGGAACATGGCGGTGGATCAGTTTTTCCTCGAGTCCGCTTCCCTGGACCCGTTCGGGGGGATGTTGCGCTTCTACGGCTGGAACCGTCCCACCCTTTCCTTCGGCTATCTGCAGCGTGTGAAACGCACCGTGGACCGCCAGTACTGCGAACGGCACGGTATCGGAGTGGTGCGCCGCCCCACCGGCGGGCGGGCGGTGCTCCATCACCAGGAGATCACTTACAGCGTGGTGACATCCACCGCCGGGTTCCCGGGCGGCTCATCGATCACCGAAAGCTACCGGGTGATTTCCGAGGGGTTGTGCAGCGGGCTGAACAAGGCCGGTATCGCCGCCGAGGTGTCCCGGCCCGCCCTGCCCGAACGCGCGGCCCCGGGGGAGTCAGACGAGGGTCCCCGGAGCAGCAGCCCCTGTTTTTCCTCCATCTCCCGCTACGAATTGACCTTTGGGGGGCGCAAGCTGCTGGGCAGCTCCCAGAGGCGAATGGGCGACTGCTTCCTGCAGCACGGTTCCCTGCCCGTGGTGCCCCACTGGGACCTGCTCCTCGGCGCCACCGGACAGACCGGGGCCGGCGGATCGGGGGAGAGGATGTACACTTCCCTGGGCGAGGCGGCAGGCATGGGCGAGGATGGCATCGAAACGCTGGTGCCCCTGCTGGCGGAGGGCATGGCCCTGCGTCTGGGCGTCGAGCTCGTGGATCAGCCCCTCACCGGGGAGGAATCGGAGGTCGTGGCCCGGCTGGAACAGGAGCGTTTTGGCGCCGACACATGGAATTTCGGCCGCTGAATAGCGGCCTCCTGTATCTCAAGTCGCTGTCCGGCCGTGTCGAAATGGAAAAACAGCGGGACAGAACCGGGTGACCGGCGGGCCCGCCCGTTCGGGGAAGGGCATCTCCGTTTCTTGACATCATTGGTGGCCGATGCTATGAACCGCATGCATGCACGGAAACCGGTTGTTGCTCAGGATGGGTGATCGGATGGAAAGTTTTGTGGACAGTACGCTGTCGGAACGATCAAAGAAGATTCTCCGGGAGGTTGTGCGCCTGCACATCCAGACCGGGGAGCCGGTGGGCTCGTCGAGCCTGGTGGCTCTGGAATGCTTCACTGTCGGTGCGGCCACCTTGCGCAACGTGATGTCCGACTTGGAGGAGATGGGCTATCTTTTCCAGCCCCACACCTCCGCCGGACGCGTTCCCACTGACCAGGGCTATCGCCATTTTGTGGACCATCTGGCCGACGGAGTTGAACTTGCCCCGGAAGAGGCGGAAATGATCTCCAATGGCATGGTGGGCCTGGCCGGCGAGATTCGGGACATGATGCAGGGCACTTCGCTGCTGCTGTCCAGGTTTTCCAACATGGTGGGCATCGTCATCGGTCCGGACAAGGATCACATGCTCTTCCACCAGATGGAATTCATCCTCCTGGCGCCGCGAAAGATCCTGGTGGTCATGGTGTCACCTTCGGGAGTGATCAACAACAGGATGATCGACGTGGGGGAGGAGTACAGCCAGGAAGAGCTGGACCGCTTCTCCAGGTTCCTGGCCGATGAATATGCCGGGTGGTCGCTGGCCAGTGTCCGGGACCACATCTCCCACCGGCTGTCCGAGGAATCGGTACTTTGCGACCGGCTGATGAAGAGCGCTCTAGGTCTGGGTCGTCTGTTCTTCTCCGGCCTGGCCAAGGATTCCGAAATCTTTCTCGAGGGTACGGTAAACATGCTGAACACGCCGGAGTTCGCCGAGAAACAGTCTCTCCGCAGCCTGCTGGAAGCCATGGAACAGAAGAGCAAGCTCATCGAACTGCTCAACTCCTGCCTCGAACAGAAGAGCGTGTCCATTGTCATCGGCAGTGAGAGCCGGATGGAGGATTTCGGGGCCTGCAGCGTGGTCTCCTCGCCTTTCAGCCACGGAGACCGGATCATCGGGTCGGTGGGCGTGCTGGGACCGAAAAGAATGGAATACTCGAGGATGATCGGGTTGGTGGGGAATATTGCCAGCCAGTTCAGCACGCTTATCGGCCGGACCGTATCGCTCCAGGGCCGTAGCTGATCCGTGGTGGAGAGGACAAGAGGAGAATCGCTTGGCGAGCAATGAAAAACCAGTGAGTGCCGGCAGCAACCCGGCCGATGAGATGACCGCATCCGCCAACCCGGGAAACGGGGGCGATGGCGTCACCAATCTGAACGACCTGATGGAGCTTGAGATTCTCCGTGAAGTCGATGCCGATGGAAACCCGGTGGAGACCGCGGAGGAGGAGCTCCTGCCGGAAGAGGATGCCTCCACCGGGGACCTCGAGCTGAGGCTGGTCAGCGATGACGATGAGCAGCAGCGGATCGAGGCGCTGGAGGGGGAGCGGGACCGTCTGCGCGAGGACCTGCTGCGCGCCCAGGCCGATTTCATCAATTTCCGCAAGCGCATGGAACGGGAGAAGAGCGACGTGGTGCGCCGGGCCAGCCAATCGCTGATCGAGGAACTGCTGCCGGTGATCGACAATTTCGAGCTGGCCCAGACCAACAACCAGCAGGCCGACCCCGACACCTACAGTGAAGGAGTGCGCTTGATCCACAAACAGCTGCTGGACCTCCTGACCCGGCACGGGTTGCGGGAGGTGTCCTGCGTGGGGGAAACCTTCGACCCCAACATTCACGAAGCGGTGGCGGTAATCAGCGATCCGGACAAGGAGAACAACACGGTGGTGGCCGAACTGAAGAAGGGTTACTACCTGCGGGACCGGCTGATCCGGTCACCGATGGTCCAGGTGGTGATCAACGAAGAGCCGGATGCCCCGGAGACCCTTGAACCGTAAGGAATCGAATTGCTGTCCGGGGCGGCTCCCGGCGGAGACAAAACCGACATGGGAAAGATCATCGGCATCGACCTCGGGACGACCAACTGCTGTGTGGCCGTCACTGAAGGCACCGAACAGGCGGTGGTGCCCAGCCGGGAGGGCAGCCGTACCGTTCCTTCCATGGTTGGCTTCACCGCGGCCGGCGAACGGTTGGTGGGCCAGATCGCCAAGCGGCAGGCCATCACCAATGCCAACAACACCGTCTACGCCGTCAAACGGCTCATCGGGCGGAAAATCGACTCCGACGAGATTCGGCGGGTGGAGGAGTTTCTGCCCTACTCCCTGGCCGAAGCCGAGAACGGCGACGTGAAGATCAGCATCCAGGACACGCTGTACAGCCCGGAGGAAATCTCGGCCATGCTGCTGAGCCACATGAAGGAAGTGGCCGAGGAGTATCTGGGCGAGACGGTGGACGAAGCGATCATCACCGTTCCGGCCTACTTCAACGATGCCCAGCGTCAGGCCACCAAGGACGCCGGCAGGATTGCCGGCCTCGACGTGCTGCGGATCATCAACGAGCCCACGGCGGCCTCCCTGGCCTATGGCGCCGATCAGATGCGGGATGAGACCCTGGCGGTCTTCGATATCGGCGGGGGGACCTTCGACGTCTCGATCCTCCGTCTCAGCGAGGGGGTGCACGAGGTCCTGTCCACCAGCGGCGACACCTTCCTCGGCGGAGAGGATTTTGACCAGCGGATCATCAACTGGCTGGTCACCGGCTTCCAGGAGGAGCATGGAGTCGACCTGCGCCAGGACCGCATGGCCCTGCAGCGGCTGAAGGAAGCCTCCGAGAAGGCCAAGTGCGAACTCTCCGCGGAAGAGGAGGCGGCGATCAGCCTGCCCTTCATCTCTGCCGGGGAGGGAGGCGCAAAGCATATCAACACCACCCTGACCCGGGAGCATTTCCAGACCATGGTGGAGGACCTGGTGCAGCACACCGTGGGACCCTGCCGGGAGGCGCTCTCCGCTGCCGGGCTGAAGCCCAGCCAGATCGACCAGGTGCTGCTGGTGGGCGGGCAGACCCGCACCCCGCGGATCATGGAGCTGGTGCGGGAGATCTTCGGCCGTGAGCCGAGCCGGGACCGCAATCCCGAAGAGGTGGTGGGGATTGGCGCGGCGATCCAGGGCGCGATTCTGGGCGGCGAAATCAAGGACATGGTGCTGCTGGACGTGACGCCGCTTTCCCTGGGTATCGAAACCCGCGGCGGGATGTTCACCAAGCTGATCGACCGCAACACCACCATTCCCACGAAGAGCACCCAGGTGTTCACCACCGTGGTGGACAACCAGACAAAGGTCGAAATCCACGCCCTGCAGGGCGAGCGCGATGTGATCGATGAGAACCGTTCCCTGGGCCGTTTCGACCTGGTGGGCGTGCCGCCGGCGCCCCGCGGAGTGCCGCAGATCGAGGTCACCTTTGCCATCGATTCCAACGGTATCGTCAACGTTACCGCGCGCGACCGGACCTCGGGCAAGGAGCAGGCGATGAAGATCACGCCCTCCGGCGGCCTCAGCGAAGATGAGATCCGCAAGGTCATCGAGGATTCCCGGGCGCACGCCGACGAGGATCAGAAACGGCGCGAGCTGGTGCGCACAATCCGCAACCTCGAGGGACTGCTCTACTCGGTGGAGAGGAGTTTCGCCGAATATGGCCAGATTCTCCAGGAAAGCGAGCGTTCCCGGGTCAGGGCAACCATCGACCGCGCCAGGCGCGAGGCTGCCGGGGAGAATCTCAAGGGCTGCAAGGAATGTCTCGACGAGCTGCAGCAGGTGTCCAAGGTGCTCTCCAACTCTCTTTTCACCGGCGGCAGCTCCGCCTGAGGCGCAGCCCCGGCGCCCCGCCGGGGAGCGCTGATGCGGCACAGGGGTTTCGAATCAAGTGAACGAAAACGCCAAACGGGATTTCTACGACGTGCTCGGGGTTCCCCGGGGAGCCAGCGAGCAGGAGATCAAGAGGGCCTACCGCCGCAAGGCGGTGGAATATCATCCGGACAAGAACCAGGG
>JAQAZP010000383.1:0-4509 GCA_032127265.1 Acidobacteriota bacterium
TGTCCGCCCGCATGGTGTGCAGCGGCAGCTGGCCTTCGAGATACCATTCGGCCCGGGCGATCTCCGCGCCGTTCAGCCGGCCGGCACAGCGGATCTTGATACCCTTGGCGCCAAAGCGCAGGGCCGATTCCACCGACTTGCGCATCGCCTTGCGGAAGGCGATCCGCTTCTCCAGCTGCAGGGCGATGTTCTCGCTGACCAGTTGGGCATCCAGCTCCGGACGAGTGATTTCGAGGATGTTGATGTAGACATCCTTGCCCGTCTCGCGCTTGATCTGGGCCTTCAGCCGGTCGATCTCGGTCCCCTTGCGGCCGATGATGATACCGGGCCGGGCGGAGAGGATGTTGATCTTCAGCTTGTTCGCCGCCCGCTCGATCTCCACGTTGCTCACGCCAGCGTGGTAGAGCTGCTTCTTCAACTCGCGGCGCAGCCGGACATCCTCCAGCAGCATGGACCCGAAACCCTTCTTGGCGTACCACCGAGAATGCCAGGTCTTGTTGTATCCGAGCCGAAACCCGAATGGATGAACTTTCTGACCCAAGGTATCACCTCCGTTCTATCCAATGATGCGGGGGACCCCCGCGGCTCCTCATTGCGGCGCGGCCGGTCAGGCCTTGGTCTCCAGCTTCTCCTCAAGCTGCAGGTCGATGTGGCTCGACCGCTTGAGGATCCTGAACGCGCGCCCCATGGCCCGCGGCTGGATCCGTTTCATCATCGGCCCCCCGTCCACGGTGATCCGGCTGATGAACAGGTTGTCCACGTCGCGCAACTCGGGGTTCTGCTCCGCATTGGCCACCGCCGAACTGAGCAACTTCAACATGTCCCGGGCCGCCGATTTGCGGGAGAACTTCAGGAGGGAGAGCGCCTGCTCCACCTTTTTCCCGCGAATCATGTCGGCCACTAGGCGCGCCTTCTGGGCCGACCCCTTCCTGTACTTAATGGACGCTTTGGCAATCATCTGCACGTCTCCGTGTCATTCACCGGGTCCGCCAGCCGGCCGCGCAACGAGCGTCTTCCCGGCTGTTCGCTCCCGGCCGAACCGCAAGCGGCGGCGGCTACTTCCTCATCCTGGCGGCCCTGTCCGACTTCCGGTCGATGTGACCACGGAAGGTCCGCGTGGGGGAAAATTCTCCGACTTTGTGCCCCACCATGTTCTCGGTGATGAAGACAGGAATAAACTTCTTGCCGTTGTGCACCGCGAACGTGTGGCCCACCATCTCGGGAGTGAGGGTGGAGCGCCTGGAATAGGTCTTGATGACCCGGTTCTCCGACCGGGCGTTCATCCGGTCGACAGCCTTCTCCAGCGAGGCCTCCACGTAGGGTCCTTTTTTTAGCGACCTGGACATGGTTCCCTTCCTGCTCGGAACACCCGCCCACCCGACGACAACACACGTTGCCGGCGGTTCGACGAGCGACGGCGTCATTTACGCCGCTTGACAATATACTTGTTCGAGTCTTTCCGTTTCTTCCGCGTCTTGTAACCCTTGGTCGGCTTGCCCCAAGGGGTCACCGGGTGGCGGCCGCCGGATGTCCGGCCCTCGCCGCCGCCGTGGGGGTGATCCACCGGGTTCATCGCCACACCACGAACCTTGGGCCGCCGTCCAAGCCAGCGGTTGCGCCCGGCCTTGCCCAGGGAGACTTTCTCCTGGTCGACATTGCCCACCTGGCCAATGGTGGCCATGCACTTCATGTGCACCTTGCGCACTTCGCCGGAAGGCATCCGGATCTGGGCGTATGTCCCTTCCTTGGCCATCACCTGAGCCGAACAGCCGGCCGCGCGAACCATCTGGCCGCCGCCGCCGATGTGCAACTCGATGTTGTGCACCTGGGTGCCCAGGGGAATGGCATGCAGGGGGAGTGTGTTCCCCGGCGTAATGTCCGCCCGTTCGCTGCTCACCACACTGTCGCCGACCTTGAGGCCCAGCGGCGCCAGGATGTAGCGCTTCTCACCGTCGGCATAGTTCAGCAGGGCGATGTTGGCCGAGCGGTTCGGATCGTACTCGATGGTGGCCACGCGGGCCGGCACATCGAACTTGTTCCGCCGGAAATCGATAATCCGGTAGCGTTTCTTGTGACCCCCGCCGCGGCGGCGCATCGCAATCCGGCCGTAGTTGTTGCGGCCCCCGCTGCGCATCTTCTTGTCCAGCAGGCTTTTCTGCGGACTGCTGGCGGTAATGTCGTCAAAGGTCGATACCGTCTGGAACCGCCTGCCGGGAGAAGTCGGTTTGTATTTCTTGATCGCCATCTTAAACTCTCCAAGTTACCGGGAGTATCGCGCTGCTCAGACCCCTTCGAAATACTCGATGGTCTTCTCCCCTTCGGCCAGCTTGACGTAGGCCTTTTTCCAGCTCGCCCGGGCGCCGACGTTGCGGCCCACCCGCTTAACCTTGCCCAGAATGTTGGCGATCTTCACCGATTCCACACGCACACCGAAGATGTCCTGGATCGCCCGCTTGACCTCGATCTTGTTGGCGTCCGGGGACACTTCAAAGCAGAGGATCCTATGGGTATCCTTGATGATCGTGCTCTTCTCGGTGATCACCGGTCTTCTGATGATGTCCCTCGATGATCTCATTGCCCGTAGACCTCCCCGATTTCGGCCGCGGCCTGCCTGGAGAGAATCAGGCGGTCGTGCTTCAGCACGTCGTAGACATTCACCGCCAACGGACGGACCTGCTTGACCCCGGGAATGTTCCGCGAAGCCAGAGTGAGGTTGTGGTTTCCATCGGCATCCACCAGCAGCGCCCGGCGATCAACTCCCAGGCCCTGGAGGATGTCCACCAGGCCCTTGGTCTTGAACGTCGGCAGTTCGAAGTCCTGCACAACGGTGATCTTGTCTTCGGCCAGCTTCTGCGACAGCGCGGAGCGAATAGCCAACCAGCGGACTTTCTTGGGCAGCTTGTAGGAGTAACTCCGCGGCTTCGGGCCGTGGACCGTGCCGCCCCCACGCCACAGCGGACTGCGCACTTCGCCGGCCCGGGCACGGCCGGTGCCCTTCTGGCGCCAGGGTTTCCTACCGCTGCCGCGAACGTCAACACGATTCTTGGTCGAGGCATTTCCGCCCCGGCCGCAGGCCAGGTAGTGCCGGACAGCGGCAAAGAGTGCGTGCTCGTTGACTTCGGCGCCAAAGACCTCATCAGGCAGCGATATCTGCTCCACCACCTCGTTCTTCAAATTTTTTACTTCGACATTCGGCATTGCCTTACTCCCCTCCCCGCGATGAGCGTGAACCGGAGGTCTACGATTACTTGCCAAGCGATTTACTGATCAGCAGGTAACCACCCTTGGCACCCGGTACGGCACCCTTCACTACGAGTAGGTTCTTCTCCTCGTCAACCTTGACCACTTTCAGATTCTTCACGGTGATCCGTTTGGCTCCCATCTGGCCGGGCATCTTCCGCCCCTTGAACACGCGGGACGGGTAAGCCGAACAACCGATGGAGCCGGGGGCCCGGTGGAACATCGACCCGTGGGTCGCCCGCCCGCCGCCGAAACCGTGACGCTTTATCACGCCGGCGAACCCGGCACCCTTGCTCTTGCCGATGATGGTGATGTAGTCGTCAGCCTTGAACATGTTCACCAGCACCTTGTCGCCCACGGCCACTTCGTCACCCCCCTCGTCGATGGGGAACTCCCGAAGGAATTTCATCGGCGGCAAAGACGCCTTACCATCGGGGTCAGCTTCGCTGGACGCCCGCTTGATATGGCCTTCAAGGGGTTTGTTGATTTTTTTCCAGTTGAGGTGCTCCACCAGGCCGAGTTGGACGGCACGGTAGCCGTCCCGCTTCATAGTGCGCTTCTGCAGAACCACGCAGGGCCCCACTTCGAGCACCGTGGCAGGCGTGACCACGCCGTTCTCATCGAACAGCTGGGTCATGCCTACCTTTTTTCCGATGATTCCGCTCACCATCTCTCGCGCTCCTGCCTTCAACTCCAGCCGGACATCATACCGTCCCCCGCGGCGGTTGCCCGCGGTCCCGGGCCGGTACTGTTACCGGGAAACACGCCGAATCGCCCGGGGCTACTTCAGCGCCTTGATCTCCACGTCCACACCAGCCGGGAGGTCGAGCTTCATCAAGGCCTCGACGGTTTCAGGGGTGGGCTCCAGCAAATCCATCAGCCGCTTGTGCGTGCGGATCTCGAACTGCTCCCGGGACTTCTTGTCCACGTGGGGCGAGCGGAGCACGCAGTAACGGTTAATGCTGGTGGGCAGCGGGATCGGTCCGGCCACCCGCGCGCCTGTGCGCCGTGCGGTCTCTACGATCTCACCGGTGGAACGGTCCAGCACCCGGTAGTCGTAAGCCTTGAGTCTGATTCGAATCCGTTCGTTCATCGCTCTTCAATCCTCCGGCCCGGAAGCAGCCGTCACAGCTATTCGATGATCTCGGTGACCGTTCCGGCGCCAACCGTCCGGCCGCCTTCGCGGATGGCGAAACGCATCCCCTTCTCCATGGCGATCGGCGTGATCAGCGTCATGGTCATGTTCACGTTGTCGCCGGGCATTACCAT
>JAQAZP010000384.1:0-11136 GCA_032127265.1 Acidobacteriota bacterium
GGCGATCACGCCGACCGCCTCGCCGACGTTCACCAGGTGGCCGCGGCCGAGGTCGCGGCCGTAGCAGGCGGCGCACAGCCCGTAGCGCGTGTCGCAGGTGAGCGGCGTGCGCACCTTGACCTCGTCGATGCCCAGCTGCTCGATCTGCTCGACCTCGTCCTCGCCCAGCAGCGTGCCGGCCTCGTACAGCGTGACCTGCGTTTCCGGGTTGACGACGTCGGAGGCGACGGTGCGGCCGAGAATGCGCTCGCGCAGCGGCTCGATCACCTCGCCGCCCTCGACCAGCGCCTTCATCTGGACGCCGTTGGTGGTGCCGCAGTCGTCGTTGGTCACCACCAGGTCCTGCGTCACGTCGACGAGGCGCCGGGTCAGGTAGCCCGAGTTCGCGGTCTTCAGCGCGGTGTCGGCCAGACCCTTGCGGGCGCCGTGGGTCGAGATGAAGTACTGCAGAACGTTGAGGCCTTCACGGAAGTTGGCCTCGATGGGCGTCTCGATGATCTCACCGGAGGGCTTGGCCATCAGGCCGCGCATGCCGGCCAACTGGCGGATCTGCTGCTTCGAGCCACGGGCGCCGGAGTCGGCCATGACGAAGATCGGGTTGAACTCCTTCATCTCCGCCACGTCGTAGTCCTTCATCGCCTGATACATCTCCTGGGAGATGTCCTCGGTGACCTTGGACCAGATGCTGACCACCTTGTTGTAGCGCTCGCGGTTGGTGATCGCGCCTTCCTTGTACTGCGTCTCGACCTCGATCACTTCCGCGCGCGCACCGTCCACCAGCGCGACCTTGGCTTCGGGGATCAGCATGTCGTCGATGCCGATGGAGATACCGGCCTTGGTAGCGTAGAGGAAACCGAGGTTTTTCAGCCGGTCCAACAGTTCGACCGAACGCTCCTTGCCGTGACGCAGCACGCAGAAATTGACCAGCTGTGTCAGGCCCTTCTTCTTCAGCACACCGTTGATGAAGGGAATCTCTTCGATCAAGTGGCTGTTGAAAATCACGCGGCCCACGGTGGTCTCGAGAATCTCGTTCTCCACTTCGTGGATCTCGGCATGGAGCACGTCCTGGTCGTCATACATCTTGCCCAGGTCGAGCAGGCGACCGCTGAAGCGGAGCCGGATCGGACTCAGCGTCTCCACTTCACCCGCCTCGAGGGCCAGGACCACCTCGTCCATGTGGCCGAAGAGCCGCCCTTCGCCCTTGGCCCCCGGTTTGGATAGCAGCATGTAGTAGATGCCGAGCACGATGTCCTGGCTGGGCACGGCCAGGGGCAGGCCGTGGGCTGGTGAGAGGATGTTCTCGGTGGAGAGCATCAGCACCCGGGCCTCGATCTGCGCCTTGTGCGACAGCGGCACGTGCACCGCCATCTGGTCGCCGTCGAAGTCGGCGTTGAACGCGGTGCAGACCAGCGGGTGGATCTTGATCGCCTTGCCCTCGACCAATACCGGCTGGAAGGCCTGGATACCGAGACGGTGCAGGGTCGGGGCGCGGTTGAGCAGCACCGGATGATCCTGGATCACCTCCTCGAGGATGTCCCATACCTCATCGCGCTGCTGTTCCACCATCTCCTTGGCCGCCTTGATCGTGGCCACGTGGCCCTCGGCTTCCAGGCGGTTGTAGATGAAGGGCTTGAACAGCTCGAGGGCCATCTTCTTCGGCAGCCCGCACTGGTGCAGCTTGAGGTCCGGCCCCACCACGATCACCGAACGGCCGGAGTAGTCCACACGCTTGCCCAGCAGGTTCTGACGGAAACGGCCCTGCTTGCCCTTGAGGGTGTCGCTGAGCGACTTCAGCGGGCGATAGTTGGCCCCGCGGAGAATCCGGCCCCGGCGGCCGTTGTCGAACAATGCGTCCACCGCCTCCTGGAGCATCCGCTTCTCGTTGCGAATGATCACGTCGGGGGCCTTGAGCTCCATCAGTTTCTTCAGCCGGTTGTTGCGGTTGATCACCCGGCGATAGAGGTCGTTGAGGTCCGAGGTGGCAAAACGCCCGCCGTCCAGGGGCACCAGCGGCCGCAGCTCGGGGGGGATCACCGGGATCACGTCGAGGATCATCCACTCCGGCTGGTTGCCCGACTTGACGAAAGCCGTGAGCACCTTGAGCCGCTTGGAGAGCTTCATCCGTTTCTGCACTGAGGTGGCGGTCTTCATCTCCTCGCGCAATTCCTCGGACAGTTCTTCCGGCTCCAACCGCCGCAGCAATTCCTTGATCGCCTCGGCGCCCATCTTGGCCACGAACTTCTGGCCGTACTCGGCCCGCAGCGCGCGGTATTTCTCCTCGGTGAGCAGCTCCTGCTCCTTCAGCGGAGTGTCCCCCGGTTCGATCACCACGTAGGCGTCGAAATAGAGAATACGCTCCAGCTCGCGCAGCGAGATGTCCAGCAGGTGGCCGATGCGGCTGGGCAGACCCTTGAAGAACCAGACGTGGGACACTGGAGAGGCCAGTTCGATGTGGCCCATCCGCTCGCGGCGCACCTTGGATTGGGTCACTTCCACGCCGCACTTGTTGCAGACCACCCCCCGGTGTTTCATCCGCTTGTACTTGCCGCAGAGACACTCCCAGTCGGTGATCGGGCCAAAGATCTTGGCGCAGAACAGTCCGTCGCGTTCGGGCTTGAAAGTCCGGTAGTTGATGGTTTCCGGCTTGGTCACCTCGCCGTGGGACCATGAACGAATGGTCTCCGGCGACGCCAGTTTTATCCGGATGCTCTCAAAGTCGTTTATCGTGCCTTGTCTGGAAACCTCGCCAAAGGTTCTCTCCACGATAATCCTCCCTTCGGATCCCTGAATAGAGCCAGCCGCGACGGCCGGCATGAACGCGGTCCCGGCCCGCGTCAAATCTGCACTTTACGGTCGCCCCGCTTTTTCAGCTCCACGTCCAGGCAGAGGCTCTGCAGCTCTCTGATCAGGACGTTGAAGGACTCGGGCAGCCCCGGATCCGCGGGGACCTCGCCCTTGACCAACGCCTCGTAAATCTTGGTCCGTCCGTAGACGTCATCCGACTTGGAGGTCAATAGCTCCTGCAGGATATTCGCCGCGCCATATGCTTCAAGCGCCCAGACCTCCATTTCGCCGAATCGCTGGCCGCCGAACTGGGCCTTGCCGCCCAGGGGCTGCTGGGTGATCAGCGAATAGGGCCCGATGGAGCGGGCGTGAATCTTGTCGTCCACCAGGTGCGAGAGCTTCATGATGTAGATGTAGCCCACGGTCACCTGCTGCTCAAAGGGTTCGCCGCTCATGCCGTCAAAGACCTGCGACTTGCCATTGGTGGGCAACCCGGCTTTCACCAGCAGCTCCTTGATCTCGTACTCCTTGGCCCCGTCGAACACCGGGGTGGCCATCCGCAGGCCCAGTTCGTGGGCCGCCCAGCCCAGGTGAGTCTCCAGGATCTGGCCCACGTTCATCCGCGAGGGGACGCCGAGGGGGTTGAGCACCAGGTCCACCGGCGTTCCGTCCGGCAGGTAGGGCATATCCTCTTCGGGTACCACGCGGGAGATGACGCCTTTGTTGCCGTGGCGTCCGGCCATCTTGTCACCCACCGAAAGCTTGCGCTTCATCGCCACGTAGACCTTGACCATTTTGATCACGCCCGGCGGCAACTCGTCGCCCTTCTTCATCCGATCGACTTTTTCGCCGTAGAGCTTTTTCAGGATTTCCACCTGGCGCTGGGAGGAGGCTTCCATCTCGGCCAGCTCGGCCTCGACCTTGTCGCTGCGGCCCTTGAGCCTGATTTCCTGGAACATGGAGAAGCTGAGCTTCTTGAGGTTCTTCTCGGAGAGCTTGGCCCCGGCTTCGATCAGCAACTCGTCGGTCTCGGGGTGGACGATCTTCCGGGAGAGCACCTTGTCCCGCAACAGGTTGACCGCGCGGTTCTTCCACTCCTCGCGGATAATGCGGATCCGGTCGTTGAGGTTGCGCTCCATCTTTTCCGTTTCCTGGAACTCGATCTCGACGGTCCGGGAATCCTTGTCGGCGCCCTTGCGGGCGAAGACCTTGACATCCACCACGATTCCTTCGATCCCCGGCGGGGTAGCCAGCGAGGCGTCACGCACATCACCGGCCTTTTCGCCGAAAATGGCCCGCAGCAGCTTTTCCTCCGGCGTGAGCTGGGTCTCCCCCTTGGGGGTCACCTTGCCCACCAGGATGTCACCAGGTTGGACATAGGCCCCGATGCGGATAATGCCCGAGTCATCAAGTTCGCGCATCGCGTCCTCGGAGACGTTGGGGATGTCGCGGGTGATCTCCTCGGGGCCCATCTTGGTGTCACGGGCCTCGACCTCGAACTCTTCGATGTGGATCGAGGTGTAAAAGTCTTCGCGGACCAGCCGCTCGCTGACCAGCATGGCGTCTTCAAAATTGTAACCGCGCCAGGGCATGAAGGCCACCAGCACATTGCGCCCCAGGGCCAGTTCACCGTTTTCGGTGCACGGTCCGTCAGCGATGATCTGCCCCTGTTCCACCTTCTGACCCTTTTCCACGATGGGCTTCTGGTTGATGCAGGTGTTCTGGTTCGAGCGGTGGAACTTGGTCAGGTCGTAGACCTCAGCGGTGTATTCCTTCTCGCCATTGGGCAGCTTGCGCTCGACCTTGATGATGATCCGCGAGGCATCCACCCGGTCCACCACCCCGGCCCGCCGGCTGATCACCACCGCCCCGGAGTCCCTGGCGGCGCGGCCTTCCATCCCGGTGCCCACCACCGGGGCCTCGGCCTTGAGCAGGGGCACGGCCTGACGCTGCATGTTCGAGCCCATCAGGGCGCGGTTGGCATCGTCGTGCTCGAGGAACGGAATCAGCGCAGCGGCCACGCTGACCAGCTGCTTGGGCGAGACATCGATGAAGTCGATCTCTTCCTTGGGCACCAGACGGAAATCGCCGCGGCGGCGGGCATTGACCCGGTCGTTGACAAAGCGGCCGCGGCTGTCCAGCGGCGCGTTAGCCTGGGCGATGGTGTAGCGATCCTCCTCCCAGGCCGAGAGGTAGAAGGGAAACGGGTGGGCCTGGGCCTGCTTCATCTTCTTCTTGCGCATCTCGTTGTTGGTCCGGTCGAAGGCCTCAACGGTCACCTGGTCCGCCAGCTTGTATTTGCTGTCGCCGGGATTGTAGATCTTCACGTAATCCACCACCCGGCTGTTCTCCACCTTGCGGTAGGGGCTTTCGATGAAGCCGTACTCGTTGATCCGGGCGAAGCAGCTGAGCGAGGAGATCAGGCCGATGTTCGGTCCTTCAGGAGTCTCGATGGGGCAGATCCGGCCGTAGTGCGTCGTGTGCACATCGCGGACCTCGAACCCCGCCCGCTCGCGGCTCAGGCCGCCGGGTCCCAGGGCGGAGAGGCGCCGCTTGTGGGTGATCTCGGAGAGCGGGTTGGTCTGGTCCATGAACTGCGAGAGCTGGCTCGAGCCGAAGAACTCGCGGATCGCGGCGATCACCGGCTTGGCATTGATCAGGTCGAAGGGCATCGCCGAGGTCATTTCCTGGAAGACGCTCATCTTCTCCTTGATCGCCCGCTCCATGCGCACCAGCCCGATACGGAACTGGTTTTCCAGCAGCTCGCCCACCGAACGGACGCGGCGGTTGCCCAGGTGATCGATGTCGTCGGCGTAGCCGATGCTCTTCTTCAGCTTGAGCAGGTAGCGCACCACGTCGTAGACGTCCTCGGGGGAGAGGACGCGGCGGTCGAGATCGGACTCCGCCGGCTTGCCCAGCTTGGTGTTGAATTTCAGCCGGCCCACCCGGGAGAAGTCGTAGCGCTGGGCGTTGTAGAACATACCCTCGAACAGGGCCTTGGAACTGTCCACCGTGGGCGGGTCGCCGGGCCGCAGCCGGCGGTAGATTTCCAGCAGGGCGTCCTCGGTGCCGGCCACCGTGTCCTTGAGCATGGAAGCGGTCAGCATGCCCCCGAGGTCCGAGTCTTCGGGAAAGTAGAGTTCGAACTCCTTCATCCCGCTGGCCAGGACCTTTTCCAGCATCCCCTCGTCCAGGGCCACGTTGGGCTCGGCGTCCACCTCGCCGGTTTCCAGGTTGATCACGTCGCGTACCAGGCAGCCGCCGGCGAGATCCTCGATGGTCACCGATATGCGAAGCTCCTTGCCGCTCTTCTTCAGCTGGCTCCAGGCCGCATTGGAAAAACGCTTGCCGGCAGCCACCAGCGGATCGCTTTTCCGTGCCCCGGGGATTTTGATATCGGCGCCGAAACGGCGACCCACCAGCCCCTCGTTGAGCAGCAGGGACATCTGGCCATCCTCGTCGACGTCCACCTGCTGCACCGGAAAGAAGGTGCGAATGATATCCTCGTTGTTGCGCAGGCCGAGAGCCTTGAGGAACACGGTGGCGAGGAATTTCCGTTTGCGGTCGATACGGACGTAGAGCAGGTTCTTGGCGTCGTACTCGAATTCCACCCAGCTGCCGCGATAGGGGATGATCTGGGCCGAGTAGATGGACTTGGGCGGGTCGGCGTGGAAAAAGACGCCGGGGGACCGGTGAAGCTGGCTGACGATAACCCGTTCGGTGCCGTTGATGATAAAGGTTCCGCTGTCGGTCATCAACGGGATGTCGCCGAAGTAGACTTCCTGTTCCTTGATGTCGCGGATCGACCGGACATTGGTTTCCGGGTCGCGGTCCCAGACAACCAGGCGCACCCGCACCTTGAGGTGCACCGAATAGGTCATCCCCCGCTCCTGGCACTCCAGGACGTCATACTTCAGCTGCAGCGACACCGGGTCGCCGCAGTTGTCGCACAGCGGGACCTGGCTCTTGTTCAGCGAGCCGCAATCCTGGCAGATCACCGAGTCGTCCATCGGGTCATCGTGGATGATCCGGTCGCCGCAGTTGCCGCAGGTGCTGCGCAGGTTCTCCAGCCCGTCCAGTTTTCCGCAGCGGCACTGCCAGGTGCCGATGGAGTAATCGACGAACTCCAGCGAACAGGTGCCCTTGAAGTTGGTTATCGGAAAGACGGAATTGAATACAGCCTTCAGCCCGAAATCCTCCCGCTCCGAAGTGAGCAGGTTCAACTGCAGAAACTTGTCGTACGACCGTTTCTGGACGTCGATCAGATTTGGGATCGGGATGGTGGTCGAAATTTTGGAAAAATCGATCCGGGAGTCATCCCCTGGAACTAAGGGCGAGTTCGGCATCATTTGCACTCCTGGTCTCCTGATCAAGAATTAGCCCACCGTTCGACGCTACCATAGCGGGCTGCCGGAACAACCCGGGGCCGGCCGGGGAAGCCGAACAGCCTCCCGGGCACCACCCCGGACGTCCCGCTACCCGCCGGCACGATCCGGTCTGACTGTAAACGGTTCGAGGGGTCGGCCCCTCTCCCCGGCGACGCGTTCAACTCGCCGACGAACGGCCAAGCAGCGACAGCCAGGTCAATGTTGACCGCCGGCTACTTGATCTCGACGGTAGCTCCGACTTCTTCCAGCTTACTCTTGACCTTCTCGGCCTCGTCCTTGGAAACAGCTTCCTTGACCGCCTTGGGTGCGCTGTCCACCACTTCCTTGGCTTCCTTCAGACCGAGACTGGTGACCTCGCGGACCACCTTGATCACGTTGATTTTTTTCGGACCGATGGCAGTGAGGATCACGTCGAACTCGATCTGCTCCTCGGCAACGGCCGCTTCAGCGGCCGGGCCACCGGCCGCCGCGGCCATCGGGACGGCCATGGCGGCGCTGACACCGAATTTTTCTTCCAGCTCCTTGACCAGCTCGTTGAGCTGGAGCACGTTCATCTCTTCAATGTGCTTGATCAGGTCTTCGTTGGTAAGTTCAGCCATTTGTCGATCTCCCTCTGCACGTTCTGTGGCACGCCACGAATCGAATCTTTAAGAACGGATTGGCGGTAGCCTGCCGCTGCCGCCCTATAGTTTTCGCCGCGGTTCCCCGCGGTCGATCTATTGTTCCTTTTGCTCCGCGATCTGGCTCAGCACGGTCACCAGGCTCCGGGCCGTGCCGGAGAGCACGGTGACCAGACCCCTGATGGGCGACTGAAGCAGGAAGACCAGCTTGGAGAGCAGTTGCTCCCGACCAGGCATGGAGGCGATCTCCTTCAGCTGGTCACCGGTGATAACCCGCCCCTCCACCATTCCGGTCTTGAAGGTGAAGGTGGGGTTCTCCTTGGCAAAGGCGGTGAGCACCTTGGCCAGTGCCACCGGGTCTTCGCCGGAATAGGCAATGGCCGTCATCCCCGTGAGCTCCGCGCCCAGCGACTCCATTTCGGTGCCTTCCACTGCGTAGCCGATAAGGGTGTTCTTTTCCACCCGGTAGCGGCAGTTGCTGGTCTCGATCTGCCGGCGAAGCTGGTTCACCGGCCCGACCTGGACACCGCGGAAGTCGAAGAGATAGGCCGACCTGGCCCAGGCCAGCTCGTCCTTCAGCTCTTCCACCAGCTTTCTCTTTTCGTCCTTGCTTTTCATTTTCCAGGGGCCTCCGTCACTTCTTGTCCCACGAGGCCGACGAAATACTAAGGCCCGGCCCCATCGTGGAGGAGACGTGGACCTTGATGATGTATTTCCCCTTGGCCGATGCCGGCTTGGCACGCACCACAGCACCTATCACCGTGCTGAGGTTCTCCTGCAGCTTTTCAGCGTCGAAGGAGAGCTTGCCCACCGGGCAGTGAATGACTGCGGTCTTGTCTACGCGGAACTCTATTTTGCCGCCCTTGGTCTCCTCAACCGCGGAGCCCACGTCGAAAGTGACCGTGCCGGTTTTGGGGTTGGGCATCATCTTCCGCGGTCCGAGAATCTTGCCCAGCTTCCCCACGTGCTTCATCATGTCCGGGGTGGCGATAACCGCGTCGAAGTCGAGCCAGCCCTTCTGAATCTTCTGCACCAGATCCTCGCCCCCGACGAAATCGGCACCGGCCGCCTCGGCCTCGGTGACTTTCTCGCCCTGGGCGATGACCACCACCCGCACCGTCTTGCCGGTACCGTGGGGCAGCATCACCGTGCCGCGGACCATCTGGTCAGCGTGCCGGGGGTTGACGCCGAGCCGCATGGAGAGTTCGACGGTTTCGTCGAACTTCACGTAGCTCAACTTCTGGAGCAGCGGAATCGCTTCATCCAGCAGGTATTCACGGTCCTCCAGGTGCTCCTGCACCTCGGACCGCTTTTTCGTCATCCGCGCCATACACCAAACTCCTTCTCACATCCATTTCCGCGCCCGCCCCCTCCCGCGTGATCCGCCGCACCGGTCCAGCAAGGGCAGGAACGATAAGGAGTGCTCAGTTTTCGACCTCCAGCCCCATGCTGCGAGCGGTCCCCGCGATGATCTTCACCGCGGCGTCCAGATTCGCGGCATTGAGATCGGGCATCTTCTGCCTGGCGATCTCCTCCAGCTGCGTGGTCGTGACGGATCCTACCTTGCTCTTGTTCGGCTCACCCGATCCCTTGGCGATCTTCGCCGCACGCTTCAGCAGCACGGCGGCCGGCGGCGTCTTGGTAACAAAAGTGAACGATCGGTCGGCGTAGACGGTGATCTCCACGGGGACGATCAGCCCCTCCGCCGCCTGGGCCTGGGTTTTGGCGTTGTATGCCTTGCAGAACTCCATGATGTTCACGCCCTGCTGACCCAGCGCCGGGCCCACCGGAGGCGCGGGCGTTGCCTTGCCGGCCTCGATCTGAAGTTTAATGACCGCGGTTATTTTCTTCGCCATTGGACTACCTCGGTGACTCCCCGTTTACCGCCGCCAGGCTGATGCATGCCTGCGGTGCTAGACTTTCTCGACCTGTAAAAAATCAAGCTCCACAGGCGTGGCCCGGCCAAAAATGGTGACCATCACCTTGAGCGTATTCTTGTCCTCGTTGACCTCGTCCACCACCCCGGTGAAGTTGCTGAACGGACCGTCGATGATCCGCACCGACTCCCCGCTCTCGAAGGAGAATCTGGGCTTCGGCTTCTCCTTGGAAGCGTCCATCTTCTCCGTGATCTGGGCGAATTCCTCGTCACTCAGCGGCGTGGGATGCGCCCCGAGCCGGACAAAACCGGTGACCTTCGGGGTGCTTTTGATCAGGTGCCAGGCCGCATCGGACAACACCATGTGCACCAGCACATACCCCGGGAAAAACTTCTTGGGCGTCACCACTTTCTTGCCGCCCTTCATTTCCACCACGTTTTCGGTGGGAACCAGGACGTCGTCGATCTCCTCCGCCATTTCCAGGTCCTCGACGCGTTGCCGCAGGCTTTCCTGGACTTTCTTCTCAAACCCGGAGTAGGTGTGGATAACATACCACTTCTTTTCCATCGGTCGACCTTTCCGCTCCCGCTTATTGACTCCCGAAGGAGGTCAGGATGAACTGTATGAAACGGTTCAGTCCCTGATCGACAACAAAAAAGAAGGCGGCGAAGATGAAGACCGAGATGATCACCACGGTGGTGGTCCCGTAGACCTCCTTGCGGGAGGGCCAACTGACCTTCTTCAACTCTGCCTTGACCTCACTCAGGAATTGCAGGGCCCTTGCGAACACTGGTCGAACTCCCCTTCTGCTATTCCCCGACACCGTCGGGTGGTTCTGGCCAATTGGCAGTGGCAGGCCAGGAGGGATTCGAACCCCCAGCCCCCGGATTTGGAGTCCGGTGCTCTACCATTAGAGCTACTGGCCTGTACATGGAACGATGGTAACACCCAGCTGACTGCATCTGGTGTGGCAACTGACAGCAGGAGGACACCACGTTGCTGGTTAAACCAAAGTTCCCTCGATGATCGGGACGAGTATTTCTTCCCGGGTCTCCCGCTAAAATCTTTATTTGGACTCCTTGTGGAGAATGTGCTTCCGGCAGAACGGACAGAATTTCTTCAGTTGAAGCTTGCCGGTGGTCTTTTTCTTGTTTTTCGTGGTGGTGTAGTTCCTCCGCTTGCACTCGGTGCATGCGAGGATGATGTTGTCCCTCATCACAAAACCCGCTTACCGGGGGCGACCGTTCCGGCCGAGCCGCGGCTCTTCCCAGCGGCCCCGGTCTGCTGCGGGGCCGTCACAGCTATTTGCTCTTCGCTACTCGCTCTCAGCTATTCGATGATCTCGGTGACCGTTCCGGCGCCAACCGTCCGGCCGCCTTCGCGGATGGCGAAACGCATCCCCTTCTCCATGGCGATCGGCGTGATCAGCGTCATGGTCATGTTCACGTTGTCGCCGGGCATTACCAT